>DAIREN010000201.1:0-4003 GCA_036795535.1 Spirochaetota bacterium
TTTTTTTGGTGAACTCTGTTGAATCGAGGAGTGTTGCATGTTTTCAGTTGAGGATGTCTTTGCCCAGCGCATTGGCGGAAAGAATTTTGGCAAGGATACAACGATCTACAAATTCGAAAAAATCAAACGGGCCAAGCGTGCGGCTGCACAGGAACACCCGGGTGTCGAACTGCTCGACATGGGTGTCGGCGAACCGGACGAGCGCGCCGATGATCTCGTGATCGATACCCTTGCGGTCGAGGCTCGCGATCCGGCCAACCGCGGCTATGCGGACAACGGAATCCGTGAGTTTCAGGATGCGGCGGCCCTCTGGCTGGAGCGTGTCTTCGGCGTGACCGGGATCGATCCCGCAACCGAGATCCTGCATTCAATTGGGTCCAAGCCCTCATTGGCCATGCTGCCCCACGTCCTGATCAATCCGGGCGATGTGGCCCTGATGACCGTCCCCGGCTATCCGGTGTTTGGAACCTACACAAAATACCTTGGGGGCGAGGTCTACAATCTCCCGCTGGTGGCCGAGCGCGGGTTTTTGCCCGACCTGACAGCGATCCCGGCGGAGATTCTCAAGCGGGCCAAGGTTCTGGTGTTGAACTACCCGAACAATCCGGCCGGCCGCGGGGCGACCGAGGAGTTTTTCCGCTCGGTGGTCGAATTCGCACAGAAAAACAATATTGTAATCATTCATGATGCGGCCTACGCCGCCCTGGTCTACGACCGCAAGCCGCTTTCCTTCCTCTCGATCCCGGGAGCCAAAGAGGTCGGACTGGAGATCCACTCCCTCTCCAAGGCCTTCAATATGACCGGCTGGCGCATGGCCTTTGTGGCCGGCCGGAAGGAACTCGTGGCAGCCTACGGGACCGTCAAGGACAATACCGACTCCGGGCAGTTTATCGCGGTTCAAAAGGCGGCGGCGGTTGCCCTGGCGCACCCGGAGATCACCGAGCGCACGCGGGTCAAGTACGAGCGACGGCTTGTGGCCATGGTCGAGACCCTCAAAAAACTCGGTTTTGAGGCCAGGATGCCGGACGGGTCTTTCTTCCTGTTTGTCCGGGCCCCCAAGGGGACGGCCGACGGGAAGAGCTTTGCCAATGCCGAGGAGTTTTCGCAGTTTCTGATCAGGGAAAAACTGATATCAACAGTTCCCTTCGATGATGCCGGCAATTATGTCCGTTTTTCGGCCACCTTTGTGGCGAAGGACGAGGCCGATGAAAAGCGGGTCCTCGACGAGTTTGCCCGCCGGCTGGACGGAATGAAGCTGGTTTTCTGAGATTCCGCTGGCATACAATTTTTGCGTAGACACGGCCCGCCATCTGTGCGGGCCGTGCTGCATGTACAGCCGCTGGAACGGGCCATGTCCCGCAGGGGCCATTGTCCCGAAAGGTTGGCTGTGTAGACTCCGCTGCGCACTGAGGGAGCTGGAGTGTTGGCGAAGCAGCAGGTTTTCAATCATGCTTTTCGTATAATTTCGGTAAAAAGTTTTTCGGGACAGTGGCGCATGTCTGAAGGGTGACGATCGTCTGGCGGAGTGTCAGGGGACTGTCAAAAGACTCCAGGTTCCGCCATACCCGTCGGGCTGGGTGTTGGTATTGGACGGATCGGGCAGCATCCGTCCGTCTACTACAAAAAGGTACATGTATTTTCCCGGGTCGAGATCCCTGAGAAGACTCCAGACCCTGGGGGCTGTTTCTGCGAGTTTCCAGTCAGAATCGGCCTGACGCCAGGCGTTGAATGAACCGGTCAGATAGAGGGATTGCTTAGGTTGCCCGTTTTTCCAGACAAAGAGGACCCCGTCTTCGGTTGCGCGTGGTCCTTGCCATGAGGCGAGGGCCGTCTTCTTGTCAAGACCATCCGGCCAGGTTGACGGCCCGGTGCAGGCGATGACTGTCAGGGAGATAAGGGCTGCCAGAATCACAACGCGCATGATGTCCTCCGGATTTCCATCTGTCTTCATGATACAGAGGACAGAAGTGAAAAACAAGGTGGCGAACGGTGTTCGTCCACCCGATGAAGCACAGGCTCTGTGCCAAACCGGCCCATCCACCGGCCTGAGGTGTTCACCAAAAAAAACCAGTGCGGTTCCATGCTCAATCGATCGTGTTCCTTCTGACATTCGGGACAGTGGGACGTGCTGGCCCGCCCCTCCCTTGACAGTAGCCTGCCCAGCGGGATAGGATGGGAGGGTATGGAGGGCAGGTCTTGCACGCAACCCGGGAAACGCCACGGCTTCTGGCGGTGATCGATGTCGGCTCACATGCTGTGCGCCTTGTGATTGCAGAGGCCCCCGGCGACAACTCCTGGCGCGTTCTCGAATCCTTCTGGAATCCGGTTACATTGGGGAATGACATTTTTTCAAGGGGTGTCGTCCGTCATTCCTCGCTTGCCACCGTTGTCACGATTCTCCAGCAGTATCGTGAGGTCCTTTCATCCTGGAAGATCAGCGAGCCCTGCGTGGTGGCTTCGAGTACCCTGGCCGGTGCGAGCAACGCCGAGACCTGCATCGAACGGATTGAATCCGCGACGGGATTCCGGCTCAATCTCCTCGAACCGGCCGATGAGGCCCTGGCCATCCTGCGTGCCTGTTTGAGGGGCGAGGAGGCCACCCGGCTTGCAACGGGGACGACCTGGCTTTTGGTCGCGCGTTCGGGGTTGACCCAGTCCGTCGTTCTCAAAGACGGCGTGATCATGCTCTACGGTGCCCATGATGATGGCGCCCTGCGCTTCTCCCGGAATTTCGATCTCCCCGAGTCCGACCTCGAGCGGGTTTTGCCCTTCGTGCTTTCCCAGCCGGTCCAGTCCATCAAATCCTGGTGCGGGATCGAACAGATCGACCGCTGTGTCGCTGTCAGCGAGGACATCTCCGGGCTTCTTGACAGGGTCCGGGACACCACTGGCGTCTCCCATGATTTGACGGCGGACAAGTTTGGCGAACTCCGGAAATTCGTTCTGGCATGCCCGCAGGAGGAGATGGCCTCGCGCTGGGGGCTGGACGGGAACCGCGCCGTGACCATCCGGATCGGGCTCTTGGTGATCGGGATGCTTTTCGAACAGTCGGGGGCCGGCCGGATCATCTTCCCGCCCATCCACCTGACATCGGCGGTCGTGGATGCCCTTGTCCGGACGGAGGGCGGATTTCCCGATCTCCTCCGGGATGGTTTTGAAGGGGAGATCCTCGAAGGCGCGCACGCCATTGGGCGGAAATTCAAGTACGATGAAGCGCATGCCCGGGAGTGCGAGCGGATTGCCGGGCTGCTCTACGACCAACTGGCGCAGAGCTTCCAGCCGCGGGAACGACTACTGGTCCGGGTGGCCGCCATTCTTCATGATATTGGAATGTATATCGGATCCAAGGGCCATCACCGGTACTCAGCCGAGTTGGTGGCCGCCTCCGATATCCTGGGACTCTCGGCCTGTGAGGTCCAGGAGGTTTCGTGGACGGTCCGCTTTCACCGAAAAGGACTGCCGGGCGGGACCGCCATCGGCTACAAGGCCATGGACCGGTCTGCCCGTCTTGCGGTCTTCAGAATGGCGGCCATTCTCCGGCTGGCCGATGCCCTCAGCGAGCCGGGTCTTCCCCGGATCGAAGCGATCTCCATCAGGTTTGGCGAGAGCGCGGCGATCCTGTCCGTCGGGCTCGAGGGAAAGCGCTATGAGTTTCTCGAGATCCTGCGGGTTCTCCTCAAAAACAAGAAACAGTATTTCGAACATTATTTTGGAACAGATCTGGTTCTTGAGAGACTGCGGACGGTGGACGGACCATGAGCGGGCGCTTCTTCAATCGTGAGTGGAGCTGGCTGGCCTTCAACAGCAGGGTCCTCGATGAGTCGCGCCGGCCGGGAACGCCCCTCCTCGAGCGTGTCCGATTCCTTTCCATCTCGTCCTCCAACCTCGAGGAATTCTTCATGATCCGGGTGGCCGCCCTCAAGCGACTGGGCGCGATGCACGTTCCGGCGCGTTCGCCGGACGGACTCGAACCACGGGAGCAGCTCGCCGGGATCCGCGAGCG
>DAIREN010000202.1:0-3934 GCA_036795535.1 Spirochaetota bacterium
CAGTTTCCGGCAAGCAACAATTCAGCAAACAACGGAGTCTCGTCGTTCCTTCTGGTCCCGGCTGTATCCGGGAGAACCGCTCGGTGAGGTTTGGCCAGACGGTTTTTTGCTGTGGAAGAGACGCGAGTACTCACAGACGAGAAGATCAAGAATGGAGGCACGCTATGAAAAACCCGATGACGAATTACCGGTTTAGGCTTGAATCAGATAGAATCTTTCATGAGCGAAGCCGCTTACGGTATCTTCGTGTAGCCATGGCCTGTACAAAGGCGTATTTCCAATATCTTCCTGGTAATCTCCATTGGGCCTGGCTCCGGTTTCGCTATCAAGGTCGAACCGGTTACTATATAACGCGAACCCGTTGTATGCTTATCAACTTTTTTCTCCGGGTGTTTATGCCGATACGATGGAAGCGATTGACAGCCGAATACTACGACTGGACAGAAAAGCCGGTTGATGTCCTTTCAGTCATTGGCCCGAACGAAGACGCAGATCTCGTGAATGCCAATTTTCCGCCCATACCCGGTATGGTCAGAGTTGAAGGCGGCCGGTTCATCA
Source organism: Spirochaetota bacterium (assembly GCA_036795535.1). GTDB lineage: Bacteria > Spirochaetota > JAGLSM01 > JAGLSM01 > JAKPMW01 > JAKPMW01. The sequence continues at coordinate 559 of DAIREN010000202.1, forward strand.
TGGCCCGCAGTGCCGAGGATCTCAAGTCGAAGCATGAGGTCGAACTGTCGTCGTTCTATCTCGGGCAGTCCATGGTGACGCAACGGGAATGGCTGGCCGTCATGGGTACGAACCCCAGCCACTTCCGGGGCGACGATCTGCCAGTCGAACGTGTCAACTGGGAAGACGCGGTTGAGTACTGCAACCGGAGGAGCCTTGCAGAGGGTCTGACGCCTTGTTACCGGATCGGAAAAAGAAAGGCCTACATCTGTGACTGGGATGCAAACGGATATCGTCTGCCGACCGAGACCGAGTGGCGGTTCGCAGCAGCTGGTGGTCTGCTATTTGAAGCTGGCCAGGGTTACAGGGAGAGTCCGAACCGGCTGGGCCTCAAGGACATGTACAGCGATATCTGGGAGTGGGTCTGGGACTGGGGTGGAGTCAAGGACACGAAAAAGCCGCAGAAGAATCCCTGGGGGCCGAAGAACGGGTATGCACGGGTGCTTCTGGGCGGCAATCCTCTGGGCTGCCAGAGGATCCGGGAAGCGGAAGACTTCGATCCCGCTGACGAGAACTGCTACGACATGGTCTTCGGATTCCGGGTAGCTCGTTCCCGGTGTTGAACTCGTTATTGGCTCATGCGGCCTCTCGTTTGAGGACTTCTGGCATTCATACGGAGCCTCCGGATGGCCGCATACACCAGGGTGACTTCGCACCCGAGTTGCCTGGCCAGCTCCTGGGGCTTCCCCTTGTAGAGCCAGAGTGCCCACAACACAACCTTGTCAAACTCGTTGATCAGGGCTTGAAAATAGCCAGAAACCAGGGCGTAGTTGTCCATCCAGGAGTCAACTGTCTCTGTGGTATGACGGGTGTCTGCATAGTCATAGTCCGTGACGGTGTTGTCTGAAACCATGGCGACAGGGGTGACGGACGTATTCGCGTCAACCGGATAATGTGCCTGGTCATCATTGAGCCAACCAGCACTACGGCGATCCTGCCTGTGGATATTGGCCAAGGCAGTCTGGACCATTCGCTTGACATAGGCGGCTGGAGGAACCGCATCCAGGTTTCCGTTGCTGCGGAGTTCAAGATATTTCATGATGACTGCGGACTCCACTTCATCCCGAAATCGTGGATGTACGATCTGCTTGATAGCCCTTTGGGCGATTGGCAAGAGAACAGAGAATTCAAGAAGCTGTTGCAGCTCGCGGGTTTCAGCCGGGGACAAGCCGTTCCGTGACTGCCGGGTGGTGAGGGTTGCAATCTGAAAGTCGAGGCGTTTTGTGTTCAGCAGAGACATGGGATCGTCCTTTCCGGGTTAGGCTATCGGGTTTTTGAAAATGAATCCTCCGAGTGCCTGTATCCATGCATCATACATATACTATACCGGCGTTTAGTTGTATTTGTCAACCATCTTTCTGTTCAAGGACCAGTGTCGCATTCCGGTCGTACGGAATGGCCCGGTATTCTTCGGCTGTCAGGACAAACTGATCGATCAAGGTAATCCGCAGCATCGTACACAACCCGGCAAACCCGCTCGAAAAGATGATGTCCTGCTCGCTGGGTGCCGAGGAGTCTGACGGATGGTTGTGGACCAGAATCAGTCCTGTTGCTCCCCGGTGCCTGAAGAAGGCTTTGAAAAGAACTTCAGGAACAAAAAATGCTGTTGTGAATCCGCCGATCCCAGCGAGTGCTGTGCCGATGATCCGTCGCTGATTGTCCAGAATAATGGCGATCAGATGTTCGATCTCGTAGCCCCAGTGGGCTTCGATAATTGACCTCGCAATGGCAACGGCTTCTGATGTGCTGTTGACTTGTGGTCGGGTATTTGCCCAGTTGGTGTAGCGGATCCAGTCGTGTCGCTGGCGGGTCTTTGTTGTCATAGATGACTCCATTTCTTGTGAAGAATGGTTTTGCCGGCACGACGAAATAGCCGACCTGATACCAGGGATATACAAACCTGTTGGGATTTTTGTCCTGTGAAAATCAGGAAGCCCCGACTACTCCTGAAGGCCTTCCCTTGCAAACCCATGAATTGTTGAATTGGATGTCAAAAAGAGCGGATTCGAACGTACGTACTCCTGATACCACAACGCCAAAAGGAGCAACCCTATGGACCAAGCCATTCTCGCCGAACTCATTCTCTCCGTCAGTAACAGCATCGAAAAGATTGCCTCCGATGTCAGCACAGCCATCAAGAGTGATGTAGCATCCCCGAAGTCTGAGGAAGATGCTGTTCCTAATACCGAGGAGTCATGACCCTCAGCCCCTGGGGAAACCCGGGGCTGGGGGCAGGGTACCCGTACCTGAAAGCACAAGACGGTTAAAGGAGTATGACGATGAGTGTGAAAAAGACATCCGCCAAAAAGGTTGCAGTAACCCTGAATCATCCGGAAAGAGCTGTGTTACCACAGGGAGTCGATGCTGCGTCCAACGAAAAAATTGTTTCTGATCGTGCCCCCATGCCGGAGAGTGTTGCTTCTGGTCTCCCATTATCCCCGATCTGCTTTGTTGATCCGGCCACGCTCACTCCGAGCAAAAACAATACCTTCTCTTCGATGGTCGGTGATCGCTGGACGGCATTCCGCAACGATGTTGCCAAGCGGGGAGTCATTGTTCCCATCGTGATCGACCACGATGAAAAAACAATTCTTGCCGGACATAATCGCTGTCGAGCTGCGATTGAAGTCGGACTCAAACACGTGCCGGTACAGTTTCTCACCAGACCTTTGAGTTCTGATGAGACCCGGCGATTTCTGGTCAGTGACAACATGCTCCGCAGACAAAATACTGCTGCCGGAACAATCCAGTGGTTGTCAGCGACATACCCTGACTTCTTTCAATCGGTCAGCTTGCGAGGTGGAGACAGACGATCGTCGAGTCGGGGAGGCAAGTTGACTGCGGCCAAAATCGCTGCCGAGACCGGGCTCTCGCTTCAGACGATCAAGAGGGCTCGTGTTGTTTTTATCAACTCACTGAACAACGCACCCCTACCAGAGAAAGACAGGGACAAATCCGGTTCAAGGTCTTCTGTGGCACAAACAAAAACCGTGAAAAAACCTCCTGTGCAAAACAGGGTGAAACCAAGGCAGAACAACGGGGTCCCTTCTTCCGGGTGTTCATCGACGCCAGCCGATGTCCTCTTCGGTCTCCTTGATCAGGCCACAAAGAGAATCAAAACCGATGCCCCGAAGGACATTGCAGCCGATCTCCTCGTGGGACTCCAGGGAGCCGGACTCATTTCTTCCAGAAGAATTGACGGAACATGGCCGGTGAATCCCGGCAGAATCGGGAGTATCAGGCAGTACCTGAAGACAGCAATTCAAAGGTTGAGGAGTGGTCTTTGAACGCCATTTGGAGGTGCGTGAATCCGATTTGATTTCAGCAAAAGCATGTG
>DAIREN010000203.1:0-3892 GCA_036795535.1 Spirochaetota bacterium
TCAGCACAGGCGACAATCCCGAAGACCAGCAGCATGACCAAAAAGAAAAAACGCAGATTTGACATGTATTGTTCCCTCCATTGTACCTGCATATACTTCCGGTATGCAGGATGTCTTCAAGTATACTACCACACACCGGAATTTCGTCCTGATCCGGGAGTATACCGATTGATGGATTCCGGTGTCCAAATTTTCAGAAACATCCTCCGGAGGCAATATGAAACGCTTTCTTTTGGCTGGTTTGATACTCTGTGCCCTTTCAACGGGAGTGTCGGCAAGCCAGGTCTTTGTGACCACCGCTGAATGGGATGCCAATCTCAAAGTCTATTTCACGGAACACCGCTATGAGGCGGATCTGGTTGTGTATGTCACGCCCAACGCTTGGGAGGCCCGTGGCAAGGATGCCATCTGGCACTACGTCCAGCAGCGCTATCAGGCCGGTGTCAGGGTATTTGTCACACAAAAGAGCTGGCAGGCCCATTTGAAGGTCTTTGTCACCCCCTACCGCTATGAAGCCGGCTGGCGGCGAAGTCATTCCTGGACCGGTCGATTGTCCCGGTAGTCGAAAATTCCTGAAACCATGCTATTTTTCAAAGGTAGATGGTTGACAGTAGAAACTCTATCACAGACAACGAAAGGGGCTGTATCATGAAAAAATTTTTGGGAATTGCTGTACTGTTGGTTTTGACACTGGCGTTGACCGCATACGGTGATGATCCGGATCCACGATTCCGGGTCACCAACAACTACGCGAATTCAGTCAACATCGGATACAAAGTTGCTGACGGAAACACGGTCAACATGAATGGTGTGGCCACAAGGACAACCAGCGAATGGAAAACGATTCCCGAGACATCAGTATCAATCGAAAACTTCCCGGCAGACAAAAACAACACACAAGATCCACTGGTGTTTACAACCGCCAAAGGCTACCAGTACACGGTCGTGGTGGGTGCAGATGGACGGGCCTCGGTCAATAAAGAAGATCAATAATCCGGGTCATGTGCCTGCCAACCTCCGGCCATTCTGCCGGAGGTTTTTTTGTCGGGAACCGGACGGAATATACAAATAATGGTTCCGCAGTTGGCGCAACACTCCGGAAAAAGCCTGTGAATGACACTCTGCATGACAGTTTCTTGACCTGTTTCCGGTTGCAGTATACACTGAGGAATACTGATCAATCTGGAGGCAGGAATGGCATTGAAGATCGAAACGATCCGCATCGAAAAACCCTACGCCATAAAAAAAATGGGAACATCCGGCTTGCGTCTGGTCCAGGAGGACTACAACCGTCACCTGTTTCTCGAACAGTTTGCCCAGGGAGTCGCCGCATTCTTTCTCGAGAAAACCGGTGCGGGAAAGGTAGCCAACAACAACAGGACGCTCGTAATTGGCGGCGATCCACGCAAGGGAAACCGTGAACGTGTCCGAAAGATTGCCGAGATCCTCGTCGGGAACGGGTTTCGTGTCTGCATTGCGCAAGACGGTTTGGCGAGCACGCCCGCTATGTCCCATGCCATCCGCACGCTTGCGGCCGCCGGCGGCGTCATCCTGACAGCCAGCCACAATCCTTTTACGGATGTTGGCATCAAGATCAATATGGAAACGGGCGCGCCCGCGCTTGAGGACACGGTCAACCGCGTCCATGAACTGCAAAATGCCGTCAGTGAGTATCATACGGTCCGCTTTGAGGATGCCCTCGAGGCCGGTGAGCTGGAGTATTTCGATGCCATCAAGATGTATGCCGATCTTCTGGATTCCGTTCTGGACTTCAAGGGGATGAAGGAAAAACTCGCCATCCGGACCGGATTTGCGGCGGCCTTTGATGCCATGCACGGAGCGGCCGGTCCGTTTGCCCGCGAGGTCTTTGTCAACCGGCTGGGCTTGCAGGCCACCATTCTGCGCGAGGAACCACGGGAAGACCTGGGGGGCTTTGATGCCCATGGCGATCCGCTCCATCCCGAACCCGATTTCGACTACATCCCCGAATTGATCAAACTCAACGCGAGCGGGAAATACGATCTCGTGGCAGCCTGGGATTCGGATGTTGACCGCCGACTGGACGGAGGAAAGGGATTTTTTGTCGAATCCGCCGACGAGTTTGCACTCTTTTCCATGTACGCCGACGGCATCAATCTGGGAAAACTCTTTCCCAACGAGATATTTTTTGGCCGGTCCACCGTGACGGCGGGGACGATTGACCTGATGGAGGAGTTTCTCCAGAGCAAGTTTCCCGAACACAAGGTCCGGACCGTCGAGACGCCAACCGGGTTCAAGTGGATCGCGGAACTCGGGAATTGGGGCGTTGAGGAATCCAATGGCGTCGGGAACCCGTATCTTCGTGAAAAAGACGGGATTTTTGCCACGGCATTTTTGCTCAAGATCCTTCTGGAAACCGGAAAGAGTGTCCAGCAATTGATGGAAGACGTCTGGAAAAAGTTTGGCCGTGTCTTTTTTACCCGGGGCGAAGTCTCGGGGAGTGACGACAAGGAAAAAGAAATCCTGACGGCGCTTCTTGCAAACGCATCCAAGCAGGAAGGAGCCCGGTTCGGGTCCCTGATCCTCGAGAAGGCCGGAGCCTGGGATTATCTCCATCCCAAGACGGGGAAAACGGCTGACAAAAACGCGGCCTATTTTTTGAGTTTCAGTGACGGGAATACCATCAAGGCACGCTTTTCCGGGACCGGTTCTGGCGGCTATACCCTCCGTGTCTACTGCACCAAATATGATATGCAGTATGAACGAGCCAAGTCCCCGATCACCCAACCGATGAAGGATGCCTTTGACGCGTTTTTGAAGGCTGGCGGTTTTCCGGGTCAGAGCAAAAAGTATACGGATGCCAATCAGCCCGATCCGTATGCAACCTGAATTGTCGTAGCGCCAAGGGGCCGTCCCAAAAGGATGGCCCTTTTATTGGTGGTGCGCCCGGCATGCGGGCGATCAGGACAACTCCTGCACACGGCCCCGGCTCCCGGTTTGTAGTCCCGGAGTACTTCCCACACCAACACGCCCCGCAAGGGCGCGCGTCACAGGCCGGAGGTGGTTCCTCAAAAAAACGTCTTGATCATGTCCGTGACCGAATAGCTTTCGTTGACTGTCGGAATCCACTGCCAGCGGTCAAAGGCCCCGCACGGGTGCGAGATCCCGCAGGCGACAAGATCGCCGACAGCGAGGGGTGCATCCACGGGGCAGCGCAGCCGCGCATGCTGGTCGTAGAGTTTGTCGATCCGGTAGGACTCCGGTGAAAGTCTGGCTAGGGGAATATCGCCGGAAAGCAGGGAGACACCCTCGGGAAGGGACTCGGGCGAGGGCTGGGCCTGGAAGCGTGCCAGACGCGGGACCGGCAGACCGGCATCGTAGGGACAATCCCGTTTCCCGAACGAGAGGATGCAGAGATCCGGTTCGGGTCGGCCCTGGACGACGGCCCAGAGTTCAAGCGCGGACTGAAGCGGAATATGATGCGATCCACGCTCCTTGACCGCCTGGGCAAACCCGGCATACCACCCGTCATCGTGAACGACCGCACACCCGCTGCGCAGGACATGGCGATAGGGCCAGGCCGGCCTGAAGGCAGACATGAAATCAAGGACAATGTCGAGAAAGGCCGAGCCACCGGCCGAGATGATGCACTCATTTTTGTAGAGCGGGGTTGTGGCAACAAGCTCTGCGGCTTGGGAGAGCTGGCCGAGCCAACGCTGTACGGAGCCGGCTTCCTCGTCGCGGTTGCCTGTCTCGAGGAGTCCCTCATACCCGAGCACCCCGGCTGGAACCAGTGCCTGGGGATGCTGCATGATCTCGTCCAGAACGGCTTTGACCTCGTCGAGTGTCCGGCATCCCGAGCGTTGGTTGGGGATACCGAACTCGACCAGAACAGGAACCGGTGTCTGGACGC
>DAIREN010000204.1:0-1183 GCA_036795535.1 Spirochaetota bacterium
CGGGCGCCCGTCGCAGCCGGACCAGAGCCGGATTGTGCGGTCATGGCCGCTCGTCGCGAGCAGGCTGCCGTCGGCGGACCAGCAGAGACACTGTTCCCGGTTGGCGCGGCGGGCCGTTTCGCTACCCAGAGATACCAGGCGGACAAGCCCGGAGTCGGCCGCGTCGTGCAGCGAGACGGCACCATCGCGGCCGACAACGGCCAGCCGCGAGCCGGATGGGGCAAACGCGAGATCACAGACGGCTGACTGCCCGTCTTCGATGCGCCGCAACAACCGGCCGGTCGTGCCGTCCCAGATGCCGGCCCACGTTTCCATCTGCGCCGTGTAGCCCGCGAAAAACCGGCCATCCGCGGAGAAGCCGGTCCGGTCCGATTCGGCATCTTCGAAGAGAACTGCGAGGTCCCGTTCTTCCTGATAATTCCACAATATTGTCGATCCGTCCAGTGCTGCCGTGAAACAAAGCGGCAACGACGGATGAAATCCTGCGGCATACACCTTGCCGGCCTGCCACAGCCGGTTAACGACCTGCCCGTCAGCCACAGCATGGATCATGACGGATCCGTCATCCGCCGCCGTCATGACCAGCGAGCCGTCAGGGCTGACAGCAGCACAGGTCAGCCGTGTTTCCTGCGGTGGCAGGCGCACCAGCGGCTCGCCACTCGTCGCGTCCCGGACTATGACTGTCCGTTCGTTTTCGCATCCGGTCAGGCAACGGCTGCCGTCGGGCAGAAAGTCAGCCAGCCCGACACGTCCATCATGCGCGCCCTTGATCTGCCGCAACAAACTGCCCTCGCCGTCATAAAGCGCAATCGATCCGTCTTCGAAGCCAACAACAAACCGGTCGAGTGTCACGCTCGCGGCCAGGGCACTGACGTTCTTTCGCTGCCGCCCGGGCGCGGCAAGCTGTCGGCCGGTCGCAGCATCAAGCAGACAGGCCGCACCGGCATGCCGGACCAGAAGCCGCCGGCCGTCCGGGCTGAACAAAAGCCCGGTCACCGGTTCAGGCAGGGATTCGCAAACCATCATCTTCATCACAACACGTCCAGAATTTTTCCTGTACAACCAAGAGAATACCTTTCGGAAACCAGTTCACGACCGTCATAGAATTGTGATCAGGCAGAAGCGATTTCTTTCATACTTTATTCATTTTTTTACGCAGTTGTCGCCTTGCACGATACTCCGG
>DAIREN010000204.1:1283-3891 GCA_036795535.1 Spirochaetota bacterium
GCCCGCTTTCCGCTGCGGGACGCAAAATACCAGGATGACGGATTCCCTGCACGGTTTTCGTAGCGCCGCTCAATCATCTCCAACCAGCGACTCGTCGCCAGCGTCCTGTCACCAAGAATCTTCATCATGCTCTCCGGCTCTTCTCTTCCTGCACAGCTTCATCCCGGCCCTGATCGCGTCCTCGTTTTCTTCAGGAATATCGCTCTTCGACCGTGACCACAAAAGTATCCCGGTTTCCCGAGAAAAAAGCTATACTCTCAGCATGAAGATGTGTACCCGCATCGTATTTCTGGCTCTGATCCCGTGTATGGTCTGCATCCTCAATGGGTGCAGCAGCACCCCGCCTGTGATTCCGCAAACCAAACCGCGCCCATTCACCTTCAACCCAATCAATTTTTTGCGGACCGGTCTTTCAATCGATCTGGCAGCCTCTTCATCCCGTGTCCTGGTGCTGGCCACAACACGGGACGGTTCGTGGACTGCATACGATCTTCCATCATTCACACGCCGTTCCAATGGCCGCCTGCCCGCACTCCGCGCACTGGCCATCCATCCCGATGGCGGTTCCTTTTTCGCACTTTCCGACGGCGGCCTTGTCACTCTCGTCTCGCTGGCCGATGGCCGGCAATCTCCCGTGATCGCAGCCAACCTCCCGGCAGGCCGCCTCCCGGCTGCCGCCATCTCCCGTGACGCCGCGTTTGCCGTCGCCCGCCCGCCCTGGGGGGCCGCCCGACTCTACGACCTCGCTTCCGCCAAGTCCGCCCCGCTGGACCTGCCCGGATCCGACGTGCGCTTCGTCTCCATCGCGCCCGACGGGACGCTCCTGACTGGCTCGCGGGGAAGCGGTAGCGTCATCCAACGAAGCCCAAGCGGGGCCCTCGGTACCATCCCCCTGAGCGGAAGCCCCATCTCGGCCGCCTGGCACCGGGACTACGCCGCCTGCGGTTCCCTCTTTTGGGAATTCCGTGTCTGGCCGAGGACCAATCCCGACAAAGCCATCGTCCGGACCATCGACCACACACCGGTCTCCGCCCTGACTTTCGGACAAATCGAAAACCGCATCTTCTTCTTTGCGGGGAGCGGTCGTGTCGGGGGTGGCCGGATCCGGGTCTGGGAGCTTCCAGACTGCCGCAGCGAACTCGCCACGCTTACCCCCGACTGCGGCGAGATCATCCATCTGTCCGTCTTCGGCACAACCCTCGTTGCGGTCAGCGGCGACGGGATGGCCGCCCTCTGGACGATCCATCCGGGCACGCCCTCAACAGCCAGCAACATGAATGCGCGCCGACAGTCGGGCACACCCGGCCCGCGCTGAGCCCACAAAAACATCGGAAGCAGACACCGGAGCGCGAGGGGAATCGGCACGCAAGCACAGCCCCGATACATCCGGCGCCCACGGGGACTTGCATCACCCCAGCCCACCACGAAAAGACCGCCCCATATACGACAGGCGGTCCATCAGTCACACAATCACCCTGCGCCAAAAAATTTCACCCGCGGGCAGCCGACTGTTCCTCAAAAAATGTAGTGTGTCATCTGCTGCGCCAATCCGGCAAACCCGAGTTCTTTGGCCCGGGGCTCGAACTGTTCCCAGTTGTCACCATAGTGCACAAGATACGTCTTGGCCCGGATCTCGTCGGGCAGCCCGGCCAGCTCCTCCAGTGAGGCATGGACACCACCGGTAAAGAACTGGCAATCGTGGAAGATGACCTCGATGGGGAACTGCTTGCAGTATGAGAGCACCAGTTCGGGATCATAGCGCGTGTCGCTGGTGAACAATATTCTGTCATCGATAATGACACCACAGCTCCAGAAGGAACTCTCCCATGTCCCGGAAGAGTCCGGAATGTGCTTGGTCCGCATCATCTTGAGCCCGATCCCGCCAACCTCGGTATCGTACGTCAAACGTGGAATGTCCGCCATGTGTCGTGGTCGTTTGACCTCAAAGAAATCCGAAAACTTGAGGATATCCCCGGCCTGCTCCTCATTGTGAGCACACCCGCCACGTAACGACATATCCCAGAGGATGTGCTGATAGGCCTCGGCAATGATCATCACCGGCTTCTTCTTGGCCATATACCTTCCAAGAAGTGCCACCTCTTCAAGCCCGCCGATATGATCGGAATGTGAATGCGTAATGAAGAAATTCTTGATGGCAGTCACCGGAAGCCCAACGTCATAGAGCGCCTGTGGACACTTGGTCCCGCAATCAATCAGGACATGATCCTTGCCCTTGACGACCAAAAGATTCGTCTGGTAGTGCCGCTTGGCAAATGCGCTCCCCACTCCCAAAAAAAAGAATTCCAGCCGGCCATCATTGACCAGAGAGAGAGTCGAACCGGTTTCAAACGCTCGTGTTTCCATCACGCACCCTCATTGGTTTGTCGAATACAGACACCAGTATGGCATACACGGGCACAATCCACAAGACGGGCGCGCCATGCCATGTAACGGGACAAAACCACAACCGCATTTCCGGGCCATTCCCCAGTATCGGCATTTCCCTATCGCGATATGAGCGTCATGAATTCGGCTCGCGTTTCAGGACGGCGGCGAAAAACACCGAGCATGGCCGAGGTCCGCATCTCGCTGTTCTGTTTTTCGACCC
>DAIREN010000205.1:0-3853 GCA_036795535.1 Spirochaetota bacterium
GCGCCCTCTTTGCGGGTGCCGTCCCCGAAACCATTGAAGCCTGTCTGGCCAGCCTCAAGCGTCCGCCGGATTGCGTCATCACCGACACCCAGGCCTTCGAAACAGTCGCCGCCATCACGCCGGAGACTGTTCCCCTGACATCTTTTTCAATCCTCTTTGCCCGTGCCAAGGGGGACCTTGCCGCCTATGTCGCCGGAGTCCGGGCCCTCGAGACACTGCGGGACGGGGATAGAGTCTTGATCGCGGAGTCCTGTACCCATCATGTCCAGTGCGATGATATCGGGACCGTCAAGATCCCGCGCTGGCTGCGCGAAAAAACCGGACGGCAGATCGAATTCGACAAGTGCGCCGGGCGGGATTTCCCAGCAGACCTCTCACCTTGGGCAGCCGTCATCCAATGCGGTGGCTGCATGGTCACCCCGCGCGAAATCCGGCTCAGGATCGCACGGGCCAAAAGCCAGGGCGTGCCCGTCACGAATTACGGGATCATGATTGCCTGGCGCTTCGGGATCCTCGAACGCATCCTCTCGCCCTTTGCCGCCGAACTCGCTCTGTCAAGTAATCCGGGATTGCAAAATTCTCAAATTTGAGAAAATGCGACTGTTCCATATTCAGCCAGTTTGCCCTCACGGACTGCCCCCCGGTGCGATCATTCCCACAATGGTGTATCTTGTGGGTATGCGCGCCTATCTCCCGATCCTTCTCCTCGTGGCACTCTCCTTCTCCGGTCTTTATGCCACACCGGTCACCAACCGCATCTCCCGCCAGACTGTCAACTGCTTGATCACTCTCGAGATCGATGCCCAAGGCCGGACAAAGGTCATCTCCGACAACACCATCCCCCATGCCTCGGCCCGCTATTACGGTCAAATGCTTCAGGTCCTGGCCGTCAACGGGGCAAGCTGGATGGCCCGCATCGAATTCCGTCAGCCGGTCATTGCCGTCGCAGCCCGGACTGATGGGGGTGCCTCCTGGTTGCGGGCCGATGCCGGGACACCAGTCGCCCTGCCCTCCGAAGACAGGGACTTTGCCCCACCCGTCAAGGGAAAGAGCTTTTCCATCCATACAAGCCGCAAGCCGACCAAGGTGCAGTTGATCGTCCGTGGTGAACGGCTCCCCGGGTACCAGACTTCAGAGCGACCCGGCCTCCATCTGCAACGCGAACAAGCCCGGGATGTCATGAGCCGCTTCAGGCAGGCCCTCGCATCAGGCCGGACAACCGGACTGGAGCGCTATCTCCCCGCCCACGGTATCCTGTACAAGTCGGGAAAATCCGTCTCCCGGCTCACACCAGCCGAGGCGCTGTCCCGTCTCTCTCTCCGTTCCTCGAAATCACCGAATATGCGGCAAAGCGGCTCCAGGATCCTGATTGATATTTCAGGCCCGGACAGCACCCAACGCTGGACGATCGAAGAAGCTGCCGGCAACTGGCGTGTCACAAAAATCGAAGACTTGAATTTTGTCCTCCCCGGCGCCAACCTGACCCGGAATCCGCAACGCCTGTAGACAGGTCTTGTCCATCATCATCCTGCAGGAATCCCTCCGTTCCCGTACGACGGAGACTCTCTCATGTTGAACCGTTTGAACAAAAACAACGTGGTTCTCCATAATCAGCTCTTCTGGGGACGAGCGATCAATACTGTCTTTGGAATGCCCGACCCTGTCTCTCTTGATGCAGAAAAAAAATTGTTCCAAATTTCAGAGATGCTGTCAAATCTCGTAAAATCATTCTTCGGGGTGATGTCATTTCTAAAATGGAATCGTAACTCTACCTGAATGACAGGCCCGATCTGCAATTTCGCGGTTGACGCTACGGGACCCTTGGAGAAAAAATGATGAAAGTATGGGCAGCAGTACTGGTTTCCATGATGGCTTTTGTCGTGACGGCCTGCTCGGATGACGAATGACCGACTGGCTTGGGTGAACGGAGCTATCGACAAATAGTATTCCATCGGCCTGAGCGGCGGGTCGGAGAGCGACATCGTGAAGACAGGCGCGACCGTAACCAGCCACAGTCCGATGAACCTTTCCGTCAATCCGGCTACCGGCAAGATGTACTGGGTTTCCTACTGGGGCGCGGGGACAGGGCCGGGGTACTTCAAGGTGGCCGATTACCCTTCCGGAAGCAATGCAAAGATCATCGAGGCCAATGTCGGAGCCGAAAATCATGCCGACTACATGGCCCACGATCCCGTGGCCAACCGTGTTTGGTACTTCCACCGCACATCCACGGGCGTGACCCTGAAATACGCCAACGGTGACGGCACCGGCGTGACCGGGACCGGCCTCACCGGCTTCGATTCGCCGTTGGTCATCTTCAACGAATAGTCCCCTCGCTTGTTTTTCAGGGTGGAACGCAAGAACGCCGGCCATGGGAACTGTCCCCCTGGTCGGCGTTTTGTATTCGGGTGCTGGCAGATCGCGTGACTGTAGTGAACCGGATTTTTGTCCCATCGGGGTTAACCCCTCATGGCAGTTTCGTCAGGACAAATGGTTTCCTTTTGTATTCGGCCGGTTGTTTGTCCCCGCTCACCTGCAGACAGACCATTCCCCGGGTCTGCCGCAGGGTATCCGGCCCGAGGCTGTTCCTCAAAAAGATTTTGGACTTGATTGTGTCTGTGCAGGCTGTACGTCGGAACGGAAGTTCAGGGCAGGAGAATCAGGGTTTGGACTGGCCTTCGTTGGGTGGCTGGCGGTGCCTGGCCTCGGTGTTTCCAACCTGTCCGCCGGTGGCCCATTCGAGGTACTGTGTCGGGAAGCACATATAGGTTTCGCTGCGGTCGGCGGTCGTGATGATCCAGAGCTCGCCAAATGGGGTTTGGTAGCGGCTGAAGAGCCGCCCCCCGGACTCGAGGTTGTGTTCGTTTTCGGCCATTTCGCCCGGCTCGATATCGCCCCAGTCGCCGTTGAAATGGCGGATAAAATAAAACAGCGGGTTGATGTTCCGTCCACGGAACTCGGCCTCGACACCCGAGGAGCAATGAATACGACCCGGATCAAACAGTTCCTTCATGTCTGTAAAGATACGACGCAAAGCGCCCGTCGTGTATCCTGACATCTTCGGTCCCGGTCAGGAAACGGAAGTTCTCGCTTCTGTCAGCGCGCTACCATCGTCCGGTCGCTGATCACCCGCCAGCGCTGATCGATATACTCCAGCTGCGACTGGTGATGCACGGCCCAGGTCTTGAGACCCTTGCCGAATTTTTCGAGATAACTGGCGACAGCCTGACGCTTGATGCCGTCCAGTTCGACACTGGTCACATAGGTCTCGATCAGGACAATCCCCTCGTGGGCCAGATTGGACCCCTGGGTCACCATCCGTTGTTGCGTTCCCTGATCACGCAGGGCGGCCAAGAGAAGCTCCCCTCCGGTCGAGTCCAGATAGGACTGATACTGCCCTTCGGACCGGCTGCGACAATAGTCCGCCAGAGCCGTCTCCACCAGGGACGCATCCTTCCCGCAGGCACCCAGAAACCCGAGCCCGAGGACAAGAATCCCGAGCATCCTACTCGTACGCAACAAGTTTCCAGCCTCCATCGACATAGCTCATCTTCCAGAACATTTCCGTCAAGGCGGTCTTGTCCTGTTTGGTGGACTGCAAACACAGATGCAGCGTCACCGTTGAACCGTCATCCTGGTACACCGCCCTGGCAAAACGGACCTGCCAATGCTCCGGTACACTCTCCATCCGGACGAGGCGCCGACAGACGGATTCCTGCAGTGGCTTTGTGTTGGCCGCGAGAAGTGTCCTGAGGGGATCCCCGGAGAGACGGGCCGTCAGGGCAGCGAGATCCTGGGCAAAGGCCGCTTTGACGATCTCCCGAGCCGTCGTCTCGGGTGGCGGGAGCGCTGC
>DAIREN010000206.1:0-3816 GCA_036795535.1 Spirochaetota bacterium
TAGTGGATGGCATCGGCACCGCCTGCTTGAAGAGCGTGGATCTCTTCGGCAATCCTGGAAAAATCGGCGGACAGAATCGAAGGCGAGATGACGGTCATTGGTATTTCCTCGAGATGAATTTCCGGCCTCCGATGGAGATTTCGATGGTGACCTCGTTTTCATAGGAGAAGGTCTGGATGATATGCTCCCCGGGAGTCTTTTCGCCGCTGAAAATCGTTCCACGGGCGCCATCCTGGCGGATCATGACGATGGTGACCTGATATTTTTCATCGCCCTCGCGGATCAATTCACGTTGGAGGCGTTCTTCATCCTGTTGCTGCTTGAGCTTGAGCTGTTCGATCGAGAGATCCTGGTCGCTGCTGTTGGTCGCCGAGGCTGTGGTGAAATTGATCGCGGTTTGCGAGAGTTTGAGCATCAAGGGGAAAACAAAATCGACAACCCCGTACTTCTTGTTTCCACCCATGGAAAGGCGGACGGCTCCGCCTTCTCCGACTCTGCTGCCAGCTTCCGGCTCGTGCGCCGAGATGATCCCGTCGGCTCCACCGGAGATCTGGACCGGGACGGGGCTCAGATTGTTCAATGCCAGCCAGCGCGCTGCTTCGTCAAAGCTTTTGCCCTTGAAATCGGGAAGGACGACAGATGAATGCGATCTCCCCAGGCTGACCACGACATCAACCAGCAGGGGGTTGACAACCGGTGAGGTCGGAGAGGGCGTCTGTGCGGCGATCTTTCCGGCAGGGATGGTTTCGGAGTGCCCATACGCGATTCTTCCCAGATCGGCGGTATAGTTGGTCGATGCGTGGGCGAGCAGGGTCTGTTTTGCCTCGGCCGGGGTTTTTCCTACGAGGTTCGGGACTTCGCCGGACTTTGCAGGCTGGTTGACAAAGAGCATCACCCCGCGTTTTTCGCGTGTGAAAGATTTGGCCTTGGGCTCCTGGTCGAGAACAATCCCAGCCGGGCGGGAGATATCGCTGATCGTTTTGATCGTTCCGTAGAGATTTTTGTCCTGGAGCTCCGAGAGCGCCTGGACGACCGTCATTCCGGTAACATCGGGAACGGCGGACATGCCTTCCCCGCTTTTCCAGAGGGAGATGAACGTGATGGCTGTCATCAGGCTCAGAACAAGGAAACCGGCAAACACGACAACGATGCGTTTGGTGTGGAAGAACCAGAGGTCCTGTTCCGTGACGACCTCCGCTTTTCGCATCGTCAGCCATTTCCAGAAACGGGTGAGCCGTCTGCCTGCCCATGACAGGGGTGTGCGGAGTATTCCGGGGAGGGTGATTTTTGGGGATCTCATGCTTTCTCCTTGCATCGGGGTATGTCGAAATGTGTTTTATTGAAATTGCTCGCCTGGTTGCAGGCGGAGGCCATTGATGCAATCCGCGGCACTCATCCGTCGCCGGTTTTCGGGTTGGACATCGAGCAACGAAAGGATATTGCCATCCCCGCACACAACACAGATCTCTCCGTGTGCGGCGCGAATGATTATCCCCGGGTGGGCTTGGGGAGTGCCCGGATCGGGGACGCTGGTCGCGGGACAGGGGCATGCGCGGTGGACAAGAAATTTGCTTCCCCGCAGGCTTGTCCATGCGGTCCGGTGTCCGGCGAAAGCCCGAATCCGGTTGAAGACTTCCGGGAGGGGTGTGTTCCAGTTGATCCGGCGCATCTCGGGTTGAATCTTTCCGCAATGCGTGGCTGCTGGCTCGGACTGGGGAATGAAGACAGCCTTCCCGGTGGCCAGGGTTTTGACCGCTCGCTGCAGGACCAGGGGGCCGGCATCGACCAGTTTGTCAAAGAGCTCGGGATAGTGGTCCCCGTCTGCAACCGGAACTACTTCGCTGTCGAGCACATCGCCGGCATCCAGGGCTTCGACAATGCGTTGGACACTGACACCGGTCTCGCTGGTGCCGCAAAGCAGTGCTGATTCAATCGGGGATGCGCCCCGGAAGGCGGGAAGCAATGAAAAATGGACATTGATCGTCTCGAGCCGGGGGAGTGCGAAAACGGAGCGCGGCAAAATCCGGCCGTAGGCCACGACAATCCCCAGGTCGGCATCCAGTGGCGCAAGCTGCCCGGGAAAGGCCGGATCCCGTGGGGAGTCCGGCTGGAAGCAGGGGATCCCGTGCTCGTGTGCCCAGATTGCTGGCCCGGGCCGGTGCAGGCCGCGGCCGCGCCCGCTGGGCCGGTCGGGGGCTGTGACTACGCCGACGACAGCACCCATCCCGGACAGGCAGTCAAGGTAGCGAGTTGTGTAGTCCGGTGTTCCAAAAAAAAGAAAACGCATCGTCCCCGTCCGCCCTGTTCAGGATTTTTTTCCGGATGAACCGGCGATCTTCTTGAGGGTCCGGGCCTGGAGACGATCCAGCGATTGTGTAACCTTTTCCTTCGCGGCTGCTTCGAGTCTGTCAACAAACAGGATGCCGTCAAGGTGGTCGATTTCGTGCTGGAGAACGCGGGCCAAAAATCCCTCGGCATGGAACTTGAGGGGCTCCTCGTTGATATCGATGCCTTCGACCAAGATCCCCGCAGGTCGGTACACGATGCTGTGAATCCCCGGGACGGAGAGGCAGCCTTCGTCGTAGCCTGTTTCCTGGCCGAAATGGCCCGTGATCCGGGGATTGATGATGGCGAGTTCGTGGTGTTCGCCGTCTTCATCAAAACCGACGACGCAGACCCGTTTGAGGACGTCCACCTGGGGAGCCGCCAAACCGACTCCGGGTGCCCGATACATGGTGCGCAACATGTCACGGACGAGTTCACGGATCTCCTGGTCAACCGCATGGACCGGTGCTGAAGGGATGGTCAGATCCGGATGCCCGTAGGTGATGATATCCAGCAGGTTTTTTGATCGCAGCAACATACACGTACCCCTTCAGCGATACACAAGACTATAGTTTAAATATAGCAAATCGGGGAGAGGGAGGTGTGTGCACTGTGTCCGGTCGGACTGCTGTGTTTACAGCATGGACTGAGGATCGACGTCGACTTCGATGTAGACTTTGCCCCGGCTGCCTTCGGCCAGACCTGCCCTCCGCAGAATGGACGCAAGGACGTTGATGGACGGTGCCTTGAGGAGAAAGTGATATCGCCACCAGTTGGCACGCTTTTCGATCGGACAGGAGACAGGACCCAGTAACGTCACCTCAGGGGGGAGGGTCGGCCTGAGGGCTTCCGTGCAGGCGCTGATCGCCTCATACGCCACTTCGGGCTCGGTACTGCGCATCACGATCCGGATCAGACGGGAAAAAGGCGGCCAAGCGCACTCCCTTCGACGCTCGAGTTCCCGCTTGAAAAAGCCGTTCGTATCATGGTTGACGATGCTGGCGATCGGATCTTCGTCGGGGAGGCAGGTCTGGATGTAGGCCCTCCCCTTTTTTCCCGCCCGGCCGGTTCTTCCGATCACCTGCACGAGCTGGGTATGGACCCGTTCAAAGCTGCGGAAGTCGGGGAGGGAGAGCTCCGCATCGGCGGCCAGGATGCCGACGATGGTCAGATCCGGGAAGTCCAGGCCCTTGGCCACCATCTGGGTCCCGACCAGGGCATCCAGCCGTTTGTGGGCGAAGTCTTCGAGGAGGTTGAAGAGGGTTTCTTTGGATCCACCGATCGTGTCCGAATCGACCCGTCCCAGCCGGAGCTGCCCCATCCGTTTTCCGAGGAATTCAGCAACCCGCTCCGTGCCGGCTCCTCCCGTCCGGATCTTGTTGCCGCCACAGGCCGGGCAGTGGCCTGAAAAGGGAAGCTGGTAGCCGCAGTGGTGGCAGAGCAGGATTCCCTTTTCACGGTGCAGTGTCAGCGAGATGCTGCACTGCGGAC
>DAIREN010000207.1:0-3805 GCA_036795535.1 Spirochaetota bacterium
CGCTCTTGCGAGGGTGGCTCTCGATGCCCGACGACTTGAGGCAACCCGACCAACCGCCCACAATCTCTCCTGGGCCGTCCGACGTGTCATGGGTGTGATCGAGCGTGAGACGAATCCTGCACTTCGGCTGGCGTTGGCCCGCTCCGAAGCGGAGGCGATTGCCGATGAGGATGCGGCATTCTGCCGCAGGATGGGGGAACACGGTCTTGAACTGGTCCGGGAGATCGCCGGGGCCAGACCGGGGAGGGCCGTCAACATCCTGACGCATTGCAATGCCGGTTGGCTAGCCTTTGTCGATTACGGGAGTGCCCTGGCCCCGGTCTACGCGGCCCATGATGCCGGGATTCCTGTCCATGTCTGGGTGGACGAGACCAGACCGCGAAACCAGGGGGCCTCGCTGACGGCATGGGAGCTGGGCCAGCATGGGGTCCCTCACACCCTGATTGCCGACAATGCGGGCGGGCATCTGATGCAGCATGGCATGGTCGATATCGTTTTTGTCGGATCGGACAGGACGACGGCCAATGGTGATGTGGCCAACAAGATCGGAACCTACCTTAAAGCACTGGCTGCCCGTGATTGCGGAGTGCCATTCTATGCGGTCCTTCCGTCTTCATCAATCGACTGGAGCTTGTCAGACGGAATCAGGGAGATCCCCATCGAGGAGCGGTCTCCCGATGAAGTGCGGGCGATGCATGGTCTCGATGACCAGGACGGGACCCTGCGCCGCATACGGCTTTGTCCCGAATCGACGCCAGCGGCAAATTTCGGGTTCGACGTCACACCGGCCAGGCTCGTGAGCGGGATCATCACGGAGCGGGGAATCACGACGGCCAGCAGGGAAGGGTTGTTGCGACTCTATCCGGAGATGGCCGATGCACGATGAAGGGTACATAAAATTTTGTGTCCATCATTCCGTTGATCAACCACCCCGGGCTCCCGGTCTGGAGCCGATCATCCGGGTGCGCAATGCCCTGCATGCCTCGGGATTGATCGGTGTCCTGCCGGACGGCATCGGATTCGGAAACATCAGCCTCAGGGATGGCTCCGGGTTCATCGTCAGTGCGAGTGCCACCGGTGCGGTGGCCATCGCCGGAGCCGGCCACTTTTGCCGGGTTGAGCGGTTTGACATCGAAACCAATACTGTCTGGTGCCGCGGGCCATTACGGGCCTCCTCCGAATCCATGAGTCATGGTGCGGTCTACCGGGTCTCGCCCGGGATCCATGCCGTGATTCACATCCATGACTCGTCAATCTGGCGGATGATGCTGCAAGATGGTTCACTCTCGACGCCGCCCGAGGCCGAATTCGGGACACCGGAGCTTGCACGGTCCATCATGGCAACTATCGCGGGGAGCGATGCGTTTACCCTGGTCTTGGCCGGACATGAAGATGGTGTTTTGGTGGGAGCAGCCAATCCGGATGCGGCACTTGCCCTTGTCACAGAGCTTGTCAGGAAAGCGTCTCCATCCTGACGCGATCGAATACAATCACGACTTGACGGTGTCATCCGGTGTCCTTCTGTTCATAGAACAGGATTTTTTGTATTATTGGTGACACAATCATTTTATCTGTTCATGATCCAAGGAGATCCTACCGTATGGCAAACCGCGAATACACCCTCGTCATTCTCAAGCCCGACTGCATCGTCAAATCCCTGACGGGCAACATCATCAGCCGCCTCTCCGAAGCGAGGCTCCGCATCGTCGGGAGCAAGGTCGTCAAAGTCAGCCGTGAACTGGCCGAAAAACACTATGCCCATCTCAAGGAAAAGCCCTTCTTCAACGACCTGTTTGACTACTTCAGCGGCAAGATCTACGGTGAGGATTACGAGCGGGTCCTCGTCTTTGTCTACGAGGGTGAGGATGCGATTGGCCGTGTCCGCCGGATCGCCGGAGCGACAAACCCCTTCGAGGCCGATCCCACGACAATCCGTGGCGCCTATGGCCGCATCAACCAGAAGGGCGTGATGGAAAACGTGATCCACAGCTCGGACTCCCCCGAGTCCGCCGAAAAGGAAATCAAGAACTGGTTCAAGCCGGACGAGATCGTCGAAGACATCTACGCGACCAAAAAGGTCAAGCTGGACGGCTGTGAGGCTCGGGTCTGGGCCGAGTGAAAAACTTCTTCCTGTTTTTTGCAGTGGAGAAAGACAAAACCGCCGGCTCAAGTCCTGCGGTTTTTGTTTTGAGAGAGCGGATCAGCGTGGCCAGCTGTCGTAGGCTTTTTTGTTGGCGATCGCCTTTTCGTAGGCCGTGATGTATTCAGCCGTACTCCGATCCCACGAATAATCCCGACTCATGGCGTTTGTGATCATTTTTTTGACGTGTTGCGGCCTGTCCCACCAGGTGGAATTGGCCCAGCCGATTGTATAATAGAGACCTTCAACCGTCGGGTGCCAGAATTTGAACCCCGTCCCGTCTCCGGTGGCTTCGTTGTAATTTTCGACGGTGTCATCCAGTCCTCCCGTGGCATGCACGATGGGCAGGGTTCCGTAGCGCAGGGAATAGAGCTGGTTGAGACCGCAGGGCTCGTAGAGCGAGGGCATCACAAAGAAATCTGCTCCGGCTTCAATCAGGTGGGAGAGTTCAACATTATAGCCGATGAATGAACCGGCGCGTCCGGGATAGCGGGCTGGCATGTTTCCGAAGAGTTCCTGCAGCCCGGGATCACCGGATCCAAGGATGACAAACTGGATCTGCATTTCCTGGAGGGCTCGCTCGATGGCGGGTGCAAGGAGATGATAGCCTTTCTGGTCCACAAAGCGGCCAATCGCGGCAAAGAGCGGGAGACGCGGGTTGACCTCGAGACCGAAGCGTTTTTGGAGGGCTTCCTTGCAGGCGGCCTTGCCGGTCAGGTCTTCGGCCGAGAATGAGGCCGGGATATGACGGTCGACCTCGGGAGACCAGTCTCCGTAATCGACACCGTTCAGGATGCCGTAAAAACTGTTTCCCTTGTTGCTGAGATAGGGCGCAAGCCCGAAACCGCCATGCGGGGTCGTGATCTCCCGGGCATACCCAGGACTGACCGTGTTGACGAGATCGGCAAACCAGATTCCGCCCTTGAGGAGATTGATATAATCAAAGGTTTCAAAGGCATCCGCGTGGAAGGTGTTCCAGCCCAGGCCCAGATAGTCAAAGTGGTGTTTCGGATAGATGCCCTGGTAGGCGGCATTGTGGATCGTCAGAACCGAAGCCGATTTCCCGAGGAAGGGATTGTCCCAAAACCAGGTTTTAAGGTATGCCGTTGCAGCGGCGGACTGCCAATCGTGAACGTGCACAACGTCCGGGGCAAAGCCGGTATCCACGGCCACCTGCAGTCCGGCCCGGGAGAGGAAGCCGAAGCGCCGCGGGTTGTCGAGAAAATCATTCATGGCGGCATCGTGGTACAACCCGTTCCGGCCGAAAAAACCGTTGTGCTCAACGAAATACACGGTCACGCCATCTTCCATCTTTTTTTCGTAGACCATGCACCACTCGAGTGCGCCACCCATCCAGACTCCCATCGAGCCCAGCACAGGCTGCAATCCCCAGCGTGCGGGATCGATGGAATAGTAGCGGGGGATGACAACGCGGACATCGTGACCGAGTTTGGCCAGTTCTCGGGGGAGGCTGCCGACGACATCGGCCAGTCCACCGGTTTTTGCAAAAGGGACCATCTCGGAGGAGATCATGAGGATCTTGTAGAGTGTCTCGGGTTTTTTTCGGGATTGCGTTGCCATGGATACCGCCTGTCTGCCATTTTGGAGAATGCGTTCCCATTGTACGCCGGCACGGGTATACTTGTCAAAGATATGCATAATCGG
>DAIREN010000208.1:0-3772 GCA_036795535.1 Spirochaetota bacterium
GGTGTACGATCTTGATCATGCGGCAAACAAAAAACTCGTCAGTGAGCATCTTTCAGGCTTGGGGATTGGATCCTGCGGCAGGTTCGCCGAGTTTGAGTATTACAATATGGACAGAGTTACGGAAAATGCCATGGCACTTGCCAGGAAATACAATACCGGTGCATGACGCCGGAGAATTCAAAAAACAGGGAGCGTTGACAGATATGGGAAAGCGTATTTTGATAACTGGAGTTACGGGGTTTGTCGGAAGTCATATGGCGGATCTTCTTCTGGCCGAGGGAGGGAACGAGATTTTTGGTCTCAAGCGTGTCAACGCCCGCATGCGAAACATTCACCACATCAAGAGTGGTTTGACCTTGCTGGATGGTGATCTGATTGACGAAACCAGCCTTGTTCGGGCGCTTGAAAAGTCACAGCCTGACCGGATTTATCACTTTGGGGCATTGAGCTGGGTGACGCCAAGCTGGGATCAGCCGGCCGCCTATATGCAGACCAATGCCATTGGCACGATCAATCTCTTTGAGGCCATGCGGATTACCGGGAACAAGGCCAGACTGCTGATCTCGTGCACACCCGAGGAGTTTGGCGATGTTCCTCAGCACATGATTCCGATTACCGAAGAGACCAGGGTTCATCCTATCAATCCCTATGCGGCCAGCAAGGCGGCACAAGACATGGTTTGCCTTTCCTATGAGGCTTCGTTTGGCTTTGAGGTTGTGCGAACACGGGCGTTCAATCATGAGGGTGCCCGGCGTGATATCCATGGGGCCAATGCTTCCTTTGCCTACCAGATCGCGTGCATTGAGCGAGGGTTGCAGGAGCCGGTCATCAAGGTCGGGAATCTTGAGGCGACGAGAAACTTTACGGATGTGCGTGATACGGTGCGTGCCTATCACCTGGCGATGGAGAAGGGGATTCCCGGTGAGTTATACCTGATAGGGACACAGGAGATCCACACCATGAAGGAGTGCCTGGAGATGCTTATTTCCCTTTCCCCCAAAGCGTCCGAGATCCGGTACGAGGTTGATCCGGCCAGGGTGCGCCCGACCGAGTTGCGGACCTTTATCGGAAAGTTCGACAAATTCCAGAATCAGACCGGATGGAAGCCTCAGATTCCTTTCAAGGAAACCATGAATTCTTTGCTTGAATACTGGCGCGAGTTCATCGACAAAGGCTGGTATTAAAGGAATATGCGAGTCCTGATCACAGGCGTATGCGGGTTTATCGGGGAACGGCTTGCCTTGCGGCTGGCCGGTCTGGGGCATGATGTCATTGGAACGGGAAGACAGACAGTCTGCCCGTTTTCCGGGTTGCATTCCTATCATTCTGTTGATGTCCTGGATAGTAATGCTTTGAATGCCCTGGGTGCTGATGTCGATGCGATCGTCCATTTGGCCGCATTGACAGCACACAGCGAGATTGTAGACAATCGATATCATGCACTCCAGATCAATCTTGAGGGGACCCGCAACGCATTGCAGGCGTTTCATACATCGCATCGGGCCAGGCGTTTTGTCTACAGTTCAACGGGCAAGGTGTATGGGGCGTTCACCAGCTTGCCGATCACCGAGGAAGAACCACCCCGTCCGCTCAACATCCTTGGAAAGTCGAAACTGATTGCAGAACGTCTGGTGGATTTTTACGCGATGGGTGATGAGCGGCAGTATACGGCACTGCGGATTTTTAACGTGTATGGGCCGGGGCAAAAAATGAATTTTCTGGTTCCGACCATTCTTTCACAGCTTTTTCCGAAGGGATCCGGATACAAGGTTCGTCTTGGAGATATTCGGGCCGCAAGAGATTATCTGTATATTGATGATGTGATCGAAGCATTTGTTCGCGTCTTGACTGCACAAACTCTGGTGCCCGGATACCAGGTCTGTAATGTGGCTTCGGGGATTCCAGTCTCAGCAGCGGATATTGTCAAACAGATTTCCGCGATCATGGGGCATGAAATCGAAGTAGAAGCAGATAGTTCCCGGGTTCGTGCTGACGAGCTTGATGAGGAGTACGGGAGCTTTGCCAGGATCGAAGAGCTCTTTGGCTGGCGCCCTGCGGAGACTCTCGAATCCGGTCTTGCCAGAACGATCAAGGAATTCGCATGCAGGCTGTAATTCTTGCAGGTGGCAAGGGAACCCGACTGGGCGATATCGCCAGGGACATCCCGAAGCCGATGGTGCCAGTTGACGGAAAGCCGATTCTCTTGCATCAGGTCGAGCTCCTCGTGCGATACGGAATTCGTGATATTGTGATGATTACCGGGCATATGTCGCGGGTCATCGAAGAGTATTTTGGAGATGGATCGCGATTTGGAGTGCGGGTCCGCTATTATGTAGAGGAGATTCCACTGGGTACGACCGGTGGAATCAAGATGGCCGAGTCCATGCTGGAAGATGAATTCCTGGTCCTGTATGGTGATGTGATGATGGACGTTGATTTCGGCAGGATGATTGAATTCCATCACCGCAAGGGGAGTCGCTGTACACTCGCCCTCCATCCCAATGATCATCCTTATGACAGCGACCTTGTTGAGATCGATCAACAAGGTCGAGTGACTGCATTCCATGCCAAGCCGCATCCCGAGGATTTTGAATACCATAATCTTGTGAATGCTGCTCTCTATGTCCTGACCAGGGATGTGGTGGCGTATATTACTCCAGGGGTCAAGGCTGATTTCGGGAAAGATCTTTTTCCAAAGATTTTATCAGTACTTCCGCTGTATGGATATGTGACGCCTGAGTACATGAAGGATGTTGGGACTCCGGATAGGATTGCTGCTGTTGAGCGGGATCTGAGGGAAGGCAAGTTCGCACGCAGGAGTCTCTCCAACCGGAGGCCTGCCGTGTTTTTGGACCGGGATGGTGTTCTCAACAAAGAGGTGAACCTGCTCTCACGGGTTGAGCAGATGGAACTGCTTCCACGCGTTGCTGAAGCTGTCAGGATGCTCAATACGTCTGATTATTTGGGGATTGTTGTGACCAATCAGCCGGTTGTTGCCCGCAATCTTTGTACATTGGAAGGTTTGGACGCGATTCACAAAAGACTTGAAACCAGGCTTGGCGAGCAACATGCCTGGCTGGATGCCATCGAGTTTTGTCCACATCATCCGGATGCCGGGTACCCGGGAGAAAATCCCGAGTTCAAGATTGAGTGTGATTGCCGGAAGCCAAAGACCGGGATGATCGAGCGATCCAGTGAACGGTTCAACATCGATCTTGACCGTTCGTGGATTATTGGCGACAGTGCCCGGGATATAGAGTGCGGTCAGCGGGCTGGGGTTCAGACCATAGGTGTTCGAACGGGGTATGGCTGCCAGGATGCGGTCTGCCAGCCGGACTATATGTTTGATGATCTGTATGATGCGCTCGATTTTGTGGTCAATGATCCTTTTGGACCTGATTGTCGGGAAGCTTTGAGCAGGATTGCTTCTGTGCATCGGCCAGGTCCGCGGCTGGTGCTTGTTGCGGGCCTGACTCGCTCCGGGAAAACAGTGTTTGCGCGTCGGTTGGCGAGGGAGATGCGTCTCGAGGGCATGAGACCGCTCGTGTTGGCGCTGGATGCCTGGCTCATCCCGGTTGCGCAACGGGATCCTGCAGATGATGTCTTTACCCGTTTCAGAACTGACCAGGCGTCACATGATATTGATGCTTTGCTGCAGGGTCAAAGTATAACTATTCAACCCTATGATGCACGGAGCAGGGGCCTTGCTCCCGAGCCGGTGAGAATGGCGCTTGATGATGCAGATGCCGTGATCGTTGAAGGAGTCACTGCT
>DAIREN010000209.1:0-3743 GCA_036795535.1 Spirochaetota bacterium
TCCCTGTTGGTGATGGAATCCGGTTTGACAATGCTCGGCGAGTGGTAGTTGTCGAACTGAGCGCTGTTGAACGCTGCATCGACCTTGAAAAACCCGTAGAACTTGAGGACTGGATTTTCATCGGCAGGCTTCTCCTGGGCCATTCCCATTGTGACAATACCCAGAAGGGATACAACGGCAAGAATTCGTTTCATGCGGTACTCCTTTGTGATTTTGAATGCGGGTGTCTGGGCTTGGCATACCGGCCGCTGGCACGATTGATCCGGACGGGTGTGTCGGCTCGATCGATGCACACAGTGGTGTGGCCATGGGATCTGGCCACCTTCCATGCGGAGACGGAAACCATGTCTCCAGCCGGATATCAGTATACCATTCTCCGGAAGAATCACAAGACAGAACCCCGCCCCGGATCCATTGCCATCTGCGATAACTTCAGCCTGATGCGCAAATTTTGGTAGAGCTTGTTTTTCTGGGACCAATCCCGCTGTCAAGCACACAACACACGCACCCGAGCCTTGAGAAATTGCGCGAACATTCCCCCTTCGCGTAACAGGCAGCATGACTTGATGCCATCAGGGGATGAAACCCGAAGACGCTCCATCCCCTGACTGCATCCTACTGGTCTGCATTGACCGGGAAGTACCGTTTGTTGTCCGGTTTTGGCAGGACGTTTCCGTCATACACAATGCTCTTGTTCTTCTTGATCCAGATGGTCTTGGTACCGATGAGCGGGAACTTGTAGCTGAAACCGACTCCCTCGGGACCGACGATAACTCCGAAACTCAGCGTAAAGCTGTCACTGTAGCACACAGGACACCAGCCGAGCGCAAACGAGACCCCGACCGAACCGTTGAATTTAAACCCATCGGTTCCCAGA
The DNA here is from genome assembly GCA_036795535.1 of Spirochaetota bacterium. Taxonomy (GTDB): domain Bacteria; phylum Spirochaetota; class JAGLSM01; order JAGLSM01; family JAKPMW01; genus JAKPMW01. The sequence continues at coordinate 878 of DAIREN010000209.1, forward strand.
CTGACCGTGAGGTTGACAGTCCCGCGAACCCACCCGGCACCAAAGCTGATCTTGCCGCTGTCTGCAGACCAGCTTCCGGAGATGTTGAACGACCCGCTGGATGTGATAGAGCCGCTGACCGAGAGAGACATAAAGCCAAGGAGGTTGACATTCGAAGAGATGTACAGCCCTGCATTTGAAAGGGAGAAGGCGGCGTTGGCAAAGTTGAACGATCCCACAGTAATGGCCGCATTTCCACTGATGGAGATCTGGCCGTTTGCCATGATGCTCCCCCGTATCCTGAGGGTGCTGACTTTGGGTATCGTCAAATCGCCTTCGATAATCAGCCCGCTATTGTCGAAATTGACCAGTGCATTGGCGATCGAATATCCCAGGAGGGAGAGACTGGCCCGTGTGCTGATGCTGAAATTGCCATTCCGGTCGATCCCTCCGGCAATGGTGATCTGGGACAGATTGGGGATATTGAGTCCGCCGCTGAAAAAGACTCCCTGCGTGCCAAGCGTAATGGTGGCACTGGCGATCTTGTATCCTTTGATGGTGATATCAGCGAGGCCGCTGATGGAAATATCACCCGTCCGGAAATCGATGGAGCCACGTACGGCCACAGTGCTGAAATTCGGGATCTCGAGTTGTCCCTCGACCCAGAGACCGCTGGCCGTCGATCGGACACTGGCTTTAGCGATCTTGTACCCCAGGACGGTAAAATCACCACTCCCCGACAGGTCCCAAAAGGATTGTGCCGGATAATACGTGCCAGAGAGTGCCCCGTTGATACTCCCGAGAGAACCGAGACTGATCGTCATCCGTCCACCGAGATCCACCTTGCCGGGGCTGACAGAGAGTCTGCCATCAAGCGACGCAGAGAGGGAGAAGAGCGAGAGACTCATCGAACCTTCTGTTTCGAAGGAAAAATCAGTCAGCGAGCGGATGCTGACGTCGATTTTTGCTCCTGCATCCAGCGAGATGTTTTTCAGGAGAGAAAATCCGCCTGTAATCCTGCCGCTAAGATGCATACCATGATCGCTGCCGATGGTGAGGAGGGCCTCCGCTGTTAGCGAGGGTAACCCGATCTGGCTGAAATCGATGATGTTGTCCGGGATCATCGCCAGCGAATTGAGCATCCCGAAGGGGTTGAACGAATAGGTTGAGTGAAAGCCGACAAACCAGCGGATGTCGTCAATGGATGGTCCGGCTCTGAAATAGCCGGCAAACCGGTTTTTCCTGCTCTCGGCCGGAACCAGCATCTTGTTGACGGCTGATTCAATCTGTGGTCCGGCGTTTTCCAACCCGGGAATCTTGGCCAAAAATCCGAGATTGAGTTTGACCGAGGGGTTTCCGGCATAGGTGCTGAAATAGATGGTTGGATAGCGTGATATCTCGACAACGGCGGATGCACCGGCCAGCTCTTCAATCACGACCAGGCTGGAGAGCGCTCCAAGGACTTTGTAGCCTTTTGCGGCATTGCCGGTGGCACCACCGGCAAGCTTGGAAAGATATTTGTTGAGGTTGAAAAAGAGTTTTCCATTGATGCCAAACCGCATCCTGAGGTCAAAGGCACTCAGGTCGATACCGGTCAGGTCATCCGGATTGAGGTTCAGGGCGGCATTCCCGTCAATGACAAAGGGCAAGCCGTACGCTTCAATCGGAATCTTCGCCTTGAGCCAGATATGCGAACCAAACTCGTATTTGACACCGAGGGAACTGTCCAACAGGTTGGTATAGTCCATCCTGAACGGAAGCAGGCCTCGGGCTGAAAGGCCGATACCGAAGCCGTCCAGAAGGTCGAGTTTCCCGATCCCTTTGAGTTTTGGTTTGGTATTGTTTTTTTCGGCACGATCCGCCAGTGTCTTTTCGAGTGAAGCAAAATTTTTGGAGTTGAACGTCAGGAAGAACGATGGATCTTTCGGATCGACGATCAGGTAGATCTTGAGTCCGGGCACCATCGGAACTTTTTCTGCCGCAAGCTGAACGGTGGAATTAGGGATGAAGGCGGCTATCCCGCCGAGCGAGAGATCGATCTTGTAGAGGAGATAGGTCCGGTCCTCATGAATTGGGAGCCGGTTCGTATTGCCGCCTTGCAAAACATGCTCGCTCTCGGGATCGAGGAATTCGGAACCCTTGAGGGTTTGGACGGGAAAGAGTTTTTTCCCGGCATTCCAGAGCATGTCCTTCCAGACGCCGATATTGAATTCCGGCAGACTGGCCATGCCGAACAGGGAACCGGTTGCAGTCACCGAGACTTTGGCGTTCTGGACTATACAGACATTGGTTCCGCTTGCAAAAAAGACAGGCCCGTTGAAATGCGTCGTCCCGTCCTTGACGGTGACGTCATCCTTGTGGCCGAGAATCTTGAGATCGTTGGTATCACCGGCAACCTTGGCGTCAAGTTCATACCGATCGCCGGCAGATGGAATATCCGGGAGCGTCGTATAGACCTTTGCTCTGCCCGGAAGAAGATCGTCTTCCTGTGTACAAGCAGTGAATACCGAAAGAGAAAGGATCAAGATCGAAAGCAGGAAAAACGTCCATCTCTTCAATGTATATTGGTGTCTTGAATTACTCATGGATGGCCTCCCGTCCAGTCTGACGGTTCAAAAAAGACCCCGGCATCTCGGGGATGCCGGGGAAAACGGGATTCTCGTTACTGGGCCAGGACGGTCCGGACAATCCTGAATCCGGTCTGGGCATTTTTGGTTGCCGGATCAAGCTGGTACCGGGCTGACGGGAGGAGCAGGTTCGGGGAATTGGCGATCTCGTTCGTGAAGCACCCTCCCCGCACAACCCGTGTCGCTCCGGTCAGTGGACCGATGGGCTGGGCTTGTGACACGGACGGATAGGTTGCATAGCGATCATGGCACCATTCCGC
>DAIREN010000210.1:0-3702 GCA_036795535.1 Spirochaetota bacterium
CATGTACAATGATCGTGGCGAGAAACTCGAAAAGATCGGCCCGGCGATGCCCGTCGAGATCCTCGGATCTTCCGGACTTCCCCAGGCTGGTGACCCGATCCATATCGTCGAGAGCGAAAAACGGGCACGGACGATTTCGGGCAAGCGGCTTGAACTCAGGCGCTTCGAAGACACGAAGACCGTCAAAAAAGTTACGATGGAAAACATCTTCGACAAGATCAAGGCCGGTGAAACCAAGGAACTCAAGGTCATCATCAAGGCTGATGTACAGGGATCTGCCGAGGCTCTTAAAGATTCTCTCGAGAAAATCGAGAACAGCGAGGTTCGTCTCACATGTATCCGCTACTCTGCGGGTGCGATCAACGAAGATGATGTCATGCTCGCGGCAACAACCAAGGCGATCATCATCGGCTTCCACGTCCGGCCCAATACCCGGGCTCGCGAGATGGCAGAGCGTGAGCACGTCGAGATCCGGCCGTACACAATCATCTATGATGCCATCAATGACATCGATTCCGCCCTCCGCGGGATGATGACACCCGAGTTGCACGAGAAGGTCAGCGGAAGTGCCGAGGTTCGTGATACCTTCAAGGTTCCCAAGGCCGGAACCATCGCCGGTTGTTACGTCATTGAAGGTTCCATCCTCAGAAACAACAAGGTGCGTGTCATCCGCGAGGGTGAAGTCATCTTTGAAGGAAAGGTTTCTTCTCTCAAGCGGTTCAAGGACGATGCCCGAGAGGTTCAAAAGGGGTACGAATGCGGTATCGGTGTCGAAGGGTACGACGACATTCGGGTTGGTGATATCCTCGAGAACTACAGCATGCAGGAAGTTACCCCGGGCCGGGGTGGAAAGACGGTGTAAGGATCATGGCGGTCTCGCACAGACCCGAGCGGGTGGCCCGGATTGTCCAGCAGGAGATCTCGCGACTCCTGCATGAGGAAGTCAAGGACCCCAGGATAGCCGGAGCCGTTTTTACGATCCATGAGGTACGGATGGCCCGCGATCTTGGCTCGGCTGACGTGTATTTTTCCGTGCTGGATTCCTCGTCCCTCGGACAGGTTGTTCCGGCCCTGGAGCGTGTCACCGGCTTTTTGCGGAGCAGACTCTCCGGGGTTCTGGATTTGCGCCGGGTTCCCGAGTTGCGTTTCCATGTTGACCGGACGATTGAAGAGGGCATGAGACTTGACAGGATTATCGAAGAAGCCAACAAACCCGGAGAATGATTTGCCCTTTCTTCGGGCTGCCGTGCTTCCCGTTGACAAGCCTGTCGGGATGACATCCTTCGATGTGTTGCGGATTCTCAAAAAGGTTTTTCGGCGAGTGCGAATCGGGCATGCGGGCACCCTTGACCCGGCAGCATCCGGCCTTCTCCTCGTCTGTTTTGGTGCCGCAACCCGGCTCGTTTCCTGGTTTCATACGTTCCCCAAAACCTATCGTGCCGATGTGCTCTTCGGCGTCACGACCGACAGCGATGATCTGGACGGGAGTGTTACAGCCCGAAATCCGGTTCCCGCCGGCTTGGAACAACTCCTGCCTGCGCTGTACGATGAATTCCGCGGAGAGATCCGCCAGCTTCCTCCGGCTGTCTCAGCGGTCAAGACCGGGGGAAAGCGGGCCTATGCGCTGGTCCGGGCCGGGATCGCTCCCGAACTGCGCGAGCGGAGTGTGACGGTATTCGAATTGAACGAACGGGAACGGGGTACCGACTGTGTTGCTCTCGAGATCACCTGCTCATCCGGAACCTATATCCGCTCAATTGCCCGTGATATGGGAAGCCGGCTGGGTTGCGGAGCCTGTCTCGCGGGATTGCGCCGGACAAGCCTTGTCGGGTATCGTCTCGAAGAAGCCTGGAAGGTATCCGAGAATCCCGCCCAGGAAGATATCCTGCCTTTTATCCGTCCCTTGGAATCCTGTTTTGTACCAAAATCGAGTGTCGCGTTGACGCCCGAGGAATCGAATCGGGTGGCCCATGGCGTTCTTCCTTGGTCCCTGCTTCCACAACTCGGGGACAGAGGGCCGGGGCCACTTGTGCTGTTGAATCCCGCTGGCCAGATCCTGGCCGTCATTGCCAAAGAGGGGGAACGCTGGCAATTCATCGTCGTGCTGCCTCCGAACGAGGCTGGTGGAGTTGCCGGATGATGCGAATTCGGGATTTCGATGAATGGCACAGGATGCGGCCCAAGCGGGTTGTCTATACCGTCGGGAATTTCGATGGTGTGCACCTTGGACATCAAAGACTGATCGAGGTCCTTCTGGGAATGGCCCGGGAATGTGGCGCTGTCCCGGTTGTGGTGACCTTTACAGGGCACCCGCAGCAGTTGGAAAAAAAAATGGATATGCCATTTCTCCTGACGACGTCTCAGGCAAGGGCTGAACTTCTGTCCTCCTTCGGGATTGAGGTTGTGTTTGAGCCTGTGTTCAGCGAGCACCTGGCAGCGATGGAACCCGAGACCTTTCTTGAACGATTGGCCGGTGAAGGATCTGTCGGATTTGTTGTCGGGGATGATTTCCGGTTCGGGGCGGCCAGACGGGGCGGGGTCGAGGATGTGGCGGGTTTCCTGGAACGGACAGGAAACGGTCGACTGGCCATTGTTCCCGGTCTGCAGATGGATGGAGACCGGATCAGTTCCACCAGGATTCGTTCCGCCCTCGCCCGTGGAGACGTTGCCTTGGCCGCGCGGTATCTGGGACGGGAATACCGGATGGATGGTACCCGAAAGCCGGGTGACCGGATCGGGAGTTCGATCGGCTTTCCGACAGTCAATCTCCACGGGATGGAAACCATGCTCCCGGCAAACGGGGTCTACCTTGGATCCTTGCAGTCAGCAGGTTTGCGCTACGATGCCATGCTCTATATCGGTGTCCGGCCGAGTGTTGGCGGAAGCGAGCAACGGGTTGAGGCCCATGTTCTTCATGCGGCTCCCGAGATTCCACCCGGTGCCGGCGTTTCCGTCTCGTTTCGGGATCGTCTCAGGGATGAAGCGGTTTTCGCCGACAGGGAGGCCCTTCGGGCGCAGCTCGAGAGAGACAGGGAAGAGGCCAAAGCCCGATTGGTGGCGAGCCGATAAGTTTTTTCTCGCTTCGTATTGCTCTTTTTGCAGTGAATGAGTATTTTTCTCAAAATACGATGATAGCTGTGCCCGATTACGGCACGTACAGAAGCGTCGATCTTATGGAGGATATATGTCTTCGACGACAGTGGAGAGCAAACAGGCCATTCTCAAGGAATATGGCATTCACGAGAAGGATACAGGATCACCCGAGGTTCAGGTGGCGCTTCTGTCAGACCGGATTTCCAGTCTGACCGAGCACTTCAAGTTCCACAAGAAGGACCATCATTCCCGCCGTGGACTGCTCAAGCTGGTCGGCCAGCGCCGCCGCCTGCTCAACTACCTCAAGGACAAGGATATCGAGCGCTATCGTTCCATCGTGAGCCGTCTCGGTCTTCGCAAGTAACATCCTGCGGGTTGTGTTTTTTATCAGTACTGTGATTCAGTGCGCGCTGTGCTTTTCCGGCGCGCGATTCCATGCATGCAGAAACAAGGAACGGGTATGAGCATAGAGCAGGTGAGCTTCCGTGTCGGTGACGAGGAGATCGTTCTCGAAACAGGAAGAATGGGCAAGCAGGCCAACGGATTTATCTTTGCACGTCAGGGCGGCACGGTCGTGATCAGCTCGGCTGTTGCTGTTGAAGGCAAGGG
>DAIREN010000211.1:0-3700 GCA_036795535.1 Spirochaetota bacterium
TCGAGAAGAGCTGGACCGAGGATGTCTGGAATGCGTTGAATGACCCCAAAAAACACGTTGTGGTGCATATCGCTCCCTCGATCAGGGCCGCGATCGGAGAGGGTTTCGGTCTGCCTCCGGGGACACCCACTGAGGGGAAGACGGCGGCTGCCCTCCGTCGGCTCGGTTTCGACAAAGTCTTTGATACCAATTTCAGTGCCGACCTGACCATCGTCGAGGAGAGCAACGAATTCCTCAAGAGACTCCAAAATGGCGGAACGCTTCCCCTGATCACATCCTGCAGTCCGGGCTGGGTCAAGTTCATGGAGCATTTCTATCCGGGATTTATTCCGAACATGTCAACCTGCAAGTCGCCGATGTCCATGCATTCCACGGTGATCAAGACCTATTACGCGGAAAAGGCGGGGATCGATCCCAAAGATATTTTTGTTGTTGCGGTCATGCCCTGCACGGCAAAGAAGTACGAATCACGCCGGCCGGAGTTCATGTCTGCGGATGGTCGACCGGACACCGATGCCGTGCTGACAACCCGTGAGCTGATCTGGATGATCAAGGCGTACGGGATCGACTTCCTGCATCTGGCTGATGAGGAGTTCGACCATCCCCTCGGGTATTCGACGGGCGCCGCGGACATCTTCGGGACAACCGGTGGCGTGCTCGAAGCCGCCCTGCGGACGGCTGTCGAGATGGCGACAGGAAAGGAACTTGTGGACATCGAGTTCAAACAGGTTCGCGGTGTGGACGGGTTGCAGGAAGCGAGTCTGGATGTGGGCGGGACAACCCTCAAGGTTGCGGTGGCCAACGGACTGCACAACGCGCGGGTGCTCCTGGACCGGATCAAGGCCGGAGAAACCTTCCATATGATCGAGATCATGGCCTGTCCGGGGGGGTGCGTTGGTGGCGGTGGCCAGCCCTATCCGCACCAGGGCGAGTATACCATCGACTTTGACCTCTACCGGAAGCGCGCGGGTGCTCTGTATGCCATTTACAAGGACAAGGAATTGCGGAAGTCGCATAAAAACCCGCACGTGCTCGAGCTCTACAAGGACTATCTGGGTGAGGTCGGGGGACATAAGGCCCATGAATTGTTGCATACCCACTATCAAGTCCGCGCACCGCGGGGAATTTGATTCGGGGAAGACGCCAAGGAGAAGACGCGATGAGCGCACAGAATACGATTGAACGGGTTTTTACCCTGGAAAAGGAACTCCAGGAGTTCATCACCGATTGCCGAAACAGGGAGCACTCGGAGAGTTACCTGATCTCGGTGCTGCACAAGGTCCAGGCCCGCTACGGCTTTCTTTCCCAGGACCATATGCAGGAGGTGGCCGAGCTGTTGGGTGTTCCGGCCTCGACCGTAAGCGGGGTGGCCACGTTTTACCACTTCTTTCGCCTGCAGCCGCAGGGCAAGTACAAGGTCTCTTTCTGCATGGGGACCGCCTGTTACGTCAAAGGCGCACCGGGCATCATTGATGCTTTCAAGGAAGAGCTGGGTGTGGACATTGGTGAAACCACCAAGGACGGGCTCTTCTCATTGGAGATCACCCGCTGCCTCGGAGTCTGCGGTCTGGCACCGGTTGTGATGATCAACGAGACCGTACACGGCAAATTGACGCCCGCATCCGTTCCCGCATTGATCGCCGGGATCAGAAAAAAAGAAGAGGGCTAAACCCGCACGGAGACTTGCCGATTCCCGGCTGGAGTGTGTATCTTTGAGCTGTCTGCGAGTGTAGTTCAACGGTAGAACCTCAGCCTTCCAAGCTGTTGACGAGGGTTCGACTCCCTTCACTCGCTCAAAGAACGCAGGTTGCGCCATGGTGTGGCCTGCGTTCTTGTTTTTTTTGGATGAATGGCGTCCGGCACCGGTCCGGGTCACCGACACTGGTCCGACGGGAGCTCAAGCCGGGTGTGTCTCCGGCGCGAGCCTGATGGGATGGTGAATTGGCTGTCAGTGGGTGGAATCCTGCTGGGGGTCAGCCGACCCGCCCGAAGAGCCGTTTGATAAACCCGAGGATGGACCGCTTTGCGGGTTTCTCCCGGGGCGGATGTGCAGGAAGTGCATCCGGCGGGAGCGTGCCCTGGTCGACAAAGAACATCCGGGCTTCGTGCAGGAGGGCCTCCCGGGTATTCTTTTCCGGTTCGTCCAGAATCCGCTCAAGCAAATAGGTCAGGCAGTCCCCGATCACGCGACCCGGTGGGATCTTGAAGCTGTCCATCAGATCCGTTCCGTTGATGGCCAGATCCTTGACCGAGATGGCATCGGCCTCGGCCAGGATTTTCTGGATCCTCTGCTGCAGCTTCTCCAGTGTCCGGGATGGCCCGCGTTTTTTTCCGTTCCCGATCCGGTCCGCCCGGCGCAGGTCAAACAGGTCCGGAAGGGTCTCGATCCCGACGTTTCGGATCAGACGGCGGACCGCACCATCGGTCCACTCGTCCGTGTAGTGGAACATGTGGTGCTTGATCAGATGGACGACCTGCTCCCGGTCATTATTGGAAAATTTGAGACGGCGGAGGATGGCATTGGCCATCCGGGCTCCGATGACTTCGTGGTTGTGGAAGATCGCATCATCGCTTCCCGTGCGGCGTTGAGCGTTGTCCAGAGCCCGCTTCTTGCCAATATCGTGGAGCAGTGCCGCAAAGCGCACAAGGGGCTTGTCCTTGGGCGCGGCATCACACGCGTAGAGGTTGTGATAGTAGATATCATGCATGTGAAACTCGTTTTGGGCGACCTCAAAGCCCTCAAGGAGTTCGGGGAGGATGAGTTCCAGGAGCCCGGTGTCCCGCATGGCCTCCAGGGCCACCGATGGTCGGTCACTCTCCATGATCTTGAAGAGTTCATCCCGGACACGTTCAGTGGCCACCTGGCGGAAGACATCCAGTGTCTGCGGAATGGCGGCCTCGGTGGCTTCATCAATGGCGAACTCGAGACGGCCGGCAAAGCGGCAAGCCCGCAGAGTCCGCAGGCCATCCTCGCGAAAGCGGGCGAGCGGATCGCCGACGGCCCGGATCAAGCGGTTGTCCAGATCGGTCATGCCGCCATAGGGATCGACAAAGCGCAGATCGACAAGATCACAGGCGATCGCGTTGACGGTAAAGTCGCGGCGCATCAAATCTTCTTCGATCGTATCGGAAAAGCAGACGGTGTCCGGATGTCGTCCGTCGGAATAGGTTCCGTCCGAGCGGTAGGTCGTGACCTCAAAGGTCTGCCCCTCGAAGAGCACAGTGACCGTCCCGTGGGCAATCCCGGTCGGAATTGTCTTTCTGAAGATGCGTTGCACTTCCTTGGGGCGGGCATTCGTGGCGATGTCGAAATCCTTGGTTTCGATGCGTCCCGTCAGAAGAAAGTCGCGGACTGTTCCTCCTACCAGCCAGGCCTCTTTGCCGTGTTTGCGAAACACGCCCACAAAATGAAAGAGTGCGTCGGGGATCAGTTCGCGTGTCAGGACGGTGTCGGGCATTGCTGTCTCTTCCTCATACCAAGAATCTCGAACTGTAAAAATACGGCTTCCCGGGCCCGGGATGCGAAAAAGCCGCCCACTGGGAGGCGGCCTTTTCACGTACTTCCGAATGACTCCCCGGATTAGCGGAGGAGCTGGAGAACCTGTTGCGGCTTGGTGTTGGCCTGGGCAAGCATGGCCATACCGGACTGCTGCAGGATCTGGTTCTTGACAAAGTCGGACATCTCTTCGGCCATGTCGGT
>DAIREN010000212.1:0-3685 GCA_036795535.1 Spirochaetota bacterium
CGAAAAACACCGAGCATGGCCGAGGTCCGCATCTCGCTGTTCTGTTTTTCGACCCCACGCATCATCATGCAGAGGTGCTTTGCCTCGATGATCACCGCCACCCCGCGCGGCTCGATCGCATCCATGACCGCCGCGGCGATCTCGTGCGAAAGGCGCTCCTGGATCTGCAGCCGGCGGGCATACATGTCCGCAATCCTGGCCAGCTTGGAGACCCCGAGGACCTGCCCGTTCGGGATATACCCGATATGGCACTTCCCAAAAAACGGCAACAAATGATGTTCACACATTGAATATATTTCTATATCTCGAACAATCACCATCTCGTCGCCCGGGGCCTCGAAGACAGCCCCGTTGATCACATCCTCGAGCTTTTGCCCGTACCCCGACATCATGTAGGCCCAGGCCTTCTCCACCCGCTCCGGGGTTTTGACAAGGCCCTCCCGCGCCGGATCTTCGCCGATGTGCTTGATCATCGCCAGGACTGCATCTTTCATTTCCGCCACCTTGATGCGCATTGCTTTCTTCCCTCAAAATATAGTGCGCATTCAGGTTCTTTTGCGGGTGATGGCGTCCGGCACCTCCTCCCTTCTTCAAGCTTTTCCGGCGGGAGCCCAAGCTGCCGAGCCTCAGCCCGCAGCCCGCTCGAGGCACGGTCGCCCGCTTCAAGGCCGACGGACAAACACCGCCAGAGCCTCGATATGGTGTGTCCAGGGAAACATGTCGTACGGCCGGACATATTCCAGAGTGTAGGGACCGTCGGCTGTCAACCGCCCTGCATCCCGGGCCAGCGTCGCCGGGTCACAGGAGATCATGATGATCCGTTCGGGTGGATGGGCTACGAGCGCAGCCACCACCTCGCCCGACAGGCCGGCGCGAGGGGGATCGACCACAAGGTCGGCCCGCGGAAAGCGGGTGAGGAGACCGGGCAAAACCCGGGCCGCATCCCCTCCAATCGCCTCATACGCCACCCCGGCACGGCTTGCATTAAAGGTTGCCGCCCGGACCGCGTCCGGATCGATCTCCACCGAGAGAACCGTCCGTCCCTCTCGGGCACAGAGGAGTCCCGGGGCACCGACACCACCATAGAGATCGATGACTGTTCCCCGTGAATCACTGTCAAGAATATCCAAAACATCCCGGAACAGGCGCTCGGCCATCCGGAGATTCGTCTGAAAAAACGAGCGCCCCTTGACCGCAAAGGTCATGCCACCCACACGATACTCCACATCCGGAAGATATTCACCGTCGGAATCCTGCCGCATCCGCCCGGGCCGCTGTCCGCCCAAGTCAAGAACCGCCGCGCCCGCGTCATGCAACCAGTCAGCAGCTTCCATGGAAACCCGGGCCGGGCGCGCACCCTCGAATCCGACGTACCCTTGCTCGCCAAAGCGCACCAAAACCTCACACTCCCGGTCGATCCTGATCAGCCCTTTCCGGAGACAGTCCTCGACCGCACAGGCCAGCCCGACGACCTCGGGACTGGCGATCCGGCAGAAGGCGATCCGCCCGCCGCTCTCGTGACTCTGCCGGGCGCGAAAGACGAGACAGGTCCCATCCCATACCAGCCGCACGCGGTTTCGGTACCCGAACGGATCCTCCATCCCGACCATGGGCAAAACCTTGGGCTCCGGAATCTTTCCGATCCGGGCCAGTTGCTCCTCCACGATGCGCCTTTTTTCCGCAAGCTGGGCCTGATACTCCATGGCACGCAGGGCGCATCCACCACACCTCGTCTCGGGACAGACCGGCTGGCAGCGGGCCGGCGAGGCCGATTCAACAGCAATCATCACAGCCTCGAACATGCGGCGCTTTTCCCGGACAACCCGCGCCAACACCGTTTCTCCGGGCAGCCCGCCCTCCACAAAACAGACCCGCCCATCCACACGGCCCACACCCCGACCATCCTGTGCCAGACTCGCAATCCCGATCCGCAACTCGTTCGTGTTCATTCCCCAAAGGTACCACTGAGAAGGCCCGCCGAGAGCATGGCGACAAACACCCCGAAAACTGTGTATTTTAACGGTATGAAAAAGACGCTCGGTCCTGTCTGTATCCTGCTGCTTCTCTCGGGCCTGTTCCTCACCGGCTGTGCCGGGAGCGGGACCGGCCGTGTCTTTCCACCATCATCCGTCCGTCTCACCTGGCGGCCAGGCATCACGGAAAAAAGACCGCAAAACGTCTTCATCTCCGGAACCTTCAATGAATGGCACATGAGCAATCCCGCCTTCAAATGCGCCTGGAATCCGCTTGAAAACGGGTTCAGCATCACCCTCACCCTCCCTCCGGGAAGGTATGAGTACAAATTCGTTGTCGATGGCCACTGGATACATGATCGCGATGCCCGCGAGAGCGCTCCAGATCCATTGGGCGGAAGACTGGGAGTGTTTTATGTCAAAGAACCGGCCGCTCAGTGACTACCGCAGCGCCCGGCGACGCTGGCTCATCCCCCTGACCATCCTGGGACTGATCGCTGTCTACATTCCTGTCCGCCTGGTCCTCGAGGCTGTCGACCGCAATCTCGGCAAACCGATCCGCTTCGAGTATGTCCACGCACCCGCGGGAGCACATGCCAAACCCCTCCCGCAACGCGTCTATCTCAGTGGCCGGTTCTGTGACTGGGCCATCGCCGAAGAACACTTCCGGATGAATTTCGACGGGACCAACCGCTTTTCACTCAAACTCGAACTCGAACCGGGCCGTCATCCCTATCGTTTTGTCCTGCACTATCCACCAATGGCTCCCGGCTGGACCAATAGCGTCGAGTTCGTCACGGATCCGGAGGCGGGCAGCAGCGAGATCTTTGACGACGGAAGCCGCCGGTCGGTCCACATCGTCCGCACGGTTCAAGGCCTGCGGGAGATCAGCAATTTTGTCTTCGTCGCCATCCTCGCCGGTCTTTTTCTCTTCGCCCTCCTCAGGCGCGCCATCGTCAGCCTGATGTACCTGCGGATCTCGCTCCGCTCCAAACTGATCTCCAGCTTCCTCTTCTTCCTCGTCGCCGCAAACATCTTTTTTATCCGCCTGACGACGGTCCAGCGCGCCGATTTTGCCCGGACGATGCAGGTCGACATCATCAACACCATTCATACCATGCTCCTGAGCGAGGGCGTCTCGTTTGCCGATATCGCCCGACGCTGGGACATGCAGTACGCCATCCGGGAACGTCTTGAACGGTTCTTCCGCTCCTCAAGTCTCCGGGAAGATTACAATACCTATGCCAACAACAAGATCCAGCTCACCCGTGTTTCCGTCCTTGATCCTGACGGGCAGATCCTGGTGAATGTGACAAGCGAGACCCTCCTCGGATTCCTCCGCTCACGCTTTACCGGACAGCGCGAGCTGAATGCCTATTTTACCGGACTGACCCGGGCCGCCTTCTCGGCCTATAAACTCTCCCCCGAATTCGGCCGGGGAACCTTTTCCTTCCCCATTTTCGATTTTTTCACCAAAACAATGACGCTGGCCTCAGGCGAAGAAAACATCGAACGCTACCAGCAGGCCACACTCTATTTTGGCGACAACGGCTACATCACGCCGATCATGCAGCACTATCGCCTGAGCGGATTCTATTTTTTTGAGGTCAACGGCAAGAGCTATTCAACGGTGTTCGAAAACGCGCTCCTCTACAATCTCGTCCTCCTGGCCGTCATCGCCCTGCTCTACTTCTTCCTGATGCGCCGGACCA
>DAIREN010000213.1:0-3682 GCA_036795535.1 Spirochaetota bacterium
AACGGTTACGGGCTTTTTGATATGGAGGGTAACGTCAGGGAGTGGTGCTGGGATCTGTGGGGGCGATATGGCAAGGACGCGGAGACTGATCCGCGTGGGCCTTCATCAGGTGCGTTTCACATTGTGCGGGGTGGCAGTTATGACCAGCGCGCATCCAGGCAACGGGTTACCTCCCGCGAAGCGTATCCTCCGTCCGGTCATTATGGGGATGTCGGTTTCAGGCTTGCCCGCTCAGTACCGGCATCCCGAACGGGACTGGATTGAGTTGGAATACGTGTTTCAACCATCGACAAACAAAAACAACCCGGTCGCTTTGACCCGGTTGCTTGTATGGTACTGTGTAATCAGATTGTTGTTGTACGATATTACGGACATAAAATCAATATTGAGACGGATTAAAACAGAAGCCTATTATTCCAGGATCATGAAGCAGCGGATGGAAAAGTCATCCAAGGACACGTTCTTCTCTGTGGCCCAAGACTTGATGACGGTATTGCACAGTTCATCAAGATTGAGGTTGTCCCCCAGACGGACAAGTGGTTCTTCATCTTCATTTGCGCGGATCATGCGCATGATCTCGTCGATCTGGACGTGATCCATCAGCAATTTTCCCTTCAGGTCAAAGAGCGCCGGGAAACAGGAATCTTTGTAGCGGAACAGGACATAGAGGAGGGGGTGGGGCAAGCCGCTGTCTTTGAAGCTCTTTATTCCATCTGGTAGTCTCTGGAGGCGTCTTGCTTCGTCTAACGTGAGCAGGGCGAGATCGTCAAGAAAACTGCTTGTCTTGAGGGCATCCGCCTTCTCGATAAACTCGTATACCTGGCTCACGTCAAGCTCTATCTCATCATCAAGGCGGCACATGGATTGGGCGAGATCGACCATGGAGAAGCGCTCATCCGTATCGACCAGTACCGGAATCTCCGCAAATGAAGAAAACTCTTTACTGCGGTTGTGGAGACGTTCTTTCCATTTACATGCATGCCTGATGCGCGGTTCTTCCATGGTTGAAGGCATCAGCGTATACAGGTAGACATCCCGCGGGGTGATCCAGGGCCGGAGGATGCGTCCCATGCGCTGTGCCAGGACGAGCACGGTCCAGGGAAGATCAAAATTGATGAGAATGGCAGCATCCTGAAAATTGAATCCCTCGGACATGGCGGTGGTGGCAACCAGTACGTCTACCTCGTCAAACGGGTTTGCGGGCGTTTCACCGTCAGGCAGATCGACACTGTTGGCCACCGGGGCAAATCCCTGGATGATGGCCTCAAGATCATCGGGATCCTTTCCGGCCGTTGTCCGTACACAAATTTCAGGGCGATTGTGTTCGATACAGGATACCACATACCCGGCTGTCTCCAGATAATGACAGAAGATGACGACTTTTTGTCCGGGCCAGGTATCAAGGATCTCCAGCATGGCTCTGATTTTTGCGTCACTTTTTCTTGTATGTTTGCTTTTGTCGTGCAGCAGCGGTGCTACGCTTTTTCTCATAGCGATTGATTTTTTGGACAACTCATTCTGGTGTGCAAAGCGGATGCTTTCGAACCCGCCTGCATGGGACATTTTCGCGAGGACTGTATCTGCCTCCTTGAGAGAAGAGCAGAATTGATGGACGATTCTTGCTTCATTAAGCGGATCCCGCCGTCCTTCGGCAGAAAAATCATCAAACAGGTTTTCCTGGGCAGTGGTGTTATTGTGCTCTTCGATGGCCAGTATTCCGCTCTCCAGCAGTTCGATCAGGGCATCATCGGCCTGATTTGCATACCGAATATTGGTCAATATGATTTTTCTGGGGAAGTAGCGTCTGTTATCACCGGAAAAGAGCACATAGCGGTTGCCATTCTCGTCGAGGGCACTGAAGTTCTTGACCACGCTGGGCATGGCGAGGACTACCCCACATTCCAGCTCTGAGAGGGCCGCAGGTGTATTCACCTGCCATGGGGCGGTACTGTCATGTGACAGCATTCCTGGCGTATTGTGCCGGTGTGGCAGGAGCCTCAGTTGGGCGTTGATGTCTGCGACATCACGGCTATAGGGAGTCGCCGTCATCAGGAGAGTCTTGGCTCCTTTGTCGACCAACTGGCGGATGCGCTGGTGGCGGAGGCGCAGGTTACTGCCGTCCTCTGAGTTACGGAGGTGATGGCTCTCGTCGAGGATGACCAGAGTTTGACTGTCTACCAGAGCAAGTTCCCGCTCAAGTACGGCTACATCCTTGTACTTTCGCCAGTCCTCCAGCGAAAAAACCTGATAAGAGAATTCGATGCTCGAAATACGTGTCGCCCGCATTGTGCGATGCCACATGGACTTGAGGCCGGCCGGACAGACCACGATGGCAGCACTGATGAACCTCTGGCTGTGCAGATGTGCGACGGCATGGGCAGCCATGATGGTTTTTCCGAGACCTGTCGAGGCGACGAGCATGCAACCGCCGTATTCCTCGATGTTGCGGATCACCCGCGATACCACGGGGCGTTGGTATGCGGATAGGGCCGGGAGATGGCCAGGTTTTTCATCTGCGGGCAGGCCGTACAAAAGGAGCAATGAAAGCATGTAAATCTGATAGGGGCGGTAGATCTTGAGCCATTCCTCTATTTCTGCCAGAAGGAGATCGGCTATTTTTTTGCCACGTTCATGGTAATAGTCAAAACGCTCTACAAAAAAGAGCACGTCATCAGGATCGGTCACGGTTATGCCGGCTTCACGGCTTTGTGTCAACCCGTGTCGGGTACAGTTGGCCGAAGTGACCACAGCCTTCGCTTCGTCGGCAATATAGAGCTTGGCATGATGAAACAGGTATCGAGGATCAAGCAGGGTCTGGCCACAATCTTCGGAGGAGAGGCTGATGAGGAATTTTCCGTTGCGGATGGCATCCCTGATTTCCTGCATGATCTGTATCCGCTCATCAAAGATGCCCGTGTTGAGGGATCGGAAAAAGTCATGGACCACATCACCTATCTTGTCATCCGCATCATCCGGTCGGCCAAGGAGGAGACGGATATCGCGACCCTGGAGGACAGTGCGGAGTGCATCCCAGCCTGATGGTTCAAAAAAGGCAGTGGCAATCCTGATGATGGTTGCGTCTTTAAGTGCATGACAGACGCACTGTTGCGCAGCACCGTTGCCTTGAAAGAATCTTCTGTAGTCTTCCTGTCCATGCATAAGAGTTCATGGCTCCAAGTGCTGATTGCGTGAAGCATTGACAAGTGGTGCGCGTTGTAAGGAGAGAATAGCATATATGTATAAAAGATTACAATCAGTTCATTGGAGACATGAAGCAAGCACATCCGGCAAGAGCACGAATGGGCAAGGGCTTATCGGGCATCACCCAAACAATCGCCCCATTCGTTCTTCAATAATCTTTTGCAGTTCCGTTTTCTTGGTCGGAGAGAGAAAGGATTCTTGGCAGATCCGGGCGAGTGTATCCTTCGAGACGGACTGATAGCGATGTACAAGACGCTGCCATGCCAGTTCATTTACTTCGAGCTTCATTGCTAACTGTTCAAAGTCACTCAGTTTGAGCCGGGCTTTCTTTCCGTTCAGGGCCAGGGCGGTTTCTTCAGGGTCATCCTGGATGGCGAGCATTGTCGAAACGAGGTCGTAGGCTGGCGAAAGGACATGTCCGGAGGCAGTCTCAATCAGGGAGAAGTTCTTCAGGTGCATGTCGGCATTCCCGGTGATGAAG
>DAIREN010000214.1:0-3614 GCA_036795535.1 Spirochaetota bacterium
TCCCGTGCATCCACCTGTTCCGGTTCACGCTGCGCACACCCGTCGAGATCCGCTTCATACTCATCCTCAAACGGCTCAACGGCTGCATTGAACGATTCCGGCGCCGGTGGACGCTCTTCGCGGACCGGATCTGGCGGCTTGAGCGAATCTGCCAGCAAACCGACAAATGCCGAGTTCTGCGATGCCGGTTGCGATGGACTGATCCGGCTCTCGAAACCCGGCGGCAAGAGCGTTTGGCTGCGAGCGAGAGGGCCTGTCAGCAAGACACCTTCTGCATACCCCTGCATTCCTTCCTCCTTTCAAGAGTCTTTTCCCAAGCATCGGAAGAAATCGCTGACTCATTGACGAGGATTATTCAGGAGACCCGCTAGACAGGCGTCCCGGGTCAAAACCGGCAGAACGGACTGATAACGGGATGGATACGGGAAACCTGCCCCGGGCAACTTCAATCCAGAGGACAAACCGGGATCAGAACTCGGGTTCGTTGGAGAGTGTCGAGATATTGGCCATCTTGCGCTGGATCGCAGCAGCACGCTCGCCCTTCATCAGGGAGAGGAGGTAGGGCACGATGGAGCGTTTGCCCTGGTCGGCGGCGACGGCATCCATGGCCCGCAGGATGTCAATCACAAGGAGATCGTCCGTCTGGGCCTCGAGACGGGGGACGGCATCCTTGGGAGGCATATTCATCAACTGGTCGGCGACAATCCGGACCCGCTCGCTGCGCTTGATTTTTTCCATCTCGGCCTCGCTGGCCTTCTTTTCGCGCTCCCGCAACTGCTTTTCAAGGCCCTTGAGCTGGTTTTCCTTGTCCTTCAGTCGCTGGTCATTGGTCGTAAGCTGGTGCAGCTTCTCGCCGTAATCCTTTTCTTTGAGGGAGAGCACAAGCCATTGTTTGTTGAGCTCTTCCCGTTCGAGAAGAAACCTGTCTTCGATCTTGATGGCCTCTCCCTCGGACAAGCCCAGGGATGTCATGATGCTCTCGAAGGTCATCGCCCCCGTCATGTCGAGGACGTAGAGCAGGACGGCCCCCAGGAAGAGATTGAGGAGTACCGCCATGATGATCTTGCGTGTGTCGCGCTTCATTCCGGTCCCCGTTCGCTGGTCTTTCCACATAATAATAGCATTGCTGCGCCATGACACGCAAGCGGGATGTGTCTGGCACGGTATCAACCGGGAATGCCAAACCCTCTTCGGTGACACTCCGGTTCACGCAGGCCTGAGGCTGTTCACCAAAAAAAACCGTGGCCGGTACCAGGCTGATCAATAGAGAAGATAGCGGGCACGGATCGCGAGAAACCTGTCAAGGGCTGGTTTCCAGGATGCCACGATCGACTCGGGTGTCTCACCTTGTTTGAGTCTCTCGATAATCGCCGGGTCCCCGACCTCGTTGGCAAACCCCCGGGTCATGACAAACCACCCAGGATAGAGCCGCAGCAGGACACGGGCCAGGTGCAAACCGGCCAGGACGGGATCATTATGGTGGCGATCCACAACCCTGGCCCGGACACCGGAAAAAACCTTGCCCCGCACGCTGAACGTGACCGGCTCAAAACGGATCCCGGTATTGACCGGAGGAGATACTGCGAATCCGGGGCGGTCCGGTTGCAAACCCTCTCGTGAGGAGCCCGTCCGGGACAGACCCGGACGTGGTACGGCAGCGGCAGCACGCTCCCCGGGGAGTCCGCTGACAAGGGCACCCGCGAGGACCAAAGGATTAATCCAGATCGCACCATAGACCTCAAAGGGAGCCAAACCGCGGGCAAGACTTGCTCTGTCCAGCCAGCGACCTACAGAAAGACTTGTCGTCTCACTGGTTCCCGGCCCGGGATAGAGAATGGCGCCATCGATTGTTCGCATATTCGGTGATGGATTGACCCAGGGAAGACCGGTCTCATCCCAAAGCATTGTCCGCTTCCAGCCCTGCATGGGGATGACAACCAGCCGGCACCGGATCCCGAAGTGCCGGTTGTACAATCCGGCCAGCTCCCCGATGGTCATCCCGTGCCGGGTCGGGATCGGGTGGATGGTCACAAGGCTCCCGCATTTCTCAGGGGGCGGAATCGCACCCTGAACAAGCACGCCACCGATCGGGTTGGGTCTGTCCAGTACGACAAAGTGCAGCCCGGCCCGGGCCGCCGCACGCATGGCGAGGGACATCGTTCCATGATAGGTATAAAACCGTGTGCCAATATCCTGTATGTCGAAGACGAGGGTGTCAAGACCGGCAAGATCGGCCGGTTGTGGTGCATAATTTCTATTGAAGAGACTGATGACCTTGAGTCCTGTCGCCGCATCCTTACCCGAGAGAACGCGGTCGTCCGCGGTTCCCGAGAGACCATGCTCGGGTGAAAAAAGTCGAACAAGCGAAAAACCATGGCGCCTCGATGCGCGCCACAAGACATCGACAGTCCGTTCGCCCAGCGCATTTTTCCCGGTATGGTTTGTGATCAGGCCGATTTTCCGCCCCCGGAGTACCGAAAAACCGGACGCCTCGAGGACATCGATCCCCGGCAAGACGCGTGGCGTCGCAAACAGGGTCTGCCCAAGAAAGAAACAGAGGACAAGAGCATATAAAATCAGGCAGGCGCGCATGCCTCAAATATCGGCATACAAACCCGCCCGTCCAAGACCTGATCCCGAAGATCACTGCTCGAGGATTTTAGATGCCTCGATCCAGACAGGACGCCAGGTTTTTCCGGCAAAGATATTCCACCACCAATCATTCATCCGGACAGGGATGATTATCAACCGCCAGTCACCCAGCGAAGCCAGTGTCCAGGCCGCCTGGAGCGGTGTGCGGGCAATCACCTGTGCTGTCAGGTTTGGCTCCGCATACAAAGGAGTTCCGGCCGCGGCCCTGATCCGGACGGATTTGGGAACACTGTATTTGACCGAGCCGTCCGGATAGATCGGACTTCCGTGTTGCATCTCATGCAACGAGAGCGCAAACGCCGGGGTCAAGGTATTCACGGCAGGATTGTAGACGACCTCGGCCTTGCCGGTGATATCACTGAACACGAGGACAAGCTGACCATTGGCCCTGCGACGGATCGCATCGAGCTCGCCTGAAAAAGCCAGTTTGAGGGAAGGATAGCGCGGTCCGACTTCCCAGATTGTCGTAGCACCGGTAACCGGACTCGCGGAATGGCTGAACACGAGAAAGCGCTTGCCGGGTGCAAGCTGGAGAAGAACAACATCCCGGTTGGCCATGAAATGCTGTTCGCCCCCGGCGATCTGCGGCATCGGGTTTCCCGGATCAGTGGCCGGTTGCCGGACCCGCTGATAGCGCTTTGTCGTCATATTGTAAAACGGGATACCACCATTGTTGTTGAGCAACACGAGCTGTTCTTTCAGCGCAAGATCATGATTTGGCGCTTTCAAGCCAGCAATCATGGCCGGATCACTGGACAGGAAATCCAGATTGGTGGGCGGAGTCGCCCCAGTCACAGCAGTTGCCAGTGTCAGCAAGAGCAGTATGATGAACAGCCTCAAGCCTGTCATAGTCTTCCTCCTCGCCGGCGAAAAATTCGCAGGTATGGAGGAGGATACACCCGGAGGATGGTTTTGTCAGCAAGCGGGAATCATTTTTCGCGGGGTGTGGCAAACCCGTCACG
>DAIREN010000215.1:0-3584 GCA_036795535.1 Spirochaetota bacterium
CCTACGGTAACGATTTCAATAATGCCGTGAATGTGATTTGGCATAATGATCCATTCGCCCAATTGTATATTCGGATAATGATCGGGCAAATTGAACCAGCATTTTTCTACGATGCGGCCGTAATCATTCAAATTCATTGTTCTGTCTTCAATCATGCCAAAAATTGATTTTCGGCCATGCGTGCAGATAGTTATATAATAGGCACCTGGTGTCGCGTAATTATAGCCGGCCAATCGCAATGCCTTGCGTTTTTGAAGCATGGTGTGCTCCTTATTGTTCAATGCTACAATACCATTACCGATGTGTATAGACGGATGTATCCCCCGGCGTGTTCGACCTCATCCACCAGACCGGAGGCTGTTCCCCATAAAGCACCATGTCGCAGAAAAAAAGGCAGAAAAAAACTTGCATACCCTGCCATAAAAAGGTATAATAGTACCGAAATGCAAGAATACGGAGGCGGCGATGAAGAGCCTGCTGAGTCTGTCCGAGGGTGCCTCGCTTGCCCTGCATGGGCTGGTCCTTGTGGCCAAGAGGCACCCTGAGCGGGTCAGTGCCAGGGAGCTTGCGCTGGCCCTGGATGCCTCCGAGGCCCATCTGGCCAAGGTCTTTCAAAAACTCCACCGGGCGGGGATTGTGGATTCGCTGCGCGGCCCGGCTGGCGGGTTTTCGCTGGCCAGGCCTGCCGGGGGGGTCTCGCTGATCGAGATCTACCAGATCATTGACGGGGATGTCCATCCCGGGGCCTGTCCGCTGGGCAAGACCAAATGCCTCTTTCGCGAGTGCATCTTTAAAGGCGGGATCAACGGGATCCTGGCCGAGCTGCACGACAAGCTGGCCAGCATTACCCTTGCGGATGTCATCGGCCATGACGGGCCTGAGGCTGTTCAACAAAAAACACGAAAAGCGGTCAGAAGCTGATCGCGGAAAGGACATACGATGGCACGATTTGAATCATCCCGGACCCTGTTTGATATCTGTGAAGCGCATCCCGAGGTGGTCAGCGTCTTTGTCTCCAACGGGTTTCCGCAGATGAGTGACCCCGAGAAGCGGCAGGCATTCGGCAAGCAGATTACCCTTGGACAGGCCCTGGCCCTGAAGGGGCTGGACCCGGCCGTGTTTGCGGGACTGCTGGATGCGGCCCTGGCCCGGGCAGCCGGCCTCTGCGAGTCCGGCCTCAAGCACGAGGCGGCCGCCGAAATCGAAGTCACAGGGCTTTTGCCCTGTCCCGTGCGGGTACCTTTGTTGGAGGAGTTTGAGGGCTTTGTGGCGACCCTGGCCAGCGAGCAGGGGACACGCGTCAACTACGAACTCAAGGCGGCTTCGCAGGGGCTGGACTGGATGGGCCATCGTCTCGAGGGCCCGGCGGACGATCTGCCGGATGTCTTTTTGTCGGCCGGGTTTGACATGTTTTTTGACCGCCAGCGCTTTGGCCGTTTTCGGGATGCAGGTGTTTTTGAGGATCTTGTTTCGTACCAGGGTGTCAATCCCCTGTTTGCGGATGTCGGCCTGCGTGATCCGCGCAAGACCTACTCGGTCATTGCCGCTGTCCCGGCCGTCTTTCTGGTCAATCTGGACGAACTCGGTGAGCGTCCCCTGCCACGCCGCTGGTCAGATGTTTTGTCACCAGAATTTGAACAGCGGGTATCATTGCCGGTCGGTGACTTTGACCTCTTTAACGCCATCCTTGTCAACATTTTCAAGGCCTACGGGGATGAGGGCGTGCGCCGGCTCGGTCGCAGCCTGCTTGAGTCCATGCATCCCTCCCAGATGGTCAGGAGCGGCAAGAAGGAGGGGGCACGACCGATTGTAACGATCATGCCGAACTTCTTTACAAAAATGGTGCGCGAGGGGAGTGGCATGCAGGCCGTCTGGCCCGAGGACGGGGCGATCACCAGCCCGGTCTTTATGCTCACCAAAAAAAGCAAGGCGGGGGAGTTGCAGCCCCTGGTGGACTTTTTTGCCGGCAAGGCTGCCGGGGAAATCATGGCCCACAAGGGCCTCTTCCCCAGCCTGCACCCCGAGGTTGACAACCGGATGGGTTCAGGCTTGCCCTTCCTCTGGCCCGGCTGGGACTGGCTGGACAGCCAGGACATCGGCGGCCTGATTCGCCACGGGATGCAGGTGTTTGAACAGGCGCTCCTGGAGGTGTCGGCATGAATCTCGTGACCATCTCCGGGCCCCCTTCGTCGGGCAAGACCTCCGTCATCCTCAAGACCGCAGCCGCCCTGATGTCCCGCGGCCTGGCCGTGGGCGTTGTCAAATTCGACTGCCTGTACACCGATGATGACGAGCTCTACCGCAAGGCGGGGATCCCGGTCAAAAAGGGTCTCTCCGGCCAGCTCTGTCCGGATCACTACTTTGTCAGCAATATCGAGGCCGTAGCCGACTGGGGGAAGAAGAGCGGACTGGATCTGTTGATCAGCGAATCTGCAGGCCTCTGCAACCGCTGCTCGCCCTATATCAGCGGGATCAAGGCGGTCTGCGTGATCGACAATCTTTCCGGGATCAATACGCCCAAAAAGATCGGACCGATGCTCAAGATGGCGGACATCGTGGTGATCACCAAGGGTGATATCGTCAGCCAGGCCGAGCGCGAGGTCTTTGCCTCACGGGTCAACGCCGTCAATCCGGGCGCCGTCATCATGCACATTAACGGTTTGACCGGGCAGGGCAGCTATGAGCTCTCGACCCTGCTCTATTCGGTCGAGGCCGGGTTTGCCACCCTCAAGGGCATGAAGCTGCGTTTTTCGATGCCCTCGGCGCTCTGCTCGTACTGCCTGGGTGAGACCAGGATCGGCGAAGAGCACCAGTTGGGAAATGTGCGCAAGATCGATCTTCACGAGGAGGAACAGAATGCTGCACAGTGACGACATTGCCGGTCTTGCAGTGGCAGACCTGCTGGCCCGGTTTCCATTTATGGAAGCGTTTTTTCGCGACAACGGTATTGTGACGGCAGGTCGCGAGCGCATCAGGTTGGCGGATCTGATCGGGGAGACAGAGGCTGAGGACCGGGGAACCGACGGAAACAGGCTGGCAGCGCAGGCTGCCGAATACATCAATCGGATGCTGGCATTTTTGGGCGAGGGCGAACAGGTCACCAGGATCACGATCCTGCCCGGGCGGGATAAATCCGGCCAGCCCGAAGGCTTCGAGCGGCTCGAGATCCGCACCAGCGAGATCATCTCGATTGTCGGACCGACCGGGAGCGGAAAGAGCCGGCTCCTGGCGGATATCGAGTGGGTGGCCCAGGCCGATACCCCGACCGGGCGCAGGGTGCTGATCAACGGGGCACCTCCCGATCCCAAATGGCGCTTTTCGTCGGCCGACAAGCTGGTGGCCCAGTTGTCGCAAAACATGAATTTCGTGATGGATCTTTCGGTGCGCGAATTTGTCGCCCTGCATGCCGAAAGCCGCATGATACCGGATGCCGCCCGGGTGGTTGAGCGCATCATCGCGCAGGCCAACGAGCTGGCGGGGGAGCCCTTTACCCCGGAGACCGCCATCACTGCCCTCTCGGGCGGGCAGTCCCGGGCCTGATGATTGCCGATACCGCCATCCTGAGCAAGTCCCCCATCATCCTG
>DAIREN010000216.1:0-3584 GCA_036795535.1 Spirochaetota bacterium
CTCTACCAGGCAAAGTTCGAGGGCAAGGACCGCACGATCGAATACTTTTCCGAAAAACGCCGTCACACCCGCTTCAAGCAAAGCTGGCGCATCTCCTGGGAACGAATCAATCCGGGCCAGCACGATCCGGCCAGCACCGCTCCGGTCATCTCCCAGAATGTTTCCCTGGGCGGTGTCCGTTTCGAAAGCGGAGAGTGGCTCAATCTGGACGAAGACCTCCTGGTGGGTATCCGTCACGGTGATTCCGGCAATGATCAGGAACAGACAATCCGCATCCCGGGGCGGGTCATCTGGACACGGCGTCTCTCGGAGTCACGCCTGGCCTACGGAGTCGCCTTCGGGGAACTCTCGCCCGAACAGAGCCTCTTCCTCGGTGACGCCCTCCCCGTCTCCCGTTTTCTCAATGACATGCCGTAACGCAGTGCCGACCAGCCACAGTCACAAGCTCCCGGGATAGGGAATGGCTCGCTGGTCCTTTTGGAGTGTTTTTGGGTATGGCGTCCTGAATTTTTCCGCTACCCTGCCACTGGTCCGGCGGGGCTGGCTTGCACATTCACAATGGGTTCGAGTCGCCAGCTTGCCCCGTATCCTGCACATTCTCAGCCCCGGCTGGCGCACCGCCTGTGTCGCCCTCCTCGATGTCGAAGGACCCGAGTGCAATCCCGGCGAAGATCCCGAAGGGATATTGTGCGACTGCCCAAATTTTACGCATCATGCAGACGTTTGCCGGGTCGCAACACCAACCTGCCCTGCCCGCCCTTGTGTACTGCCGGGAACTATGATAGACTGCCCATCTCGGTGCAGAACACAAGACGGGAGAAGAAGTAGTGCGCACAGTTCACGATACCCTCGGATCCATGGAAGTCCCTGATGATGCCTTCTACGGGGCACAGACGGCCCGCGCGATCGTCAATTTTCCCGTCAGCGGACGACCGCTCCCGCCCGTCCTGATCCGGGCACTCGTCCGCATCAAGCGGGCCTGGGCCCTCACAAACGGCGACCATGCCGATCCGGCCAAGCGCCCGGTCTTTGACGCCATCGTCCATGCGGCCCTCTCGATCGAAGCGGGCAAATATCTCGAGCAATTTCCCGTCGATGTCTTCCAGACCGGCTCCGGGACATCCTCGAACATGAATGCCAATGAGGTTCTGGCCAGCCTGGCTTCCCGGCTCTCCGGTCTGTCCGTCCATCCCAATGACGATGTTAACCGTTGCCAGTCTTCCAACGATGTTTTTCCCACCGCCATCCAGCTCGCCCTGATCGATGTCAGCAGGGAGCGGCTTCTCCCGGCCCTGGAGTCGCTCAAGAAGTCCTTTGACACCCTGGCCCGCGAGAATGCCGACGTCGTCAAGGTGGGCCGGACCCATCTTCAGGACGCGACCCCGGTCTTGCTCGGCCAAGAGTTCTCGGGCTACGCCGCACAGCTTGCCCGCTCGGGTCGCGTCATCCGCGAGGGCTTGCAGCATCTCTACGAACTCCCCCTTGGGGGAACGGCCGTCGGGACCGGTCTGAATGCACCGGCCCCCCTGGTCGCCGAAACCATTGCCCGGCTGGCTTCG
The DNA here is from genome assembly GCA_036795535.1 of Spirochaetota bacterium. Lineage (GTDB taxonomy): Bacteria > Spirochaetota > JAGLSM01 > JAGLSM01 > JAKPMW01 > JAKPMW01. The sequence goes on from DAIREN010000216.1 coordinate 1,560, forward strand.
TGGGCGGACGTGCCCCTGGTCGAGGCGGCCGATCATTTCGAAGCCCAGTCCGCCCGTGACGGGATCGGCCTGTTCTCGGGGGCCTTGCGCACCCTGGCGCTGGCCCTCTTCAAGATCGCCAATGACATCCGCTGGCTGGCCTCCGGGCCGGACTGCGGGATCGCCGAAATCACCATCCCCGCGACACAGCCCGGCTCGTCGATCATGCCCGCCAAGGTCAACCCGGTCCAGGCCGAATCCGTCATGCAGGTCGCGGCCAGGGTCTTGGGCAACGATGCCTGTGTCGCCTTTGCCGTCTCGGCCGGAAATTTCGAACTGAACACCATGATGCCCGTCATGGCCCTGGCCGCTCTGGAATCGGCCGAACTCCTGGCCTCCGTCATCCCGGCCTTCGAATCCCTCTGTGTCCGCGGAATCACGGCCGACCGGACGCGCTGCGCGCAGCTGGTCGAAAAGAGTCTCGCCCTGATCACCGCGGCCGCGCCCCTGACGGGGTACGAGCGGGCGGCCGCAATCGCGAAACGGGCCCGGAGCGAGGGGCGGACCCTGCGCGAGATCCTGATCCGGGACGAGGGATTTGCCCCCGACCTGGTCGATGCCACCCTGGATCCGGCGCGGATGACCCTCCGCCCCCTTGATCCGGCGCAGAGCGGTGCAGGAGGGGGATAAGATGCGGTTCGGCACCTCGCGGAGCAGCCTCCGATGAATCTCTTTTCGATGATGGCCATCTCGGTCATGGTTATCCAGTTCGGTCTCGGCTTCTCCGCCTTTCGGCATGATCCGCGCGCACCCCTCAACAGGTCCTTCCTGCTGATCTGTCTCTCGGTCTGCATCTGGGCCCTCGGGTATGCCTTCATCTATGCCGGAGCCGATGAACACAGCATGCTCTGGTACCGGATCGCTGCCCTGGGCTGGTGCGTTGTCCCGTCGACCATCCTGGTCTTCATGCTCCACATCGCCGACGCGATGCCCAAACACCGGATCCCCCTTCTCGTCCTGATCCATATTCCCGGCGTGATTGTTCTCGCGGAAGCCCTCTTCGGCACACTTCTCGTCTACGATTTCGCCAACGGCCCCTGGGGCGGGTACGAACTTCAGGATCCTTTCAATCCGGTCTACATCCTCTACCTCTTCTACAACGTCGGGTACATCATCACCGGAGTGATCATCGTCCGCCGCAAGGCCCATGCCAGCAAAAACCGGGTCAGGATCTCCCAAGCCAACATCATCACCTCGGGATTCGTCTTCGCAATCGCCTTTGCCGTCGTCGCCAATGTCGTCGTCCCGCAGATTGAACCCCGCTTTCCCGCCATCGGCGTCCTGGGAACCGTCGTAACCGGGCTGATGATGTGGTATGTGATCGATCATTACAAATTGATGACCCTCACCCCGGATATCGCCATCCGCGAGATCCTCGGGAGCCTGAGCGATCTCGTTTTCCTCCTCGATACCCGGGGACGGATCATCGAAACCAATACGCAGGCAGCCCGGCTCCTCGGACGGCGGGAGGACCAGCTTGTCACCGGCGACTTCGCCAGCCTGATCCGTGAATCCGACATCCTCAAGACCACACTGGAGAGTGCCCGGAGCCACGGCGGTCTGGGGTTCACCCTGCGCTGCACGATGCAGGGAAGCGATTTTTCGGAGCTCCCGGTCGCCCTGACCTGGTCCAACATCCGTGACCGTTTTGACGAGCCGGCCGGGAGCGTCGTTGTGGCCCACGACCTGCGGAACGTCATCCGCCTGGAGCAGGAAATCGCAAACCGCCGGGAGCTGATGCGTCAGCTCGAGGATGAACGGAACCAGCTCCACATCCGCAACCAGATCATCGAGACCGAACTGGCTCTGGCGAGGAGCATCCAGTTGCGGCTGATCCCCGAAAAGCCTCCCATCCCGGGGATCGCCACCTGGTACCGTCCGATGGACAAGGTCGGCGGAGACTTTTTCGACTTTGTGGACTTTGACGACGGCCGGACCACCGGAATCTTTTTGAGTGATGTCTCCGGACACGGCGTTCCCGCAGCC
>DAIREN010000217.1:0-1405 GCA_036795535.1 Spirochaetota bacterium
GTCGAGGATGTGCATGTCTTTGCCGACCAGACGACCTCTTACAAGCTGATCGGGGTCGACCCCGCTGCCAACGGCAAGGTGTACTGGTTCGCCTTTAATAAATCCAGTTTATACGCCTGTGACAAGGACGGGAGCAATGCTGTCGCCCTTCTGGCCAATGCGTTAGGCGTTCTCGGTCCGCCTATTCGGCCCTCACTCGATCTGGCCAACGGACGAATCGTCTGGATGAATCATAAGGTCGACGAATTCTATTATATAAGTACGAACGGCGGGACGACGAGCGACATCGTGACGGGCACGACCGATACCAGCCACAGTCCGAACAATCTTGTTGTCAATCCGGCCACCGGCAAGATGTACTGGGTCTCCTACTGGGGGGCGGGAGACGGGCCGGGTTATTTCGAGATGGCCGACTATCCCTCCGGGGCCAATGCCAAGCGCATCGATACCAATGGCGGAACCGGAGCTACGACGGTGGCGGAATACATCGCCATCGATCCCGTGGCCGACCGGGTCTGGTACTTCCATCGCAATGCCAGCGGCGTCGTCTATCTGAAATACGCCAAGGGAGACGGCACTGGCGTGACCGCGACCAGCATCAGTGGCTACAATTCGTCGATGGTCATCTATAACGAGTAGGTTTTGCTCGCCCATTCGGGTTGCAAAAAACAAGCCGGTCTGCGGAGGATCATGCCGCGGCCGGCTTTTCACGTGCTGCACACAATTGAAATATCATCAGAGTTATATGCGGCCATTTGATCGGCATGAGGCTGTTCACAAAAATAAATTACAAAAGATGCGAATCTTGCACGCATTGTCCTCCCACGCAAGGGGGTGTAGTCTGCATCAAGATATTGTATAATTGAATTACAATGACTGTTTGCGAGTGACACGTCCGGGATGCTGCAAACGCCAACAACAAAGGATGCCATGTGAGATTCGAACGAATATTGGATGACAAAAAACGCTTTCTGGACCTCCTGCTTCTGGCTGACGAACAGGAGGACATGATCGACAGATATCTGCCACAGGGGGACATGTTTGCCCTCTACGACGATGCCCTCAAGTCTGTCTGTGTTGTCCTGCCGCTTGATGACCAGACCTGCGAGCTGAAAAACCTGGCAACGTACGAGCACGCCCAGGGCAGGGGATACGGGCGCGCCTTGATGCACTATATCTGTGACTATTACAATACCACGTACAGGACCATGCTTGTCGGGACAGGCGAGACACCGGGCATCCTCGCGTTTTACGAGCGCTGCGGATTTGTGTACTCGCACCGGGTACCGAATTTTTTTACCGACAACTACGATCATCCCATGTTTGACGGCGAGATCCAGCTTGTGGACATGGTCTATCTTAAAAAAGATCTGTAAGGGGGCAGGCCTGCCCTCGCGCGAGCCAT
>DAIREN010000217.1:1505-3579 GCA_036795535.1 Spirochaetota bacterium
GGCGAAGTGCCCGAAGGGTAATGGCGACGTGCCGGCGCCGCGACAGGAAGTCGCATGCTGGTGTCGGTGCGAGCCATGGCGAAGTGCCCGAAGGGTAATGGCGACGTGCCGGCGCCGCGACAGGAAGTCGCAGGCTGACGTCGGTGCGAGCCGCGGTTGAGGGCGACACAAGAGCTGCGGCCGGTAATTCCGGGGGAATGTTCTTCCGGGTCTCGCGCTCCCCCTCTCTTCTTGTACCCCGGCAGGGACGGACCATGCGGGAGCGTGTGTGCCTCACGAACACGGGATAATCCTGCTCGTGCCGTGGGGGGCAAGATTGTTTCTCACAAAGACTGCATATACAGCCATGCCAGTATAATCTTGAGTACGAATTCAGACCAGCATTAATGGTCTCTTCAGGCTGCGTCCTGCCCCTGAAATGTCGGAATGTTCCGCTATAATCAAGCATGGAGTGAGTTTTTTCAAGGAGGGTGATATGAAAGCAAGGCGTTGGTAGACATTGCTTATTGGAATGAGCATCTGTTGTACCGTACCGGCCGCCAGAGTGCAGGCTGTCTCGGCCCATCTTGCCGGAATCATCCAGGCCGGCATGGAACTGGGGGCCAGCTTCGGCTACGACTGGTTCCATTTTGATTTTTTCATGGGCGGGTATCACGGGATGTTCATGATCGGGCTTGCGACAGGTTTTGCGATCTGATGACAAAGTGGCGTACATGGCCTTCGGTAGGTATAGGAGCAGATCGGTCATGTTGTGCGCAGACTCCGTTCAGGGGAGTATCGCAGGGGATGACCGACTACCTGCGGATGTATGTCCCTTCATCCAGCCTGCGGAATGCCTCCTGCAACATGCGGGGACATTTTCTGTCACTCGCTTGACAAGGAGGATGTTGTGGCCTAATCTGCAGCGGGGTGTCAGCCCTTTTTTTTCAGTGGTTGGAATAGTACAGCGGGATTGAGCAGAATCCTGTCAATAAAAAAAAGGAAGTTGCCATGGCCAGAAAATTCAAAGTCATTCGAATGATTGATTTGGCACAAACGATCCCTGAGTGGAAGGATCTGGGTCCAGCCGGGTCCAAAGCTCCGCTTGATCTCGAAATCACGGCTCAAATGCTGGAAGCGCTGGATGCCTACGCCGAACAAAACAACATGCAGTTTTTCCAGTGGCATCATCGCCGTATCGATAATGCACTCCTGGCAGTTTTCACTCTCAAAGAGTGATTGATACTTGCAAGGGATTGCGGGAGTGGATTCCCCGCGATTCCAACGCACAGAGCGAATGTTAGATGTCAGTATTTACAAGGACCTCTTGAAGACGACGCGTCGAGGCTGCCGGGTCATGCGAGCCCGGGCGCAGACCTCGTGCAGGGGCGGTTTCGTGCGGGGCATGTCAGACTACCTGTGGATGAATGTCCCTTCCTCCAGCTCGCGGAATGCCTGAGCCAGTTCCTCCCGGGTGTTCATCACGATCGGTCCGCCCCATGCGACCGGTTCGTCCAGGGGCCGACCCGAGATTAGCAGAAAGCGGACGCCGTTGGCTTCGGCACGGATGAGGATTTTCCCCTCGGGCCCCCTGCCGAAGGAGACCAGGCTCCGGTTGCCGGCACGCTCCTGTCTTTCGACGCCGAAAACAGCGTCTCCTGCAAAGACATAGGCAAAGACGGTATCACCCGGTTCAACCGGATGCTCGAAAGCAACCTTGGGGGGGAGTGTGACATCCAGATAGGACGGGGCTGTGAGGATATCCCTGACGGGTCCGCTGATCCCGGCAAAAGAACCGGCGACCACACGAACAAGCCCCCCCGTATCCGTCCGGACCTGCGGGATGTCAGTCGCCAGCACCTCACGGTAGCGGGGCGGCATCATTTTATCCTGTGCGGGAAGATTGGCCCAAAGCTGAAAGCCGTACATCCGGCCTGCTTCATCCCCGTGCGGCATCTCCTCGTGCAGGATCCCGCCACCGGCCGTCATCCATTGCACCTCGCCGGGTCCAATCGTCCCGGCATTGCCCAGGCTGTCCCGGTGGTCCACGGTACCCTCGAGCATGTAGGTGATCGTCTCGATGCCCCTGTGCGGG
>DAIREN010000218.1:0-3560 GCA_036795535.1 Spirochaetota bacterium
GTGCCGAATAACACCAAGCCTCACTCAAACCGGATCGATCGCGTCACGGGAAGAACGTTTCATATGTCCCGCTATCGACAACTGATGCCGTCGTGCCGCTTGACGGAATCGTGATCGTGTAAACATGCCCGCGAGTGCAGGCAGGCACAGCTGCAATGCCCATGATCACGTACTGTGCCGACACAAAGGTGAACGATTGCTCAGGCATCGTATCGCCGGTCATCTCATAATTGTACGACCAGCCGATCTCACCCGTCGTGATAATCGCTTTATTCCATGCGTCGCGATACGACGTCACGCCGCTGCCTGTCATCGTGACCGATTTCGCACTTTCATTATTGACTAAAAAATATGCCCCCGAATGGTTTGCTGCCTCGACATCAGCTTGCTGTACCGTCAGCAAAGCCGTATTCCCGGTCAACAAGCTGACGGATTGCTGGATCGACCGCAACACCTTGAGCCCGGGAGACTGGAAAGCGATCAACCTGGGATATTGCACGACAGCATACAAGGTCAACTCGCCTTCTGGCCGATAGACATCCAGTGCTTCCGATGGTCTCAGGACAGCCACGCGAGGCCCGGTATAAGCAGTGTTTCGAATTTCAAGATAGCCGTCCGTCAGGTTATTGATCCTCAAGACGCAGTCGCCGGAAGTCACATTGATGTCGTACGCGCCCGGCGTATAATCGGTGTTCACCAAAAACGAGTAACAGACTTTCGGGCTCGCCGGATTCGCGGCATAATCGCCCGCCGTGACGACCTTGACGACATGGATTCCGGACGGCATCTTCGGAACGCCGTGTCCACGGGTAAAAGCTTTCACACCGCCGAGAAGATTCGCGGGGATTGCATCTTCGTTGAACAGGATGATGTCGGAATTGCCGTTGTTGTTGACGACAAAGAACGACGCCGGATCCGGATCATACAGTCCGGCTCCGGCGCTTGACGAGGAGCTGGAACTCGCAGTATCCGCCACGATGATCGACACCATCTCCGACCAGCCGGCCGCCGTCTGGTACGCGGGGAGACTTGCCTCCGGGACGCGGATCGCCGCGAGGGACACGCAGCCCAGGAACGCATTCCCGGCCAGGACCGGCGGCGTTTCCGCATGCATGACGATCTCGGACAGCCTGCCGCATTCCTGGAAGGCATTGCTGCCGATATGGATCACGCTCGCCGGAATCGTCAGACTCGAAATGTTGCCGCACCGGGCGAAGGCAAAATTGCCGATCCCGCTGACGGTCCGGCCGTCATGCGCATCCGGGATCACGACCGAGCCCGGGCTGGACGACGTATCGAGGCAGGCTGTCACACCGTAGTATTCCGCGGGATAGCCAAACGAGCCAAACACCAGCCGCCCGCTGGTCAAAGCCGGGTCGGCGTCGCCAAAACAGCCGGCAAGCGCGAACAGGATCGACACACCGCCAATGAGCATCGAAAACAAGACATAATTTTTCACGCGATCCCTCCTATAGTCCAAACGTCATGCCGAAGCGGAACTCGCCCAGCTCCAGCGAACCCGAATTCAAAAACGTGACCGATCTTCCATATTCCAAAAAAACCGAGAAACCATCCGCAAGATTGCCCCGCAGGCCGAGACTGCCGGCCAGCCCCAAACCGCCCCAGAGCAGATAATCGTCCTGATAGTACGTCTCCGTGGGCACGAGCATTTCCCGACCGTACTCGGCATAGATGCTGTACAGGAGCCCGGCCTGCAGATACGGCGAGATGACCCATGAATTGAACGGCAGCCAGCGCACACCGGCCTGCAGATTGGCCTTGGCGACCGAAAACGAGAGCTGGCTGTATTCGGCTTCGCCGAACCCGCCCTCGAGGCGGAGATAGCCGGCCAGCCAGGTGTCCGCGAGACGGAACGAGTAACCGGCCCCGAAGGCGAGCAGAGTCTGCGATGAATTATATGTATCCCCAGTCGTCATAAGTCCCGAATATAGTTCCAATTCCGACCGGATCGAGCCGGGACCCGCATCCTCCTCCCAGTCACGCACCCGGGCAGTTTCCTTATATGCCTTGTTTGTCATCATCTCGTCGGCGGTCATAGAAATCAGGGTCAGTGTCTTCCCTTCGAAGTGAACCCGGAAACGCCCGAGAAAGATTTCGGCACCCCGTATAACCTGGCCCACGGTCTGCCCCTTGCGCCAGGACCGGGGCAGGCTGATCTGGGACAGATCCCCGGTCGTGGTCAGGACGACGGCCGCATTGTCCTGGGTCAGTTCGTTCAACCAGCGCCAAATGAGGACGTTCTTCATATCGCCGTCAGCGGCGATGATCCGGTTGGCCAGGGGCACCTGCGCCGTTTCGGCGGACAAAGGAGACGAGATGGCCAGCAGCACGATGACGAACAAGGCCCCCGTCCTCAGAGTTTCGCCCCAGCCCCTCAGTTTGTTGAACATGTTCAGCATCACATCCCCCTCCAGAGCCGGATCGTACCATCCCTCGAGCCGGTCGCGATCAGACGACCGGTCGGGGACCAGGCAATACCCGGAATTCCCGTTTCATGGCTTCGCAGCGTCCGTGTAATCCGCTTCCCGGCGACATCGACCACGGCCACTTCGCCGTTCCTCAGACCGCAGGCCAATGACTTACCCTCCGGATCCCAGGTCAGAGTCCAGATTTCATCACTGAATCCACCGATGGCCGCCGTCTCAGTACCGTCGACCGACCAGACCTTGACACTGCGGTCTTTGGAACCGGTCGCCAGAGATTTGCCGTCCCGCGAGACAGCAACATCCCAGATAACCTCAGCGTGAGCCTTGACCAGCTTGACCGGACGCCAGGTCTTCGTGTCATAGATGACCAGATGCTGGCCCCGCTCGGCAAGGTGTCAGGAGAGGAGCACCGTCGTGGTAGACTTGCCGGTCCCCCCTTTGATTGATGCGGTGACGATGATTTGAGGTGCGGCCTGTCAAGTCACCCCCGCTTTTTTATTTTTTATCCATTCCCACATAGTAGGTGTATTCACCAATCACCTTTTGGTGAGTTAGTATCCCGGCGGAATCATATCTCCGTTCCTCTGTCTTGTTTCCGTATTGATCGAAGATTACAACGGTCCTAAATAGCAACAGTCCTTTGCTATTGTATCCTTTCGCCTCGATCGCGTTGCCCATAACATCAAAAGTGTGTACAATCTTTCCATCCAACACGCCATTCCTGTATAGGTATTCGATGAATGTGTTTACAGGACCATTCAGTTTCATAACCTCTTTATCTGTTTCCCTCCCAAAAAGTGAAACAGCAATTACAGTAAACAGCAATACAGCAACAAGTCGTTTTGACATACAAGCCCCCTTTTATGTTCACACCCGGAACCCGGGCGGCACTGCCAACGCATCATCGTGTTGTCTTGTCCTCAATCGTCTGCGGATCAATCCCCAAGGCGTTACGCAAGTAAAGCATTAACCCGTTTTAACGGACACAGCGAATGCGTACTCAGTCTCAAACTCTGACGGCGATCGGTATCCCAAATATGAATGGCTCCGTCTGGTATTGTAATAACCGTCAATGTACTCAAACAACATAGCTTGAAGATCGTCTTTTCGCAA
>DAIREN010000219.1:0-3536 GCA_036795535.1 Spirochaetota bacterium
GCGGGTTTCAAACCCGCCCCTACATGCACACATAAAACGCCACGGTATTTCTGCCATCCGCCATCCATATCGCTCCACCCCAGACCTTTTTGGCATAGCGCACACACCGCCCCGCCGGACCAGTGCATGATAATCGGCACAGGCAGCGGACGCCATACACAAATTTACACTATCATGAACACCACAATCCCCGCCCGCCCCTGTCAAATCCCGTCTGTGTGCTACAGTAGAGACGAGTACACCAGCTTACCCGGAGGATTGCATGCCGCGCCTTGTCCGCTCTGCCCTTGTCCTGTTGACCCTGTCACTGTTTCTGCCCCTGGCTGGCCAGACGCCAAGCGTCGTGCGCCCCTTCCCGGGCTTTCCCGATGTCCCCACCACGGCCCGGGCTGGTGAGTATGGCATGACGCCTTCGTACAACTGGCTGGTCGATGCCGAAAAAAAGGGCGCCGACAAGGTCACGTTTATCTTTTATACCTCGCGCATGGTCGAGCCGGGTGCGACCGATTCGCGCCTTGAGTCCTTTGGCAAGATCACCCTTGTCCCCAACGCCCTGATCGTTCCGCTGGCAGCCGGGGGACGGGCCAAAAAAGGCGATATCCTCCTTTCGTGGTGGCAGACCGGTTCGGGGATGCAGCGCTGCTACGTGGTCAATGCCGACAATCCGGCCCAGCCCGAGGTGGTCTACCTCGACATTGACTGGACCAATCCGGCCAGGGGTCGCGACGGCAAGCCGCTGGCCCAGAGTGTCAACCGCCTCAAGCCCGACAGCTTTGTGCAGCTTGAGCAGGTTTTTTCACGGGGAACCACGATCGCCGTTCGGGATACGAGTGGGTACGCACAACGCTGGCGCAAGTGGCAGGTGATCACCGTCGCGGGAGGCAAGGTCCTGGCCCTGGGATTTGCCGGCCGCATGGCTGTCTTTGAACAATCGGCCTGTCGCCCCGTCCCGCTCAGGCCGGATGTCAAGCCCGGTGACAACGTCCACGTGCCCTACGTCGGTTCGTTTGTGCCCGCCATCGTCAAGCGGGTCGATCGCGACTACGGCCGGGTGGTTTGCGATATCACCTGGGGTGGGCAAACAAAAGAAGTCCATGCGGCCTTTGGGGATGTTGCCAGGACACTCTGATTGTTCGCAGCGGCATCGACCGGGCACGCTGTGCCGCTGGCGGCCTTTTGGCTGTCACGTAATCCCCCACCCCGGGGGGGATAGCAAGGGCGGGTTTAAAACCCGCCCCTACTCAAACACATTTCAACACATCGAATTAATTGACATGCCTTGCCCGGCCCAGCGGTGTTGACACCACAAAACCACTCTGGACAGTGCGCCATGGCAGATGCATACTTGGAACGTACGGATTACCGTACGGAGGTACAAAATGAGTAGCGTCAACGTCACCAATGCACGAAATGACCTGTACAAGCCAGTAGGGGCGGGTTTGAAACCCGCCCCTACTGGCAAGGATTCAAATGCAATTCTTGTAGGGGAAGATGATTGGAAGAGTATTCAGGAGACACTCTACCTGACATCGATTCCAGGAATGCGGGAATCAATAATCGAGGGAATGAACACACCAATCGATGAATTTTCTGATACAGTGGATTGGTAATGTACAAGCTGGCATTCACTAAACAGGCACAAAATGATGCAAAAAAAATGATGGCGTCGCGTTTGAAAATGAAAGCGGATTCAGAGACGTCCGATATCGTTGGCGCGTTCACATACGTTGGCCTTTGTAGGGGCGGGTTTGAAAGCCGCCCCTACTCAAATTGGCTCCCTTCGGTCGCGTATTGGACGAAGAAGAACAAACGGTGCATACCTGCGGAACGTTGCAGGCAAGGAACTTTTTTTGTACCATGAAACGCTATTCAAGGGAATACTGCCATGAGCACACCGAAATCGTATACAACAGTTGATGCCTATATTCAAGCCCAGCCGGAGGCAACAAGAAAGGCATTGCTTCAACTCCGCTCGTACATCCTCGAGGCTGCTCCCAATGCGATTGAAACGTTCAACTACAACATCCCGGCATTCAGCCTGGTCGAAAACGGGAAACGCGACCAGCAAATCATGATTGCCGGATATACAAACCATGTTGGACTCTATCCCCATCCCTCTACCATACAATTTTTCGGGCATGAACTTGGCGAGTACAAAACGGGCAAGGGATCTGTCCAGTTTCCTGTTACGCAACCACTCCCGAAATCGCTCATCATCAGGATGGTTGCCTACAGGTTGAAACTTGTTCGGGAGGAGGCATAGATGCGCAAGACAGGCACACCGCATTTTTTGAAAAATACAGACCATCATTTCTGGAGACTGGATCAATACTTCATTCTATTCGCTGTGCCATTTTCAATACAAAAAAGGATTATGGATGCTGGAAATCTCTACTGATGAAGAAAAAATGATATCGGCTTGTGGGATGCATTGTACGTATTGCTCTGTTCATCAAAAAAAGAAAAAGCCATGCCCTGGGTGTCGCTTCACTGATGACGGAAAACCCGAGCATTGCAGAAATTGCACAATAAAGAATTGTTCTCATGCAAAAAATCTCTTGTTCTGTGCTGATTGTCCGGACTATCCATGCATCCTGATCCAACGACTGGATACGAGCTATCGCACCAGATACAACGAAAGCCTGATCCATACCATGAAGGTCATCACTGAAAAAGGAATGAGAGAGTACCTTGAACAGGAAAAGAATAGGTTCACCTGCCCTGCCTGTGCAGGTGCTTTGAACATGCATGACAAGAAATGCTCGGTGTGCGGCCAGGTATTTGAGGTACGTCCACTGGAGTTGGGATCACACCCTCCTGTATTGCACACGGCATGATGCTGCCAAGTCATTACGACTGGGCCATCAAGAAACTGCGCGCACATATCAAAAACATCCTTACCTGATACACTGTTACCGCCGGAGTGAACGTATCCGGGACCGGCGCGCATGGCATCACCAGACAGCGCACTGACAACCAATTGGTTTTGCGATGCAGCGACACCGTTCTTGCGTGCAGGTTGAAAACCCGCCCCGGTATCATCGTCCCTGTGTATGTTTGGGGGAATGCATCAGGGAGCAGGCTCATGAACAGGATATTTTTAGCCGGACTTGTGCTCATTACGGCCTGCACGGGCAAAACGGAACACACAGATGCCGAGGCCAAAAAGCCACAGGTCCGCGAGGGTGTTGTGATTGCACCCAATGGTCTGGTCCTGCGCGAAGGCCCGTCATCCCGCTCAGCGAGACGCCTCCTGATCCCCTACGGAAAAACGGTCACCATCATCTCGAACTCGAAAATCACAAACCGTATCGACGGACTGACAGCCCCCTGGCTCTACTGCACCTCCGGGACACAGACAGGCTGGGTCTTTGGCGGGTTTGTCCGTTACCAGAAAGCGGGAGAACAGGGCCCCCGGGGACTGGCGATTGACAGGGTTCCGGCCGTCCTCTATGCGGTCCTTGGCAAAACTCCCGCGCAGGCGATCAGGCGCTTTGGCCAGCCCGTCTCGCTGCGTCAATCCGCCATTGACGTCA
>DAIREN010000220.1:0-3533 GCA_036795535.1 Spirochaetota bacterium
GCCGAGATTGCCAAGGGGCCCTTGTGGTTGGCGAGGAGGGTGGGTGAAACCGCAGAGTCCGAGACGAGTATTGTCCGGCTGGACGGCGTTCCCAGAAAAAATTGTGCATTGACCAGTTGGGGATCAACGGCGACAACGATATCCGGCGTGATCCCGTGCGCGAGGAGGACCTTGTAGATCGTGTCCACAGCGATGATGATCCCTCGGGAGCCTGCCCGCTGGAGAAGGTGGATGTTTTTCGCCAGTGATGGCCCGGCGGCAACCACAAAGACCGGAAGATCCTTGGTGGTCCCGAAGAGGGAAGCCACACCCGCTGCTTTGGCGAAGAAGGGAAGATTGCGCAGGAGGTTCCGGGTCCAGAGGCGTTCAAACCGGACCAAGGTTGCCAGATTGACTTCTTTGCCGTTCAACCAGGAGTAGAGAATGTTTTTGAGATTGTGGTAGAATCCCGGATTGCGGTCCGCGCTGGCGCGGTGCAGGAAGACGGCAACCTTGCGCGAGGGTTTTCCCTCAAGCAGGGTCAGAACATCGTCCGTCCGTTCTCCGAGAGCCAGATCGATCCGGCCGCTGGTGAAGAGCGGGGTCAAATCCCGCGCCATGCAGGCCGCGGCCAACACGGCCGGTTCGTCCTCGACCACGATCACAGCCGCGTTCGGGGCATGTTCCATAATGGCATCAATGTGCCATGCCAGCCCGAACCCGCCCACGATGACGGAGTCTGAATCCGGATCGATGCTGGTTTCAACAATCCGGCGGGCTTCCCTGCGGGGATTATGCCGGCTGTGCATCAGGCGTTCGTGTCCGGTTCCGTCGACGAACAGGAGGGTGGCATCACCGGACTTGGCGTCTTCGATCCGGTAGCGGGTTGTGTCCCTTGCCTCGCGGACACGCCGGGCGAGGACCGGTGCGGCAGCCTCGAGACAGCGGATACTTGTTTCAAAAAAATCCATACCGCCCGGTCTCCGCTGTTTACTGAAGCTGGCCGGCACTCTGCAGGATGAGCGAGAGTTCCGTTTTTTGATGATCGGTCAGTTCACCGGAGAGGATGAAGCGTTTTCGTGTGGAGTCCCTCTTATAGGCCCTGAGAAGATTGTTCCGCTGGGACTCCGTCAGTCCGGGAAGAATGACACGCTGCATGCTCTGTTCATCGATGACAGGCGGGAGCTTCTGGTTGAGGTAGAGGAGTGTCCGCCGGGCGATCCGCCGGAAGACCGGAGCCGCCAGGGTCCCGCCCTCGTACTGTCCCCGGGGTTCGTAGATCATCACGAGGATCGCCAGATTGCTGTTTTTCCACGGCAGGAAACCCATAAAGGATGCGGTGTAGCGAGTTTTGTAATACCCGCCGCCACCGGCCTTTGCCACGTAGGCGGTCCCGGTCTTTCCTCCGGCTTCAAGTTCCCCGAGATTGGCCTGGATTCCGGTTCCCGCCACGACGACATTGCGCAGCATGGCCATGATCCGGGTGGTGGTGGACGGTTTCAAAACACGGCGGACAACGGCTGGCGCCGATGCCTCGAGGATATGGCCGTCGTGATCGGTGACCGCCTTGACCAACACCGGTTGCATCAAGACGCCACCGGTGGCCAGGGCTGAGGCGGCTCTGACAAGCTGGAGGGGCGTAACCGAACACTCGTACCCGATCGAAAGCATGTAGCGGGAGAGGCCGGACCACTTCTGGACGGGGCGTAGGATGCCGGAAGCCTCTCCGGGCAGGCTGATTCCGGTCGGGATACCGAAGCCGAGATTTCCCAGCCATGAACGGTAGGCACCGGCCTTGACCCGTTGCGCGAGCTGGATCATGCCCACATTGCAGGAATAGGTGAGAATCCCGTGGAGGTTGAGTGTCCCATGGGGGTGCGTGCATTCGACGGAATGGCCATGGATCTCGATGGCTCCCGGACAGTGGAAATGTTCATTCTCGGAGACGAGACCGTTTTCCAGCAGCCAGGCGGCCGAAAAGATTTTGAAGGTCGAGCCGGGTTCGTAGGGGCTTGAAACGATGGGGTTGATGTAGCGTTCCTGGGGGGATTCCGCAAAGCGGTTGGGGTCGAACCCGGGCAGGGCAGCCATCGAGAGGATCTCGCCGGTCTGCGGCTGGAAAATAATGGCTACGGCGTGGCTGGCCTCGGTCTCGCGGATTGCGGTGGCCAGTTCTTCTTCGGCGATGTACTGCATATAGCGGTCGATGGTGAGGACGATATTCCTGATCGGGGTACCGCTCGACTTTGTTGGCAGGAGGATCTTGTCAAAGGACTTTTCCAGACCGGAGAGCCCCGTGTGGTCAACGCCGCAAAAACCGACCAGTTGGCTGGCCAGATCTCCGTGTGGATAGATCCGTGAGGGTTCGTCAACGGTCTCCAGACCGGGGATCCGCAGACCCCGGATTCTGTCACCGGTTTCGGGAGAAGCCTGTCGAATGATCCAGGCGAACTGGCGCGTTCCCCGCTGTATCCGGGCTGCGCAATCCCGGCTGGTGAGTCCGAGTGTCGTTGCCAGTCGGGCAAGATTGTTGGTGTTCCGCAAGAACACATCGGGTCGCACAAAGATGGACACGGCGGGGACGGTCAGCGCGATGGGACTCCCGTTCCGGTCAAGAATCGCACCACGGATTTCCGGGCGGGACTGGCTTTTCCAGCGGGGAAGATTGAGGTTGCCCGGGGTCGAGACGTACCAGACCCGGATGATGATTCCCATAAACCCGAGAGCGGTCAGGATGAACCAGAAGGCGATCGTTCGTTTGCTGCCGTCCATGCGTTATCGCCCCTGTCTTCGGTTACCAGAACGGTTGGAATGCAAAGATCACAGTTCCCGTGAGCGCATCTTCAGCCAGCGGTCCGAAGGACCGGCTGTCGATGCTTTCCCGGGGATTGTCACCCAGTAAAAATACCATGTTTTGCCCGACGAAGGTATTTCCGGGGAGGGGGACCGGTTGGGCTGTATCGTGGATTTTTACAGGCTTGCCATTGACCCGGACGCGCGTGTCATCCCAGTCAACCATGGCCGGGCCCCGGGCCAGAAGACGCTTGACCATCCGGTCCTCTCCGGTCCGGAACATGACCAGGTCGCCGGCTTCGGCCCGGGGGGCGAAGGGTGACCGCAGGGCGAGGACGATGGACCCCCGGGGAAGGCCGGGCAGCATGGAGTTTCCGCTGACGACGGAAATGTCGAAAACCAGAAACCGCAGGAACAGGAAGACCGCAAAGGCCGTCCCGATCCAGATCCATGGCTGTCTCATGAGCTTCATGGACAAAACCTATCGAAAGAGGGACTGTCGAACAAGAGGCTTCCCGTTGAATGGTGGCGGCACACTCCCGGAGTGCGCCAGATCCCGTAATGCTGTTCGGGGGGCTTGTCCGGTTTACGAGGGCGGAAGTATGTTTTGAATGGTTTGAAACAGTGTGGGAGCAGGCAGTGACACAGAGCGACAAACGGATCCTCATCAAGGCGAGCATCGTGATCATGCTGGCCTTGATGAGGATCCGTTTGTCGCTCTGTGTCACTGCCTGCTCCCACACTGAGCGACAAACGGATCC
>DAIREN010000221.1:0-3533 GCA_036795535.1 Spirochaetota bacterium
AGCCATTGAAGCGTGATCTGGTTGTAGCCGGGAACGACCGGATCGGGTGCCGCTGCACTGGAACTGGCCGCTGCACTGGAACTGGCCGCTGCACTGGAACTGGCCGTTGCACTGGAACTGGCCGTTGCACTGGAACTGGCCGTTGCACTGGAACTGGCCATCATCGGCGGGGTGTTGATGCCGAGTTGGGCCAGATCCCAGCGGAAAAGGTTGAGTGTGACGGTATTGTTCTCCCGGGCAAAGGACTGACTGGCCATGAAGAGGCTGGGCTGGCCCGGAATGAGCGAGGGCGAGCGATCGTCCCGTGGACTGTTGATCCGGGGGATCTTCAGGTCAAATCCCTTGAGGTCACTGAAAAAGCAGTCGTATCCGGCATCAGCGGTCCGGCGCGAATGAAGGATGCCAGCCCTGTCAAGTCCGGCAAATCCCGGCGGGACCGCGCAGCCCCCGCCGGCAAGCTCGGTTTGAAATTCGGCAACTGATTCGAGGGCGGGGCAGAGAATGCCTGCCCGATTGGTTGCAGGAGTCGTTCCTGTCGGGGGAATGGCATTGAGGGGAATGCGCACCAGGTTGAGGGTCCTGCCGGCGGCAACAAGCAGGCCCATCTCCCCGGCGTTCAGGTTGATGCCGGGGACTGTCAATGCGGGTGGAATGAAGGCCACAGCCCTGCCGGGAATGGTCCGCCCATCCGCAAGCATGGAGACTGTTCCCCAGCCCTCGGACCAGATAAAAATGTCGCCATCCACACCGGTACATGCAGCCAGTTCGTGGCCAGCCCAGCGAATGGCTGTCACACCGTCATCACTCTTGACTGCGGCAGTCCAACGCGGGACCTCCCAGAGATCACCATCACGCTGGACAGTGCGCCAGAGGGCATTGGTTCCGCGGCGGCTGCCTGTGTAGTACATGATCAGGCGTGAGGGGCCATCGGGAATGACCGAGAGGGCGGTTTGATCGCTTCCGGGTTCGGAGAGCCGGCTGCCATCGACCACGGCCAGGGAGGTACTCTGCCGCAGGGGGACCAGATCCTCCGTGCTGCAGGCGGCGCAAAACAGGACCGACAGAGAGGCAGCGAGCCTGGAAGCCAGTCGAACAGACAGGTTGATGTATGACACGATGATCCCCCTTGGTACCCTGTGTTGCCCGCAGGTATTGTAAGGTTTCATCGGGGAATCTGCAAGTCTCCTGCAACGCGCGATTTGGGCCGGTACTGACATGGAGGTCCCTTGTGATCGAAGGTTTGTGGTTCCGATAAATCTACAATATGACAGGGTTTGCATGCTACAATCGCTTACAAGAATCAGGAGGAGCTACATGAGGAGATTCGTGTTTTTCGGATGTACCTTGATACTGATGGCCTGTGCGTCATCGGCTGAATCGAGAAATGACGGACAGGGTCTGGATGGAGTGCGACGGGACAGGCTGGCTGCCGATGAGCGTGCGGCCGGGTACCGGAAAATGGGTATCTCTCCGGCAGTTTCCCGTGTGGAAAAAGCGTTGCTGGCGGACCTCTTTGCCATGCCTGATCGACAACGCCTGGCAAAGGTTGTAGCAGCCCTGACCGCCGGTTCGGCAGACGGTCTTGAGCGGGCCAAACGCATTCATGACTGGATTACCTTTTACATTGCCTACGATTCGAATCTTCTGATCCGGATGGCAACCGATGAAGAGCCGGACGGGAGTACCGAGACCTACGGAGTCCTCAAATACCAGCGCTCCAACTGCAAGGGGCTGGCGCGTCTGTACAAGGAGATGGCGGATCTGGCCGGACTCGAGTGTGTGTATGTCCTGGCGTACCTCAAGGCGGCCGTTTCGCAATCCGGCAACAAATTGTACCATGCCTACAATGCGGTTCGGGTCAATGGTCGCTGGTACATCATCGACTGCAGCGGGGACAGCCGGGTGTTTTTCCGTGATGGAAAGCGTGGTGCGATGATGGCCTATGAGACCCGCATCAACAATCTCCTGATTCATCCGGATGCCAAACTCCTCGTGCATTACCCGGTTGATCCGGCGCAGCATTTCGGGGATGTACGCCTGACGCTTGACGAATGGTTTGCCCTGCCCCGGGTGGACCGTACCTTCAGGAAATACGGACTCTCGTTTGTTGACGATATGCGGTCCCGCATCTCGCTGACGAGGATTCAGGCCCGCAGTATCGAACTCTTTGATACCCTTGAGGCCGGACCTGCGGGGGCCCGGTTTTCACTGCGTGCTGAGCCGGATGCACATCTAACGCTTCGTTTGTACGATGCAGCCGGAAAGGAGTATCCGTTGCATGCCTGGGCCGAGCAAAACGGCGAACGCTGGGACTGCCTCATCAGTCCGCCGGCGCCGGGGGTCTGGACCGTCAGGCTGGTTGGACAGTCAGTGGCCGATCCGGAGATGAGCGATAGTGTCTGGAATTTCCGTGTTGCAGCCACGGCCGCAGGGAAGCCGGCCGGACCACCCGTTCGCCGGCTCTTTCGTGCCAGGCTGCACGGAGTGCACATTACGGACAAGGATCTTTCGGGATGGGAGGGCCGTATCATGCTTGAAGCCTCGCGGGGGCCGGATGTCAGTCTGGTATCCGTTGTGCGGACAGAGCGGGGGGAGACTGTTCAGGGTGCGGTAAAAAAAATTCCGGGAACCGGAAGGGACAGGTTTTTGTATACGATTCCTGCCAACGGGAAGCATACGATCACGATCTCTTCCCGGCATCCGTCCGATCCAAAGGGCTATAATCCGGCAATTTTGGTTGTCAGGTGAGAATAATCACGAATTGTTCGCGAACAGACACACACGAAGGGTCGTGCATTGCCGCTGTTTTCACGCCAGACAAATTTACCGAGCCGGTAAGCTCATATTCAGGAGAACGTAAAAAAAAAGTTTGCAGTGAAGTCTGTGAAAATGATAATATGGTATATATTCAAAAATTCACCCCCGGTAAAATGGGGGATATCAATCATGTGAGGAGTTTTTCATGAAAAAGTTTTTTGCCCTTGTTCTCTGTCTCTCGGTTTTTGCCCTTGTTGCCTGCGGTGACAAGACAAACGAAGCCGCCGCCGCCACGAGTGCCGTTTTTGACAAGGCGACCGAGTCCATCGGCAAGGCTACCGAGGCTCTCAAGTCGGCCAAGGATGTCAATGCCGTGGTTGCTGCACTCGACCTCACCTACAAGGCCATGGATTCCATGAAAAAGGATTCCAACGCCATCAACGACAAGTACAAGAATGCCCGTGGGGACGAAGCGAAGGCCCTCGAGCTGATCAAACCCGCCCAGGAGCGGTTCATGAAGGCACAGACCGAATTCCAGGCTGCGCTTCAGGGTCTTGATACCGAACTGCTCAAGGACGAGAAGGTTCAGGACGCATTCAAGAAATTGGGTGAACTCAAGGACTGAGCAATTCTTGTCCGCAACACGAACCCCGGCCATGTGCGCCGGGGTTTTTTGTCGGTACAGAGCCCGAGTGAGGATTCGGGTGCCTTCATGATTCATTTCAGCAGTCGCATTTGTTCGCATTATGCAGAAAGAGACAAATTCTCATCTATAT
>DAIREN010000222.1:0-3513 GCA_036795535.1 Spirochaetota bacterium
TTCCAGGCGGTCTCGAGAATGACGCCGATATCATCGAAGGCGGGCCGCCAGCCAAGCACATCCCGGGCCAGAGCGGAGCTCCCGACCAGCACGGGCGGATCACCGGCCCGCCGGGCCTCCTCGCGCACGGCGATGGGCCGCCCCGTCACCCGTTCGGCCGTCCGGATGATCTCGCGCACCGAGTGGCCGTTTCCGTTCCCCAGATTGAAGGCGCGCGGCTCGCCGCCCCGTGCCAGATACTCAAGGGCCAGGTGATGGGCCTGCGCCAAGTCGTTCACGTGGATGTAGTCGCGCACACAGGTTCCGTCCGGGGTCGGATAATCCGTCCCATAGATCCCGATATGGCTGCGCAACCCGAGGGCGGCATCCAGCACAAGGGGGATCAGGTGCGTCTCGGGGTCATGCCACTCCCCGATCCCGCCATCCGGGTCCGCGCCCGATGCGTTAAAATAACGCAGGGCGCACCACTCAAGCCCATAGGCACGCTGGTAGTCGGCAAAGACCCGTTCGATCATCAGCTTGGACATCCCGTAGGAGTTGATCGGGTTTTGCGGATGGCTTTCCGTCAGGGGAATCTCCTGCGGCTCACCATAGGTGGCACAGGTGGACGAAAACACGATCCGGCCAACCCCGGCCTCGCGCATCGCGTCCAGGAGGTTCATGGTGCCGATCACGTTATTGCGATAATACTTGGCTGGATCGGTGACCGATTCGCCCACATAGGTAAAGGCGGCAAAATGCATCACGGCAGTAATGCGATAGCGTGAAAAGACAAGGCGCAGGGCCTCGCGGTCTGCCAGATCGGCCAGGATGAAATCATCGGACCAGCGGACAAACTCGCGATGACCATAGACCAGGCTGTCCAGCACCAGGGTGGGGACCCCCTGCGCCGCCAGGTATTTGACCGCATGGCTCCCGATATACCCGGCACCACCCACGACCAGCACGTATTCCTTCATCGCACACGCTCCCGTCCATCCCGGCCTCTTGTGTCCCGCCTGAGGATGTTCATCAAAAATAGTAATAGCCTCCCGCCGGCCCGTAAATTGGTAAATTCAGAGACATGAACAGGATGCGTATGCGTCCGGCATCAGCGTAACTGGAGGGACTATGCACATCGTCTATATGGGAGCCGGATTTGTCGGAGCCTGCTCGGCCGCGGTCTCGGCCGACTCGGGACACAAGGTTCTGGCCTTTGACATTGACGCCGAACGGGTCCGCAAGCTCTCCTCGCTCGACAAGAGCACAATCGAGAGCTGTCTGCACGAGGACGGGCTGGCCGAACTGATCATCAAGCACCAGTCGCGTTTGGTCTTCACACACGATGCAAATCTCTTGACAGATATGCTCGAGCATGCGGAAGCCGTCTTCATGTGTCTGCCCACCCCCGAGCGCGAGGATGGCTCGTCCGACCTGACCTATTTTACCAAGGCGACCGAGATGCTGGGCGCCATCCTCGTCAAGCGCAACGGAGGCGCGCAGAGCCAGCGTGTCCTGATCATCAACAAGAGCACGGTCCCGATCGACACCATCGACCTCTCCAAACGGATTCTCGAGCCGATGGGTGTCAAAAATTTCGGAATCGCGTCAAATCCCGAGTTCCTCGTCGAGGGCAAGGCCGTCCACGACTCGATCCATCCCGAGCGGGTGATCGTGGGTGCCGAAACCCCTGAGGACTTTGCCACGATGCGCAGGATCTACCAGCGCTTTGTGGACTCGTCAACCGTGCAATATCTCGAGATGAATCCCTACGAAGCGGCCACGGTCAAACTCCTTTCCAATGCCGCCCTCTTTGCCCGTCTGGCCTTCACCTTTTCGACGGTCGGCCGGATCTGCGAGGCTATCCCCAATCTCAATTACGAAAATGTGCGCCGCGGGATCATCGGGGACAGCCGGATCGGGCGCTGGGGCTTTTACGACAGCCTCTTTGCCGGCGGGAGCTGCCTGATCAAGGATGCCGAATCCCTTTCGTGGCAGCTCGAGACCCACGGGGCGCGGGCTGACTTCATGCGCGGAGTCCTGGCCGCCAACCGCGACCAGATCATGCACTTTCTCTCCCGCGCAAAAACTGAAGCCGGATTTTCTTTTGAGGGAAAGAGCGTCGCCCTCCTCGGACTGGCCTTCAAGCAGGACACCAACGACATGCGCCACTCCGGGGCGATCCACGTCCTTGAGCATGTCCTCGAAAGCGGCGCCGCATCCGTCCGCGCCTGGGACCCGGCCGCGATGGATGTCTGCCGCACCCTTTTCCCGAAAGACAAGGGACGAAATTCAGTCATCAACTATTCCGGATCGGCCGAGGAAGCCATCAAGGGAGCAGACTGCGTCATCATCGCCACCGACTGGCCCCAGTTCCGCACCCTGGGTGACACGATCCTCGAGCACGCCGCCCGCCCCTGCCTCGTGATGGACGGACGCCGGATGATCGAAAGTCAGTACCGGCAACTGGCAGCCGCCGGGATGAGCGTGATTGCCGTCGGCTCGCCGCTGTACGGACCGGGCTGACACCCGACTGAAAGGATGCCGGATATGGGTTTGCGAATTCTTGTCACGGGCGGTGCGGGCTTTATCGGAAGCCATCTGTGCGAACGCCTCCTTGCCGAGGGACACGAGGTCATCTGTCTTGACAACTACTTTACGGGGAACAGAAGCAATATCCAGCATCTGGCGCCCCATCCGAATTTCGAGCGTGTCCGGCACGACATCGTGAATCCGTACCAGGCCGAGGTGGACCGGATCTACAATCTGGCCTGCCCGGCCAGTCCGGTCCATTATCAGTACAATCCCATCAAGACGATCAAGTGTTCGACCGTGGGAATGGTCAACATGCTGGGGCTGGCCAAGCGCTGCCGGGCCCGCCTGCTCCAGGCCTCGACCTCCGAAGTCTACGGGGACCCCGAGGTCCATCCCCAGGTGGAATCCTACTGGGGAAACGTCAATCCGATCGGAATCCGCTCGTGCTACGACGAGGGAAAGCGGGTGGCCGAGACCCTCTGCATGGATTACCACCGGCATAACCGGGTCGATGTGCGCATCATCCGCATCTTCAACACCTATGGACCGCGCATGCAGCCTGATGACGGGCGCGTCGTCTCCAACTTCATCATCCAGGCCCTCAAAAACGAGGACATCACGATTTATGGAGACGGAAGCCAGACCCGTTCGTTCCAGTATGTGAGCGATCTGGTCGAGGGGATGATCCGGATGATGGAGTGCCGGGACTGGACAGGGCCAGTCAATCTCGGGAATCCGGTCGAGTTCACCATTCTCGAACTGGCGCAAAAAGTGATCGCCATGACGGGCTCACAATCGAAGATCCGCCACCTCCCGCTCCCGGCTGACGACCCAAAAAAGCGCCGGCCGGACATCAGCCTGGCCCGCGAACGGTTAGGCTGGGAACCGCTCGTCCCGCTTGAGGAAGGGTTACAGAAGACGGTGGAGTGGTTTGCGGGGATGGGGTGAGTGTGTACCGGGTGATATTTGAGGCGGTTCGTGAACCGCGCTGCATATTGC
>DAIREN010000223.1:0-3508 GCA_036795535.1 Spirochaetota bacterium
GCTCCTTGCGACGCAGACGCTTGATCCCCCAGGTGATCCAGGCTTCTGCCGCCTGGTACTGCTTCATCCTGACCAGAATGTGTCCGAGGATGACCGCAATCCGGGGGGAAGGTGTGACGGAAAACGCTCTCTCCGCCATATCCAGGGCCTGATCCAGTTCGCGGCCGAGCTGGGCCCACGCCTCGGCCATGTAGGCCAGCCAGTTGGCATACAAGTCGCCCTGGGCACGATCCTCGAACGAAATCTGTTCGAGCGTGGAGATGGCTTCTTCGGGACAAAAGCGGGCATTCTGGATCAGCCCCTTGTTGAGCATCACAACATATTGCAATTCCTGCGGGATATTCCCGAAGTCAATCTCTTCCAGAACCTCGAGAGCCTCCCGGAAATGCCCCATCCCGTACAGGAAATAGGAGTGCTGGTACAAAAAGAGGTCCCGACCCGGGGCATCCTCCGCCATCCCGGCCAGAACCCGGCCTGTCAGTTTTGCCCCGGCGGCATTCATTCCGAAAAAAGCATAGAGCGGGAGACGGAAGAGCATCAGGGCCACACCACCCGCTCCGATGGGCAGGAGGATACCGACAACCGCGGCCATCCCGATCTCTCCGTCCTCGATCATCTGCAGCACGAACACAGCGATGGCAATTCCCGCACCGAGAAAGACCAGCCTGAGGAGGGCCGCCGGGTCAAAACGGAGCTTCACGCGCGATTGCCCTCAGTCCGTTTTTTTGTCGCTGGCGTCCTGGTTCCTGTCGCCTGGCTTTCCGCACTCCGTTCCTCTCTGGCAGTCGCGGCCCTGGCAGCCTCAATCCCGGGGATGGGAGACTTGGCTGCCATGAGCTTGAGTGCATCCCAGGTCGGTCCGTAATTCTGGGCGGCATTCCAGACAATCCAGCCCCCGATTCTGGCATCCACGCAGGCCTGCATCTGGTGTGCGATATAGACAGGAAGGGAGAGCCCGGATGGAGCGACCCGCATCTCGAAGCCCTGGATGTACATGACGAGCTGGGCTTTTTTGAGTCTGTCCCGGGCGACCACGGAACTCTTGTAGAGCGTGTAGTAGGGATTCGCAATCATGAACCGGCTCCAGGTGTAATGCGAGGGATAGGCCATCGGAAGGATCACGTCCACGGCATTGTCCAGCCCCTCGAGCCGCTGCCCGATCGGATCATGCCTGTTGAGCGCCACCCGCCCGAAGACATCCGCAGAGACAACGATGCCCTTGGCCGAAAGTTCCCGCCGGGCATTCGACAGGAAGCCCTCAACCATCCGGTAGCGCTCCTCCTGTCCGACCTGGCGCAGGCGCCCGGAATCCTCAAAGCGGATATAATCGAACTGGATCTCCCTGAAACCGAGACTGACCGCCTTGCGGGCCAGCGCCATCCGGTCGGCAATCAGGGATTGGGGAACAGGATACTCCTTGAGTCCATAAGGGAAGACGACGATCCGGGCAACCGGCCAGATCCCGTTGGACAAACAGAGGGCGACATTCTGCTGCGGGATCTCCCCAGGGCGGAAGTAGACGGCATCCTGCATGTCAAGGACAAGGGTATTGACCCCGTGTTGTTTGGCCTTGGTCACGTAGTCCGCAAGGATCTTCGGCATGCGGGCACTGTAATTGTGGAGGTAGATCCCCCGATACTCGGCCGGACGCCGGAGTTCACCCCGGGATGGAGGGACCGCCGCCTCGGGCTCGACTTTTCGTGCAACCTGAACCGTTCCCTCAGGCTTGGCCTGCAGGGAGGCCCCATATTCCCGATAAATCATGAAATTCAGAAAAAAACAGCAGACCATCGCGAGGATGGCCAGGTACCGCATGCCCGGTATGTTCTTCATTGATCAGTTTCCTGTTGTGGTTGTCCTGTCTACTATCGTCACAAGCAGCATGCGGCTTGAACCACAGGCTGAAAACACGGGGCTGTCCCGATCTGCGATACGATATGCAGGATTGTTGTCCGCTGAATATGAAGACGGCCGCAGAGTATGTAAAGTCATCTGCAGCCATCTCTGTCATCTCATGCTTGAAACCCGTGCGCCCATACAGGACCGTAAGCCCTTACAAGACCGTAAGCCACCCGAATTCATCCGGGAGTTTTCCTTCGGTGATCCCGAAGAACTTTTCCTGGAGGCGCTTGGTGATCGGCCCGCGGACGCCAGTTCCGATGGTGATCTTGTCGACCATGGTGACGGGTGTGATTTCAGCAGCCGTCCCGGTCATGAAGATCTCGTCGGCCGTGTAGAGGGCCTCCCTCTGGAGCTGGTGCTGCTCGACCTCGATGCCAAGGCTCCGGGCCACCTGGAACACACTGTGCCGCGTGATCCCCGGCAGCAGGGCGCTTGAGGACGGCGGGGTATAGAGCTTGCCCCCGATCACGACAAAGATATTTTCGCCCGACCCTTCGGAGACATAACCATTGATGTCGAGGGCAATCCCCTCGGCATACCCGTTTTCGAGCGCCTCAAGCTTGATGAGCTGACTGTTCATGTAATTGGCCCCGACCTTGGCCATCGTGGGGAAGGTATCCGGGGCTGCTCTCCGCCAGGAGGAGACGCAGACACTGACACCTTTTTCGAGGGCTTCCGGCCCGAGGTATTTTCCCCAGTCCCAAGCCGCCACCGCAACATGGACCGGGCATTTTGAAGGATTGACGCCGAGTTCTCCGAACCCGCGGAAGATGAAGGGCCGGATATAGGCCTGCTCGAGCTTGTTGGCACGCAGGGTTTCGAGAACCGCTGATTCAACCTGTTCAATCGTGTAGGGTACCGGCATCCGGTAGATCTTGCAGGAATCAAAGAGGCGTTTGATGTGGTCATGCAGACGCATGACGGCAGAACCGTTTTGCGTCTTGTAACAGCGCACCCCTTCAAACGCGCTTGTTCCGTAGTGCACAACGTGGGAGAGGACATGGGTCGAAGCCTTGTCCCAGTCCACCAGTGTGCCGTCCATCCAGATCTTGTCAGCCTTGAACGCCATAGAATCACCCTCACGAGGAATTTCGTGTAAATATGCACCCCGACCGGTACTTCGGGCAAGTGTCGACCACCGTCCATGTCTGGACAGGTTCAATCTGGCGTGCTACACTCACGGGAAGCAGAGTGATATTCGAAGGACTTTTGCATGAACAGCAACCAAATCGATCTGAAGGACGCCGTCGTCCATCTTCTGACGGAAGACGGATACAATCGGAAATTCTTTCTCTCGCAGATCGAAGAACTCGTCGTCAGCGATGCCGACCATTTCTTCTCGAAGATGCTGATGATCTTTGTCCATCTGGAGTTCGACGAGGAGGAAGCACGCCTGCATTGGGAACGGATCCTCGTCAACAGCCGACAGCTCTCGATCCAGACCGGGCGGGAGATCGGTCTGCGGGTCGCGATCCTCGATTACTTCCTCAACATCAACCGCCTGCTCAACAACCCGATGCTGG
The DNA here is from genome assembly GCA_036795535.1 of Spirochaetota bacterium. Classification (GTDB taxonomy): domain Bacteria; phylum Spirochaetota; class JAGLSM01; order JAGLSM01; family JAKPMW01; genus JAKPMW01. The sequence continues at coordinate 3,426 of DAIREN010000223.1, forward strand.
TCGAGATCCATCTTTTCAAACAGACCGAACGGCTGGCGATGACGGACGGGCTGACCGGGCTCTTCAACCGGCGCTATTTTGAC
>DAIREN010000224.1:0-1159 GCA_036795535.1 Spirochaetota bacterium
CTTCCCGGCTCGGTCGGCGGGGCAGTCTACATGAACGCCCGGGCCTACGGAAGTGAAATGGCGGATATCGTCACCGATATCGATGTGGTAACCCCCGACGGTGTGGTCATGACGCGCAATAAAGAGGATCTCGAGTACAGCTATAAGCACTCTGCCCTGATGTCCAATCGCGAGATTGTCATTTCGGTCTCGCTCGACCTTGGCATCGCAACGGATCCGGACGAAAAAGCGGGGATTCTCAACAAGACAGCGGAGAACCGGTCAAAAAGAGTCGATATGGGTCAATTCACCTATCCCAATGCGGGCTGCATTTTCAAAAACGACTATGACTGCGGAATACCTTCCGGACGACTGATCGACGAATGCGGCTTGCGGGGCTTTTCCATCGGCGGGGCCTCGGTGTTTGATCGGCACGCCAATTTCCTGGTCAATACCGGCTCGGCAACCGCTGAAGAGGTTTGCCGTCTGATCCGCCATGTGCAGCGTGTTGTCCGTGAAAAACGCGGGATTCAACTTGAGGAAGAAGTCCAGTACCTGGGATTCGACGATGGCTCGGGACCAGATTCCTCCAACTGATACGGAAAGTACAAGAAACGGGGAGCGTCAACCACATGAGATTCCATGATCTGTCTTTCAAAGACGCAAAAGGAAACGAAGTTCTGTTGAGCCATTTCAAGGGGAAGGCACTCCTGATCGTCAACACAGCGACCCGATGCGGGCTGGCACCGCAATTTGATGCCCTCGAGCGGATATACCAAAAATACAGGCAGCAAAATTTCGGAATCATCGGATTCCCCTGCAACCAGTTTGCCAACCAGGAACCCGAAACCAACGACAGCATGACCGAGACCTGCAGGATCAACCATGGTGTCACGTTCCCGCTCTCGGAAAAGATTCTGGTCAACGGCGAAAACGCCCACCCGGTCTTCGCCTGGCTCAAAGCGAATGCCAAGGGCGGTCTTTTCGGAAAAAAGATCAAGTGGAACTTTACGAAGTTCCTGGTTTCGGCCGATGGCACGCGAGTCCAACGCTACGCCCCGACGACAAAACCGGAAAAAATCGAGAAAGACATTCTCGCCTTTCTGCGCCGATCGTAGTAGTGGGCGCAAGATTTTGCGCCCACCAAACGCAAGATTTTGCGCCCACCAAACGCAAGATT
>DAIREN010000224.1:1259-3495 GCA_036795535.1 Spirochaetota bacterium
AGATTTTGCGCCCACCAAACGCAAGATTTTGCGCCCACCAAACGCAAGATTTTGCGCCCACCAAACGCAAGATTTTGCACCACCGGACCACCGCAACCTGCCCATGGTGCATTTTCTCCCGGTGAACACTGTCATGGCACCGAATTTTCGAACCCCGGCCGCGCACGGACCAGCCTATGGTGCGCTTTCTGGCCGTCATCTCCGGAATCTCGCACCATGGTGGTTCTGCCCCATAAAAAACGGTGCCATGACACCGAATTACCACCGATTGGCAAAAACCACTCCCCACTATGGTGCGTTTTTCTCCTCACTCGCCAACGCCGATCGGACCACTTCATCATCCAGGGTGACAAGCAGGCTTCGGGAGGCCGCGGCGGAAACAGCCCCCACTGGCGCCCCGGGAATCCGTTTGACATGCTTGGCTTCCGTCAGCATCACCTCTTCCCGACCAAAGCGCTTCGCCTCACTGTAGTAGAGCGCAATCACCGCGGCGGTATGGATTTCATCCTCGGTGAACACATGGGATTTGTGCTTTCTTCTCAGGATAACATGCGAGCCGGGCCAGTTCTTCGCGTGGAACCAGAGATCGTTCCCGGATGCGATTTTCAGACTCAACTGTGCATTGGATGCCGCGTTTTTTCCGGCAAGAATCACTACATCCTTTTTGACAAAACTTCGCCATGGCAAAGCCCGTTTCTGGCTGGCCGGAGCCTTCCCCGATCCGGCCGACTCCCGTCCCCGACCAGATCCCGCCGCATATCCGGCCAATCCTTTGAAGTCAGGACAGGCAATCCCGGCGCAGGTCGCCCGCTCGATCTCCATCGGCCCCAAGGCCGCTCGCACCTCGTCAAGCCTGCGGGCCGCCGACACCAGCCCGCGGCGGTAACGGGCAGCCCTGGCAAAATACGCTTCACAATTCGCTGATGGATCCTTGACGGGGTCGAGAGCCAATCGCACGATGGGTGTCACGCCATCCTCTGTCTGGGAAAACCAGTCCTCGAGCTCGATCTCTGCCATGCCCCGCCGAATCTTGAAGAGATGGCTCTTCAGCAATTCACCCTGTCTCTGAACTTCTTCATGCCTGGCGAATTCCTCAAGGTCCCGCTCGATGTTGGCAATCAGGGCACGCTGTTTCTTGATCCGCCCGTCCAGGTTCCGGAGGATCTTCGCCCGGCACTCGAGAAACCAGGCTTCCAACGTCTTCTCATCGGGTCGTGGCTCCTCCCCGACTTCAGCGCCACTGCTCTCTGCTCGATCCGCCAATTCCGGGGAATCCGGCCCTCCGGCGGAATCCGTCTTGTCGCGGCCCAGAATCCAGCGCCCACCGGGAAGCACCATCGAAACACCGTGCCTGTCAAACCGACAGCACACATCCCCGGACTCCGCTTCGCCCGAGAGTGTCGCCATCTCGACGGAGAAAAACGCACCATGGCGGGTATTGCCTATATCCCTGATGCGCCCTCCCGAGAGGTATTTCCGCAAAGCCATCACGATCGACGAGGGATGCCCGCCCGATCCGGCAAGCCGTCTCCGTCTCAGGATCAGCCTGGGACCGCCCCTCCCCCGAAAATCCGGTACCATGACAAGGCACCAGGTCTGTTCCTCCCCAAAAAGCTCGAACTCCAGCATGTCACCATAGGGACTGGCAATATGCCCTACCGCGTATCCGCGACACGATACACCGTTTTCATTCTCCATTGGTGCCATTCCCGTCCTGTCCCGAGCATGAATTTCGTTTGCCAAGTGCCTGGACTATAGGTTAATTATATCTATAACTATAGCGGAGGATGAGCCATGACTGATGCCGAGCGCGAGGAACTTGAACGACTTCGCCAGGAAAATGCTGAACTGCGGACCAAGGTGCAGCGAGGAAAAAATCTTGAACTCAGGGTCAGCCAAAAAGGCGCTGTCTCGGTCTACGGATTGAACCGTTTTCCGGTGACCCTCTATAAAGAGCAGTGGGAACGCCTTCTGGATTTCCAGGAGCAGATCCGTGAATTTATCCGGGATCATGAAAACGAGTTGGCCGTCAAAGGCAAGGCGGAATAAGGACTATTTTTTCCTAATCAAAGAGCTGCTCCATACCAGGCAGCTCTTTCTCTTCCTGCCAGGATCCGCTTCCTCGTGTGCATCATTCTTCTTCAACAAAATAATCCGTATCCATAACGTATATCTTGTAGTTCTGTTTTAGAGAAACACCCAACTCGTTTTCAATCATATACTGGGCCAGCTTCTG
>DAIREN010000225.1:0-3428 GCA_036795535.1 Spirochaetota bacterium
CGTGCTGCTGGCTGATGTGGTTTTGCTTTTTATTTTGGATAATCATCCCCATCACGCTTGCCGATTTCGCCATACAAAACCATCAACGCTTGCCGCCTTTGTAGAGACGCGATTCATCGCGTCTTGGGGTACAAACCTTGAAAAAGTCATGCGAATCCGGGATTCCCGACGCAAATCCCCCCGTTTTTTTTCTCTGGACATAACATATAAATATATCTATGATACAAGAGGCGCATGGAGAACGGAAATGCTGTGCAACAAGGGGAGGCAAACGATGGACAAGGCCGATATCGGATTGATCGGACTGGCAGTCATGGGGGAGAATCTGGCCCTCAATCTCGAGAGCTGCGGGTATCGGGTGGCGGTGTACAACCGGAGCGCGGACAAGGTGACCCGCTTTGTCCAAGGCCGGGCCAACGGAAAGAACTTTCTCGGCGCAACGAAGATAGAAGAACTTGTCTTCTCCCTCAAGACCCCGCGCAAGATCATCATGATGGTCAAGGCCGGCAATGTGGTGGATGAGCTGATCGGGAGCCTCGTGCCGCATCTGGAACAGGGCGACATCCTGATGGACGGCGGAAATTCCCATTACAATGATACCGAGCGACGCTGGAAGGCTCTCTCGGAAAAAGGGATCCGGTATATCGGAACAGGGATTTCAGGTGGGGAACTCGGAGCGCTGACCGGACCCTCGATCATGCCCGGCGGGGATCCCGCTGCCTGGCCCGAAGTCCAGCCTCTCCTCCAGTCGATTGCGGCCCGGGCCGGCAAGGATGAAGCCTGCTGCGAGTGGATCGGGCAGGGGGGCGCCGGCCATTTTGTGAAGATGGTGCACAACGGGATCGAGTACGGTGATATGCAGCTCATTACCGAAGCCTACCAGATCATGCACGAGGGCCTGGGGATGACGTATCCCGAGATGCAACAGGTCTTTGCCGAATGGAATGACGGGGAACTGGGATCGTATCTCATCGAGATTACCCGTGACATCATGGGCTACCTCGATGAGGATGGAACCCCGCTGGTCGAGAAGATCCTGGACGTCTCCGGACAAAAAGGAACGGGAAAATGGACAGGGATCACGGCTCTCGATCTCGGCGTGCCCCTGACCCTGATTGGAGAAGCCGTCTTTGCTCGCTGTCTCTCGTCCGTCAAGGACGAACGGGTCGCCGCATCACAAATCCTCACCGGACCGGACAAACGGATCACGAATCCAGGGGAGAACTTCATCAGCGCACTCAGGGATGCGGTCTATGCCGCCAAGATCATTTCGTACGCCCAAGGGTATGCCCTGATGCGTGAGGCTGCGGCCGATCACGGCTGGGATCTGAACTACGGTGGAATCGCGGCCATCTGGCGCGGTGGCTGTATCATCCGATCCGTGTTTTTGGACCGGATCAAGGGAGCCTATGAGACCACGCCCGGCCTGACCAACCTGATGCTGGCGCCGTTTTTCCGCGAGACCCTGGCCCGGGCGCAAGCTGGCTGGCGTGAGGTCGTGGCGCAAGCGGCACGTGTCGGCATCCCCGTTCCCGCCATCAGTTCCGCGCTGGCCTACTACGACGGCTACCGCTGTGCCAACCTCCCCGCAAACCTCCTCCAGGCACAGCGTGATTACTTCGGCGCGCATACGTACGAACGGGTGGACAAACCACGGGGCGAGTACTTCCATACCAACTGGACCGGCAAGGGCGGGACAACCGCCAGCACGACCTACCAACGTTGATCCGATCCAGATTGCCCGTCTTCGTCATGGCGCAACAATCACGATATGCCGTCTTCGTAGAGACGCGATTCATCGCGTCTCAGGTATCGCATTCAGGGAGATTTTTTGGCAGGGGAGAGGTCTCTCCCCTCGCGCGGGCTGCGGAGGACGGAATCCCCTTGCGGACCCGGCCTGTATTTTTTATGGAAGAAACGCGTCTCCCGTATCCCGCGCTCCCCTCTCTGCATGATGCCGGCAAAGGCGGCGCACAGGATCGGCCCGTAGGGGCGCATGCAATGCGCCCCTACGGGGGGGCGGACCCGCCGCATACATGACGGTGTTCGCTTTCCCAATACAAAACCACAATACCGTCATGCGAATCCGGGAAACGTACCGCAAATTTATGAAAAAATCATGCGACGCCGGGGAACCTATGATGAAATTGCAAAACCGTCATGCGTATCCCGGATTCGTATAACACAATCACGAAAATGTACAAAGTGCGGCGCATCGGATCAAAATTGCCGGATCGGGATGGCCTGCAGGCGCCATGACAAATCAGCCCCGACGACGTGTGGGAGAAGTACCTTTACCGGACATCCTGCCCGGACAAGGTTGGACACACATGCCCCTCTGGCTCGCGGCGACCCTCGTCGCCATGCTCATCTTCACCGTCTCCGGCCTCTTCCAAAAGGCCCTGGTCATGCGCCGCCCCGAACACCCGGTGGCGATCGCGGCCATGACAAAACTCACGGGAACCTGCTTCATAGCCCTCTCCCTGCCACTCGAACCGGCCGGGCTGCCCGCAGATCCCGCGCCCTGGCTCCTCCTCGCACTGAACATCCTGGTCTGGACCTGCGCAAACATCCTCGACATCCGCAGCTTCCGCCTGACCGAAGTCTCTGACATCTATCTGATCCGGACCCTCTCACCGGCCCTCAGCTTCTGTTCGGGGATCATCCTTTTCGGGGAACCCTTCGCCCTGACCAAGCTGGCCGGCCTCGTCCTGATCCTGGGCGGACTGGTTGTTCTCTCGTACCGCAAGGGGAGCCTCGTGTTTGACCAGGGCCAACGACTCCAGCTTTTGACGACCATCCTCCTGCCGATCGGAGTCGGCCTCGACATGTACCTCCTGCGCCACTTCTCGCTCCTCTTCTATATAACCGTCAACCTCGGGATGCTGCCCCTGCCGATGATCCTTTTAGCCGGCAGCGAGAGACAGCGGATCGGGAGGGATTTTTTGGCCATGTTCCGCAGACCGGTCCTCATGACAGAACCCGCCTTTCTCGGCTTCTGCCTGGCCGCCAATACCCTGCTTCTGATGCTGGCCATGAAACACGGAGAGCTCTCACGGATCATGCCGCTCATGACCGGCAGCACCCTCCTGATCGTGGCCGGAGGCTGGCTCTTTCTCGGTGAACGGGACCGACTGGCCCGAAAACTGACGACCACGGTCATGGGCATCGCCGGCGTCCTCCTCCTGACCCTCTCCTGACAACCACGCGCCTGGCCCGCCAAATCCATAACGGCATGCTGTCTTTCGTAGAGACGCGATTCATCGCGTCTAGGAGCTGCCATACCCATCACGCTTGCCCGTTTTCGTAGAGACGTCCAATCTGGGCGTCTCCAAAACGTCTCGGGATTCCGGTATCGTGCACAATTTTTTGGCAGGGGAGAGGTCTCTCCCCTCGCGCGGGCTGCGGAGGACGGAATCCCCTTGCGG
>DAIREN010000226.1:0-3411 GCA_036795535.1 Spirochaetota bacterium
GGCAAGGGCTCGATGATCAACAAGATGCCGGGAGATTACTGGCAGAAATTTGCCAACCTGCGCGCGCTCTACACATACATGTGGACCCACCCCGGCAAGGTCCTCCTCTTCATGGGGCAGGAGTTTGCCCAGTTTGACGAGTGGAACGAGTACAAGAGCCTTGACTGGCACCTGATGGATTACGACATGCACCGCGGGATGGCGCGCTGCATCCGCGACCTGAACCGGATCTATCGCGAGGAGCCATCACTCTGGCAAAAAGACTTCACCCCAGACGGCTTCGACGGGATCAACCTCGATGACCCGGACAACAGCAGCATCTCCTTCATGCGCCGTGGAAGCGATCCCGCCGACTTTACCATTATTGCCATCAACTTTACTCCAGTCCCGCGCTACAACTACAGACTCGGTGTCCCCGAACTCTGCCGCTACCGCGAGATCTTCAACAGCGACGCAGAGTCCTACGGCGGGAGCAATTGCGGAAATTCCGGCGGGGTGGCTGCCTTTGAGTGCCAGGCCTACCGCTTCCCCTACTCGCTCGATGTCGTCATCCCCCCCCTCGGCGCCGTCATCTTCAAACCCGAGCGGGGGTAACAATTCGCGTTCCGCAATACCATGATTCTTCAGAATCCGGGAAGGGCCCCATCCCCTCCCGGTTCTTTTTTTGTCTCGGCGTCCGCAGCCTCCCCTCTTTCACAAGCTGGTCCGGCGGATGCACACGCGTCCGAGGCTGGCACACACATTTCATCCAGGAAAATTGTGCAACGGCCACGGGGAGTGCCAGCCTGACAAACAGTGGAGACGCCCGCCTGTGATTGACCCACCAAATTCCTCAGGCTGACATATTGAACGGCTCATGACGCCCAGATTGGGCGTCTCTGCAGCAACGACAACGGACAATCACACAGGTGGCGGGGATATGGGCACACCGGCGAATGGGGATGCCGCAGACACCCGGGCGCTCTTGCGCACCTAGCCACGCATCCGCAGTTCCCGATATACATAATACTTGTACAGACAGTATATTACCTGATAGAATACAGACCATGCCATGATACGGAGTTTTCTGACAATGCCAAAAACACCCTCCCTAACCTTTGAGAATCAGCCAATCCGCCGGTACTATGACGAAACCGAAGAGACGTGGTACTTTTCGGTCATCGATGTTGTTGCTGTTTTGACAGGCAGCACAAACCCCCGTGATTACTGGTTCAAGATGAAAATACGGGTGAAAAACGAAGACGGGCTTCAGTTGTCGACACTTTGTCGACAACTGAAACTGCATTCTTCTGACGGAAAAAAATATGCTACAGATTGCGCAAACGTACAATCGCTCTTGCGTATCATACAATCCATCCCATCGCCCAAGGCTGAACCCTTCAAACAATGGCTGGCCAAAGTCGGTTACGATCGGATACAGGACATGAGCGACCCGGCGCGATCCCTTGACCGTGCCCGGGAGTACTGGCAACAGCAGGGTCGCAGTGAAAAATGGATCCAGCAGCGCATGATGGGACAAGAAACCCGCAACAAACTTACAGACTACTGGAAGCAACACGAGATTACCAAGGAAGATGAGTACGCCATATTGACAAACATCATCCATCAAGAATGGAGTGGTGTCACCGTACAAAAGCACAAAGCCATGAAAGGCCTCAAGACCCAAAACCTGCGCGATCACATGAACGAGGCCGAACTGATCTTTACCGCCCTGGCAGAACTGTCAACCCGGCAAATAGCCGAAAGTGTTGATGCCACAGGTATGACTGAAAACGCCGAGGCAGGGAGAAAGGGTGGCAAGATCGCCAAGAGCGCCCGCATGGAACTGGAAGAAAAAACAGGAAAGCGAGTGGTCACCGGCGAGAATTTTTTGCCACCAAAAAAGTCGAAGAAGCAGGCCGTCAAAAGCGACAAGAATGAGGAACATTGACCACATTGTGGTCCGGAAAATTGGTGCAATGAACCAGCGGAGTGACGTTTATGTATGAACGACGCAAGACAACCAGATTGGGCGTCTCTGCAACAACGACAACGAACAATCACGCAGGTGGCGGGGATATGGACGCACCGGACAAACAGCGCTGCCGCAGACACCCGGGCGCCCTCGCGCACCCAGCCACGCATCCGCAGTTCCCGATATACATACTACTTGTACAGACAGTATATTACGTGATAGAATACAGATCATGCCATGATACGGAGTATTGCCACGATGCCTAAAACGCCGACAGTGTATGAGAACCTGAAAAACCTTGTTGACCATTTTGAAGCGAATCTGAATGAGTATAAAAACCCGGTATACAAGGAGATGTCCGTCAGAAATGACTTCATCAATAAGTTCTTTTCCTTCATGGGCTGGGATATCGACAACGCTTCAATGAAGTCGGAATTGAACAGAGACGTTGTTCTTGAGCATTCGATGGAGGCCAGTGGGCATCAAGTTCGACCGGATTATGCATTTCGAGTCAACGGTGTTGTCCGCTTCTTTGTTGAAGCCAAAAAACCTTCTGTCGATCTTCGCTTCGATATCGCACCATCAATTCAATTACGAGGGTATTCAAACTCCTCTGGAATGCCACTTGGCATACTCACTGATTTTGAAGAATTTTCAATTTACGATACAAAAGTCAAAGTAAATCATGAAAAAGATGCTGCTCACACGGCAAGAATATTCTATTGCAATTTCCGAGACTACCTCAAGCCATGCACCTACGACGGGAAGGAATATCCGACAACCTTTGACTTCATTAAAAGTATCTTCTCCAAAGAAGCCATCGAATCAGGAAGTTTTGATGCTTGGGCAAATTCAAACACCAAGCGCGGCACAAGTGAGATAGACAAGGAGTTCTTGGCTATCATCTCGGATTGGCGAAATGAACTCGCTGACAATATTGCCAAAAAAAACCTTTCCATATCAGTACGCGACTTGAATCTTGCCGTACAACGTATCATTGACCGGCTTATATTTCTTCGCTTTGCCGAAGATCGTGGGGCCGAGCGGGAGCGGATGCTCCACGAGGCAAGTACAACCAAAGAAACTTTCAATGCACTCAAAGACGTGTTTGAATCGGCACGAGTCAAGTACAATAGCGAACTGTTTGAAAAAAACGAAATGATTGACTCACTCAATATTGAAGACAGCAAACTTAAGAAGATCATACGAAGCATGTATTTCCCAGTCTGTCCGTATATATTCTCCGCAATGCCTCTCGAAATCCTCGGGGCCGCCTACGAGCAGTTCCTTGGCAAGACAATCAGGATCGATGGTGGTGAGAAGCGGCACAAGGCCGTGGTGGAAGAAAAGCCCGAAGTCCGCAAGGCCGGTGGTGTCTACTACACACCCCAGTACATCGTAGAGTACATCGTCAAAGAAACGGTCGGCGTCAAACTGGAAGGCAAGACACCAAAGGA
>DAIREN010000227.1:0-3409 GCA_036795535.1 Spirochaetota bacterium
CCGAAGCACTGGCGCTGGCCGAAGCACTGGCGCTGGCCGAAGCACTGGCGCTGGCTGAAGCACTGGCGCTGGCTGAAGCACTGGCACTCGTGCTGGCTACGCTTGAGGCAGCGGTGCTGCTGCTGGTGACAGGGGCTGGATCATCGTCATCGCCGCAGGCGACAAACGACAGGGCAAGCACCAGTCCGAACAAAAGAGACAAGACCTTTTTGGACATGATAAATCACTCCTCAGAGATTTTTTGGCAACGGTAAACTACCGGCTTTTGTTGATTATAGGCACATCAGGCAACAAATTCAACCATTATTCCGTATAAATACGGAGTGCGGGCTTTCTATGTAAGACTACACAAATGTTGCGCCCTCCCCTCGAGATTCTCGCATTGTCCCTGCAACCTGGTTCACAGTCCGGTCTTTTTTTGGTGAACAGCCTCAGGCGAGTGGGTGGATGACTGTACAGCCAAAAACATCAATCCACGAGCATCTCCCTGATAACAGCCTTGATACGCTGGATATCGCTGCGCTTGAGTTTGCCAAGTCTGCCAACCAGCCGGGCCTTGTCGATACAACGAAGCTGATCGAGAATCATGCATCTGGCTTGAGATCACCTTCCAACATACTTTCGAAGGCCTTCCTGACCCCAGCCAAGTTATTGCGACAAATGAGAAATACAATCTCTTCATTGACATCAAAATAGTGATGGCTGATAACATCACGAATGCCCTTGACACCCTTCCAATCCACATCTTGTTGTGACTCAAAAAGAATGCCGTTCGTAATTCTGTCAAGCTGCTTGCAGCTCTCGCCAATTGCAACCAGCATCATGCAAATTGCATCCAGCTTGTCAATCCCGGCATCAGAAGCCACAAACTGTCCGGCAGACACGACACCCTCCATCCTCCTGTCGATTCTATCAATCGCAACGAGAATTTGTTTGATAATATCTCCGACAAGCGCTGCATCAAATTCAAACATACATGGCCTCATGATCGATACGCTCTTTGAGAAAGCGGTTCATTCGTTCACGGTATTGAACGATATCAACATTCGCACCAAATACTGCCAGATTCGCTTCAAGTTCTTCTTTAAGATGAACAATGGCAAATACATCGGGGCTATCCATCTCGACAACTATATCAATATCACTTGCTTGGCCAGCCTGATCCCGTGCAACAGAACCAAAAAGGCCTATCCGCCTGACACCATAGCGTGCTTCCATATTGCTCTTGCACTTTGCAAGTTCGTCCAGTACTTTCTGTCGATACAACGTCATTTACATTTCCTCACTTGGCGAGTACAAACCCAGTATACATGAAAAATACAGACTCGTGCCAGCCTCGGTCCGCTCCAATCTGAAAAATGACCAGACGGACAACCCTCCAATGTATGACAATAACCAGGACGATACTCCCGGAGTATTTCCCACCCCGGATGCAAAAGCCCCGTCCGGACCGGACGGGGCGAAAAGACACAAATTCGAATCCGTGTCAGTTCTGGAAATCGATCAGGTCAACCAGCTCTGGGTAGTCAATAAAGGGGTTGCACCCTCCCCTCGAAATCCTCGCATTTTCCCTGCAACTTGGTTCACAGTCCGGTCTTTTTTGGTGAACAGCCTCAGGCGAGTGGGTGGATGACTGTACAGCCAAAAACATCAATCCACGAGCATCTCCCTGATAACAGCCTTGATACGCTGGATATCGCTGCGCTTGAGCTTGCCAAGTCTGCCAACCAGGCGGGCGTTGTCGATACAACGAAGCTGATCGAGCACAACCCAGGCGTCTTTTTTTGCACATCACCAAATGAAGCTGTTTCATACCAGCCTTGAGAACTCCCACGCGCCTGCTCTTTCATTGCCACTCATGCTTGATTATATGGACTGCAACCATTCCATGAACGCCGACCAGGGAAGGGCCGTGACATTGCGGGTCAGTGGCTTTGCTTCTCTGCAATTGCACACAACCAGCCCCCTGTCACTGCCTGTGCCGGACAGCTTCAAAAATTTTTCAAGCGCTCCGGCATGCTTGAGCGTCGGAGTAGCAGTCATTTTTATTTCAAGAGGATACCGCCTGCCGTTGACCTCAATAATGCAATCTATTTCCAGGCCCTCCCGCGAGCGCCAGAAAAATATTTCGCCATTTTTTCCTGTATTGTTCAAGACCCTCACTATTTCATTGATAATCCAGCCCTCAAAAAAGGCGCCACCCATCGCACCATGAAAAAGCGCATCCTTGTCGGCCTGACGGGTCAACCAGGCAACCAAAGCGCTGTCGGTAAAATACAATTTTGGACTTTTTACAAGCCGCTTTCCCAGATTGACGTGGAATGGCTTGACGAGGGTGATGATAAATGATGCCTCCAATATTGCTAGCCAGCGTTTGACTGTCGGCTGGGCCACGCCACAATCACGCGATATGGAAGCCAGATTGCATTCCTGGGCGTGATTCGCGGCACATAAAGAGAGAAACGTCTGAAAGAGCCCCAAATCCTTGACATTGATGATCTGGCGCACATCCCGTTCGATATACGTGCGTATGTACGAGGCAAGCCAAATATCCCGAATCGCGGGATTGAGAAGTATTTCAGGGTACCCTCCATTCCAGAGGACGTCTTGCAGCCCTGATGACATGTCTGAAGGTATCTCGCTGTACGAAAAAGGGAATACATTGAGCAGGGCAACCCTGCCGGCCAAAGAATCACTGACTGCATGCATCATGGAAAAGTGTTGTGACCCGGTAAGAAGCCACTTGCCATGGATGTGCCTGTTTGCATCAATAGCCATCTTCAAATAGGAAAAAAGGCCCGGAACATATTGGACTTCATCAAGTATGACTGCCTGCTCTCCAAACTGGAGCAAAAAACCCTCAGGATCCGCGACTGCAAATTCCTGAACCGCAGGATCATCAAAACTTCTATAGGCAGCTTTTGGAAAAAGGGTCTTCAACAAAGTAGTCTTGCCCGACTGCCTCGGTCCGCTGACAAGAACTGCCGGAAAACCCTCCGCAGCCTGTCTCACAATGGCTTCTATTCTTCTGTGTATATACATGGCGAACGCTCCTATGACAAAAGTAACATTCAATGTTACTTTTGTCATAAATTCGCAACACTCCGGGCGCATCTCGCGTAAAAAACCCCGTCCGGACCGGACGGGGTTGCAAAGCCACAAACACCCATTCGTGTCAGTTCTGGAAATCGATCAGGCCAACCAGCTCTGGGTAGTCAATAAAGGGGTTGCGCCCTCCCCTCGAAATTCTCGCATTTTCCCTGCAACTTGGTTCACAGTCCGGTCTTTTTTTGGTGAAGATCCTCAGGCGAGTGGGTGGATGCCTGAACATGCAGCCAATAGCATCAATCCACCAGCATCTCCCTGATGACAGCCTTGACACGCTGGATATCACTCCGCTTGAGCTTGC
>DAIREN010000228.1:0-3400 GCA_036795535.1 Spirochaetota bacterium
ACCGGCGATTTTTTTTCACCTTTGTTGTGCGAAACATTGAGTGAACAGAGTGCAAAGCTGTGTCTCACGCCAGGGCCTCCTTGGTTTTTTCGGCCAGACGGATTTCGCCGATCTGCATGCTCTTGTCGATGGCCTTGCACATGTCGTAGATCGTCAGGGCTGCTACCGAGACGGCGGTCAGGGCCTCCATCTCGATACCGGTACTCTCGACGCAGACGGCCCGGGCCGAAATCAGGATCCGGTCTTGCTCGATGGTAAAGTCGAGACTGACCTGATCGATGCGGATGTTGTGGCAGAGCGGGATCAGGCTGGACGTCTGCTTGGCGGCCTGGATCCCGGCGATACGGGCGACAGCGAGAGCATCCCCTTTTTTCAGCAGGGCACCCTGCAGCTGCTGGATCGTCCCGGGCTGCATGCTGATGTAGCCGGTTGCGGTCGCTGTCCGGCGGACTCGGGGTTTGGCGGAGACGTCCACCATGACGGCCTTGCCGCCCGCATCAAGATGTGAAAATTCCATCGGGTCTTACCCTCCAATCTGGGCTATCGTGCGGTCGTCACACAGGCCACCGCACGGGGGTTTCGCAAGCACTGCCTCGCGGATACTCTCTTCGGGGTGCTTGGGGTCAAAGCGTACTTCGAGGGACGAACGCAGGCAGGGTCGCAGCATGCCGTCCGAGGTCAGCCTGATCCGGTTGCAGGTGGCGCATCGTGGAGGACGCTCCATCCCGTGTCCATCCTGTTTTTCATCAACGAGGGTGTAGGCGGCGATGCGCTGGAGGCGTGCCCCGAGGTTGTCCGCAAACCTGCGCATGGATGCGATCTCATCCGGCGATGTTTCGGGAAAGACGACCATGTTGAGCTTGACGGGAAACCCGAGGGCGGCGGCGGCCTCGACTCCGGCGATGGCCTGACGGATATCCCCGCCCCGGGTCAGCTCGCGATACCTCTCCGGATCGAGGGTGTCCAGCGAGATATTGATGCTCATCAACCCGGCGGCCTTGAGATCCGCCGCCAGCGGAGCCAGGAGGGTTCCATTGGTCGTCATCCCCAGACTCGTGATAGCCGGTATGGCCGATATCAGCGAAACAAGCTGCACGATACCGTGCCGGACCAGCGGTTCGCCGCCGGTCAGTCTGATCTTGCGCACGCCCAGGCTGGCCGCAGCCCGGGCCGCTAAGGCCAGGTCTTCGAGGGAGAGGAGCTGGTCATGGCGTTTTTTTTCGACCCCCTCGGGGGGCATGCAGTAGGTGCAGCGCAGATTGCAGCGGTCCGTGACCGAGATGCGCAGATAGTCAATCAGGCGGTTAGAGGAGTCGCGCATCTACCCTCTCTCCTGCGGCGATATCCCCTGCTTGGGCCGGGATGATGGCCCAGGCTTCGGCATGGGCCAGTGCTTCGAGATGTGAAGACCCGACAGATGGAACAGGTTCGACCTGTCCTCCGTTAAGCGCGAGGAGGACCATCTCGCTTCGTGAGGGATCGGTATGCGGGATCGTCTCGCGGGCCAGAAGTGAGACGATCCGTTCGGGGACTACGATGCCCTGGCGGCGCAGGATGTACGGGCGGACAAAGAGAGTCCAGAGGGCAAAGACTGCCTGCGGATTTCCGGGAAGGGCAAAAACATGTTGGCTTTCACGGCGCCCAAAGAGGAGGGGCTTGCCCGGCTTGAAGGCCATCCGGTGAAAGATGGTCTCGACGCCGGCCTGCGCCAGGGCCTCCGGGACGTGGTCGAAGTCACCGGCTGAAACACCACCGGTGACGAGGAGCACATCAGCGTGGGCCAGGGCATCACTGATTGCGGCCTGGATGCTCTCGGGATCATCACTGACCGAGAGATGGCGGCAGAGGGGGCAGCGGGTTTCGCGGATCAGGGCCGAAAGCAGGGTGCCGTTGCTGTCATGGATCTGGCCGGGCATGAGGTTTTGACCGGGACTGGCCAGTTCCGAGCCGGTCGTGATGAGTGCGATGCGCGGCGAACGGGCGACAGTGACGGTCGTCAGACCGAGACCGGCGAGGATGGCGCTATCCGCCGGTGTCAGGACCTTGGGCTGGAGCACAGTCTGGCCTGCCTGAAGATGCGCTCCGCGCCCGACGATGTTGCGGCCCGTCTCGGGAGTCGTGATTGTAATGGAAGAATCTTCTTCGCGGACGTATTCCCTGCGAATCACCTGGACAGCACCAGCGGGTACGGGGGCGCCCGTCATGATGCGGACACAGGTTCCGCTTGCGGCCAGGTCTGCCGGGATCTCGCCCTGACCGGCGACGATGGTGGCTTGGACCTGCAGGCTTGTTTGGGGCTGGAGTGCTTCTTCAAAGACAGCGTAGCCGTCCATGGTTGCCTTGTCAAAGGGGGGTGAGTCGATCGGGCTGGAGACTGCCTCGGGGAGGACACGCCCGACCGCGGCTTCAATGGGCAGGGTTTCGGTTAACACCCGGGGAACGGGTTCCTTCCGGCACAATTCGAGGGCTTCATCAAGAGTGAGCATGGTGTGGGAGACCTTTCCTGCCTGTGTCTGTATCAAGCATCATCATGAATCAGGCCACGGTCAATCTGAAGGATGCGGTCGGCGAGGACTTGTGCTTCTTCATGATCGTGGGTAACGAGGACAAGGGAGAGCCTGGTGCCGGTCTTGAGTTCGCGGACGATACGCCACATCTCCTCGCGAGTCTTGCGGTCGAGTGCCGAAAACGGTTCGTCCAGCAGCAGGACGGATGGCTGTGCCGCCAGGGCGCGGGCCAGGGCCAGACGCTGGCGCTCGCCTCCGGAGAGCATGCGGGGCCGGGCGTGTGCCAGATGGGCGATGCCCAGTCGCTCGAATTCCTGCTGTGCCAGGGCAGCCACTGCTTTTTTTTGGGGAACAGTCTCATGCCTGCGCCGGTAACCGGCTGTGACGGCAAAAGAGACGTTTTCGAGGGCGCTCATGTGGGGGAAGAGGGCCGTATCCTGAAAGACAAAACCTGCAGCCCTTTCCTGTGGAGACAGATTGATCCTGTCCTGGCTGGACCAGACGGTCACCTGATTGATGATGATGGTCCCGCAGTCAGGCGCGGCCAGGCCGGCGATGCACTCGAGCAGGCTGGTTTTTCCGGCACCGGATTCTCCCTGGATGACGAGTGTTTCCCCGGGCGCAACGGAGAGCGAGACGTCGAGCATATATTCCGGAAGCTGCCGGGTGCAGGTGACCTGGATCATCGGGAGCCTCCGCCCGCCAAGCGGTGTGCCCGGCTGGCTGCCGTGCGTCGCTCGCTCCAGCGGACAATGATGACGATGGCGAAGGAAAGGGCCACCGTGACGCCGAGCAGGAGGTTGGCTGCGCTTGTGTTGCCCGACTCGACCGCCGAGTAGAGGGCCAGGGGGATGGTCTGGGTCGCGCCGGGTATATTGCCCGCCACCATCAGG
>DAIREN010000229.1:0-3378 GCA_036795535.1 Spirochaetota bacterium
AGGAGCTAGTAGTCGCAAGGCTGTGCAGGTTCAAGTCCTGTTCCCGGCAGAGATTTAATGAATCAAACAAGAACAAATAAAAAGCAATCAATTGTAAGTAATTCAACAAGTTACAAAAAGCGGGCCTCCCGCTGGTTGTGCTTGTTTTTCATTATTTCCTCTTTTTTTGCCACTTTTTGTTACTCATTTGTTACTCTTGGAATAATACTTCCCTACTATTTTTATTTCGGGGGGACGCCCCCCGCGCGCGAGCCGCAGGCAGGCTGCCACTTGAAGTGTCCGGTCCGGGCGTAGACCAAAACGTGCTGCCGGGTCTCGCGCTCCCCCCGTTGTCCCGTGATCTATTACTGCCCCGGTCGCAAAAGGGGGCTGCAGCGCACGCGAAAACATCATCCATCCCATGCAATTTTACCGCCCAACGGTGCGTATTACCGATTGCCAGTGACAGCAACTGCCGCAGCAGGTATCGTCATCGAGTATGATACCGGGGAGCAGGCCATTTCGTTGTGAAGGAGACGTACCATGTCCACCAGTAACACCATGGATTCGCAGAAAAACGAGGGAGGAAGCTTGCCTCTAATCTCCGTTCGCCTTGACGGCGTTTTGACCGGCAATGCGCTCGCCTGTACGCTCGAACAGCACTTCCGGAATAGCGGGCAGATTGCCCTGGAGGCAGTGTACAAATTTCCCCTGCCTGACACAGCATCGGTTCGCGGTTTCCGCATCCGGCGCGATGAAACGGAGATCAAGGGAGAAGTCGAAGAACGAAACGCGGCCTTCACACGCTATGACAAGGCTCTCGCGGCCGGCCACAGCGGCTTTCTTGTCGACGAGGAACGGCCGAACATATTTACGCTCTCGGTCGGCAACCTGCAACCGGGCGAAGAAGCCCTGATCCAGCTTGACTGGTTCGACCTGTGCCCGGCCCGGGCCGGTCTGACCCGGATCACGCTACCCTTGACAATCGCCCCGCGCTATGTCCCGGTCGGCACGGACGATCCCGGCGAGTGGTTGATTGATGAGGCTATCAATCCGCCATTATCGCTGACCCCGGATTATAAACTCGATCTTTCCCTGGAGATCCAGGACGGCGCAGAGATCATCAGTCTGGCGTCACCGACCCATTCCATCCGGACAGCTTTCGACGGCGGCACGACCAAAGTTGAGTTCACCGCCGGAACAACAGCGATGGACCGCGACTTTGTCCTTGAAGTCGGCCAGAAGACGGGAGCATCGGCCCGCGCCTGGCACGACGACAAGGGCTTCCTCGGACTCGACCTGTGTGTCCCCTCCAATCTGTTCCGCGAAGCCGGCAACGCAAATCGCGATCTGGTTTTTCTGCTCGACTGCTCGGGCTCGATGGAAGGCGACTCAATTGCCCAGGCCAAGAGGGCCTTGCACATCCTGTTGTCGGCCCTGCCGTCCGATTCGCGTTTTGCCGTCTACCGCTTTGGCAGCACGTACGAGCGACACGGACAGGATTTCATCCAAGCTACACCCGAAGTCCTGTCCCGGACACAGGCATGGCTGGCCGGTATTGATGCCGACCTCGGCGGTACGGAACTGCTGACGCCACTGCAGGCCATCATCCGCGAATCAAGTCGAAACACGGACATCATCCTGCTGACCGACGGGGAAGTTTCAAACGAGAACGATATCATCGAACTTATGGCCGGCACCGGCATCCGCGTCTTCACCATCGGTATCGGACACGGACCGAATTCGTACTTGCTTCGGGAACTGGCCCGCGTCAGCAGCGGGACGTTCTCACCTGTGGTCCCGGGTGAACGGATCGAACCGGCGATTCTCAGCGCCTTCAACCGTGCCCGCAGCGCTCCATGTACCATCCAATCCATCGACTGGCACTGCGAGGCTGTACAGGCCATGCCCGTCACGGCACTCTTCCCCGACGAACATCTCCTGCTGCCCGCCCGGACGTCCCCGGAAACACCGCCACCGGAGATATCGCTAAATATAAAAATTGGGGAACAGGTTCACCGATTCACAGTCCCGGTCACACCGCTTGAGGGCGAAGCCCTGCCGCTGGCCACCCACTGGGGACGCGAGCGGATCCGCCATCTCGAGACCCGCTGTACTCGGGGCTCGCGGCAGCGGCACCGCAAAGTCGACTCACTTCGTGACGAGATCATCTCCATCTCGCGGGAGTTCAACCTGCTCTCGCGGGAAACAAGCTTTATCGGTGTTGAGCAGCGACTGGACGCCAATCCGGACGCGCCAATCATCCTGCACCGGATTCCCTCGATGCTGATCCATGACGGGCTGGCCTGTATGAACACCATGCAGATAACATCAGATGTCATCTGTGAGGCTATCTGCGAACCGGGGGGCACGCCATCCGGTACGCCTTTCCTTGCCCGTCGGCGAATGCCAGATAAAAATACGGTAGACCTGAACAAGGTCATGTCCACCGTGATTGATTCCGGTGTGGACAACCCGTCCGCCGACAGCGAAGCCAATGTCCTGCTTATTTTGAGCGGGCTGCAACCGGAAGGTTTCTTCGAACTTGAAGAACAAGTATATATAAACGTCCTGAAGGCGAACCGGGACTTCCTGGCCGACCTGCCCCCGGCGGGAAGCCTGCCCCGGCGGATCCTGGAAACGTCCCTGGCCATCGCTGTCCTGAAGCGAGAGTATCCGGATCAGGCCATTCTCTGGCAGGCGGCCGCGGAAAAAAGCGAGGCATGGCTAATGGCCTCCATTGGAACAGCGGGCGAATTTCTGCCCGAGGGACTCACCGTTGAGACTTGGACTGCCACGGACAACACTACCCCTATGCGGGGTCTTCTCCGGGAGTATTCATGACTATACCCGTTCTGGTATAGTCATTCGATAATCATTCAAATTATACCTTAACGGGTATAATTTCCAATAATGTCTTGATTATATACCCGTTCGGGTATATACTGTCATCATGAATGCAGCGAACCCGATAGCAGAATACGTCCGGAAACATCGCCAGTCCACCGGTCTGACACAGGAGGAATTTGCCCAAAAATCCGGGCTCGGGCTGCGCTTTGTTCGTGACCTGGAGCAGGGCAAGGAAAGCCTCCGCCTCGACAAGGTCAACCAGGCCCTGGCCATGTTCGGGGCCGAAGCCGCGCCCCGGGTCAAGGAGCGAGTCCATGACTGAAGCAGCGTACCGCCGGGCTCGGGTCAATTGCCATGCTCTCCATGCCGGCATCATCGAAGAGACCGACACCGGGTACCGGTTTACCTATGATCCGGAGTACCTGACCCTGCCCGATGCCCGCCCCGTCAGCCTGACCTTGCCCCTGGCGGACAGCCCTTTCGAGTCACGAACCTTCTTCCCGTTTTTTGATGGCCTGATCCCCGAAGGCTGGCTGCTCGATATCGTTT
>DAIREN010000230.1:0-3377 GCA_036795535.1 Spirochaetota bacterium
GATCCTGGGTATAGCGCAAGTGATTTGGATAAATTCAAAGACGGCTCTTGAAAAATACAGGTGACTGGTTTATACTGCCTGCGCCATGGAGAGTGTATTAATGAAATGTCCCTACTGCAACCATGCCGATGATGCGGCAAATTCACTCGATCCTGATGAGTACACCGGATGTATCTGTCCCGTCTGTCGGCGCGTCTTGCTGCTTTGCCCGCATTGCAGGCAGCTCAACCAGGGGACCGCAGTCTATTGCCGTCAATGCAGCCAACGCTTGAGGAGTCGGCTGCATATCGGTGGCGTTTCTTCTATTAATAAATATTTCCCTTCGGAAGAGAATATCTCCACTGGCCGGATTGATCTGCCCATCGTCCATAAATGGAGTGACCGCTTTCAGTACGATGATAGCGAGTTGGTCGATATGCTGTTTTTCCGGGATGTGCTTGTTTTGCGCAATAAAATAGCCGGGAAGATCGAGATCAGACAGTCCTTCCGCCCCGAAAATGCCCCATGGCTCTATGATTATGCTCCTGCTCCCGATGAGGAGTGTCAGCTTGCCGTCATCGAAGATCTTGTTGTGTTTGCCGAGAGAGACAAAACTGGAAAATTGCTTGTCAAGACCGTCGATGTCTCGGCACTTGGGATCGCCGAGCATCCATCTCCAGCAGTCACTCTGTATGAAGTCGATTTCGGGTGTGAAGGATTTGCAGTCTTTCCATTCGGGACAGCGGATGTCAAGGATCAGATCCTCTGCCTGATCACGCCACACAAATATTATTTCTGGATGTATTCAAAAATTATACAATCACGAATGAATGGATCCGAGAGGGTTGAACCGTCTCTTGTGGTTACGACCGAAGGACTTGAATCTGACGAGGTGTTCCGGGCACCGTTGGTCCATGACCGGGCCTCCAGTTTATTTTGCACGACATCCAAGGGACGGGTCTTCTCACTGCCCCTCAGCAGTATCCGCTCGGTGTTGACTGGCATGGGACAACATGATCTTGTTGCCACGTGTTCGGGTGGATTGCCCGCTGGTTGGTTGGCATCGGCACCGGCGCCCCTGGATGAGAATTTTGCAATAGAAGCTGTTCGCAGAGAAGATGGTGCCCGTGTTCTTGCGACATGGTCTCCCGAGTACGACGAGTTCCGGTTTTTTGATGCCATCTGTACCGAATTTGAAGGCGAATTTCACTCTCTCGCTGAAAAACCGGTTTTGCTGGCATCTGCTCTGAGACGCCCGCCGCCCTATATGCGCAATGAACATGCTGAGTGCGTTGTCATGATCGGGTGTTTTGAGTTGGATACAAGGACCGAAGAAACGCGCAGGTACCATGTTGTCAACAGCAGTGGTTTCAGGCAACGCTTTGGTCGTCTTAGCCTTTCCCGAGGGCGAACCCTTGAAGGCAGCGAGATCTGGACGGATGGATCCCGGATCGGGATCTTTTCCGGGGCATCTTCGATGGATATTGGTGATATCCTGAGAGACGGGGAACTGAATGTCACGCATTCAGTGATTCCTGAATTTGTACCTTCGGATGGAAAGTCGGTTGTTTCGCCGGTCCGTCGCTACGCCCGCTTTGGTGCATCGGCCGGTCTTGATATGGTTGTCATCCATTTTTGAATGTCGGAGGAAATATGAAGGCCTGGATGCAGGGTGTAGTCGCCGTTGTACTTTTTTTTGTGCTTTCAAATGGTATGGTTGGGGCAGAGCAGGATGTAAAGCCGCGGAGGATCTATGTGACCATGGATGCCTCGGGGAGCATGCTTAACCAGCTTGATGCAAGGATCATCCGTGCGATCCGTCAGACCGTGTCACAGATTCTTTTTGAGGGCCGCTACGAGGCAGCGGCAGGTATCAGGATTGTCACGGACAATTCCGGTATTCTCAAAGACAGGCCCCTCTTCAGGGGGGGGGATGATCGCTGGTCATTCTGGAGTTATGGGACAACCCTTGACCGGAAAATCGATGAGAGTACCTCGGACCAGACCGGTGCGCTCCTTGATCTTCTGCCACAGGACCGGGATGGCTTTGCAGCCTGGTTCAAGCAGCCAGACACCTTGCTCTATTTGCCCGAGATGGCCCTTCTTGAAAAATTTGACAGTGAGCACGAGGTGTTCTGGATCGACATCAGTGACAACGTGTTTGACGGCGGGGTGAATGCCATTCCTCAGGCGCTGCTCGAAAAATGGGACCGGCTGCATGAGGGTGTCAACACCCAGTTTGTTCTCTTCCGGGCCCGGGCGGCCAATGGTATTTTTGTGACAATGCGCAAGGTCGCCGACGATGCTGCGTTCAAACTGCGTTTCATGACGGGTGATGAGCAGAGGGTGGTTCTTGTCTACGACAAGACGGCTGAATCTTTGTGGAATCTGGAGAGTCTTCCGGCACAGATCGTTGCCGATAAAGGCTCCCTGCCAACGATGCGCATCCGGGGGATCGAATTGGAGTTGCGTGATCCGGAGAGCAAAAAAACCTTCCGCGTCAAGGCCAGGATCAAGAGCGATGATCTTTCATCCCTCAAAGATGTTGTCTTTGAGGACAAGACGGATACGGCCGGAATGGAACTGGTCAAGAGGCAGAAACAGGCATTTGTGCGGGTCATCTATCAGGATGTCCATAACCGGGAATACCGCTATGTCTTCCGCAATCTTCCTCTCCTGTTGCAGGAAAAAAACGCGACCTCATTTTTTGTGACGCTCCTGCTCATTCTTGCTGTCCTGGCCGGGTTGGCGCTGCTGTTTGCTCTCACACGATTGATTCTCGGACAGTTCAAGCCCCGTTGGCCTGTTGAACTGTCTCTGGCTCTGGCGGGCAGTTTTGGCAAAGAAGAAAAATTTGTCCTCAATGAGGATGTCCACAAGATTGTCTTTGATCCCGAGTTGCGCGGTGAGAGTACGGATTGCCATCTCTTCCGCGGGATCAAGATGGAACAGGCCAGGCTTGATATCACCCCTGATCGAAAAGGGATCCGCTGTCTCGTGACACCCGGCGATGGCTCACCTGCCATGCCTCGATTCATCGAGGAGAGTGGAGAGGTCGTGCTCAAAAACAAGTTTGGCAAGGAAGTCCCTGTTCGTATAGAAATTCTCAAACAAGACTAATCTCATCTAAGGAGAACGTATCCCATGGCCTTTGTAAATCCTACAATCAAACCGGCAATTTTTATCGGGCTTGGATCAACCGGAACCCAGGTTTTGAATTACATCCGTGAATTCATGTATGAAGAATTCGGGGTGGCCGGATTTCCGGTCTTTCATTTTCTCAGCATCAGTACCTGCAATAGCATTATTTAAGTTAGTAACATACGCATTATGATGTTTGCTATGGTGTATTTCCATGGTGCGTGCATCAATAGTTGGTTCAAGTGCTTTGTAATCAT
>DAIREN010000231.1:0-3368 GCA_036795535.1 Spirochaetota bacterium
GACATCCTTGCCAGATGGCACTTCGATACCCAGTACGGTTTTGCCTTCTATGGTATGCAATTCAAAGGAGAAAAAAGCCCGGGGTGAGATTTTTTTTGCTACTTCAATTTCAAGTGTCTTGAGATCCTGTATGGGAGGTATCCCTGTAATGTCGCCAGTATCACGGACACCGCACACGAAATAGCCACCACCGGAATTCAGGTAGGCACAGATCTGCGTACCAGCAATATCCGATTTAAAGGCAGATGTACACTCAATGTTCTGATTTTCTGCAAGATTGAGCAGGGCTTTCAGCTTCTCGATTTTCATGACGTAGCCCCCTTGGTTTTGGAGGCTTTGGCAAACTGGACAGGATTTGAAAGGTTTTCATGTATGAATGCTTCAACCTCCTGAAAACGTGAAAACTGTGCAGTGGTAAAGAGCAGCGCATCTTCGGTGCTCTGATATTTTTGTACCCAATTGCCCTGCCTGTCCCGCAGCGGTGTTTGGGACAGCACCGCTTCTTCGTACATATCAATAACCCTGAGATCGCCGAATATCGGACTGTGTGCGAGTGTCAGTTTCTTGCGGTCTGCAGCCGTCTTATGCCCCAGTTTTTCCAAAAAGGACCTGGCAAAAACCACATGGTCGTGGGACAAGAGCCAACGAGGCTTGTTAAGCTCCAGCGCTGTTTTGAGTTCCTTATGGGTGATCGAGATGCCGTCCTCTTCATCAACGCCGCTCCCATAATAGGGCGTAATGAGGCCGAGAAAAAGATCACACTTTTCTACCGCAGCCATGCAATTCTCGAAAGCTGTTTTATTGGATAAAACCGGCACAGTACCCTTATGGGAAAGCCAAACCTCATATCCGAAAGCTGTCAAGAGTGTATAGAGACGCTCCAGCAATTCTTCAATCCCGTACACGGTTGAGGAGATAAAAATGACAGGTTTTTTTGCAGGTTTCATTCTTCACCCGCAATTGCCGCAATATTCTTGGCGATCACGCTCTCCAGTTTGCGGGCCTCTGCATTCAGCGTCGCCAACTCATCATTGAGCCCCACAATCTCGGCGATAAACTCCTCTTCGGTCTTGCCGTCCTCTTCGATGACGACGCCCACATAGCGGCCGGGGTTGAGGGAATACTCCTGTTCTTTGACTTCTTCAAGGGTTGCCAGTTTGCACAGTCCGGTGACATCTTCATACTTCGCCTCGGGAAAACGCTCCTGCAGCCAGTGGATATGCGTGAAAAAGTATTCGGTGTCCTTGACCTCACGATGCAGCTCTTCCAGCTCGGTTTTCAAGAGGCGGATATCCTTGGCACGGGTATTATCTTTTTCGATAGTGCGTACATCGCGATCCACAATTTTCAACAACGCATGCAGTTTCTCAAAAAAGGGCTTTGTCTTTTCGGCCAGGGCTTTTTGCGATTTGTTTTCTTTGACACTCTCGCTGTACTCTTCGCTCTTCTCCCATGCACTGACAAGGGATTTACCGCTCTCAATGACGGGCGAAAAATCTGGTACCTCTTGGATGCCGTACTCTTTGAGGAGTTTGGTCACTTTTTCAGAAACTGTTTTGAGACTTGCACGGTTGGCTTTGACCCTTGCAAAGCCCTGCGTGAAATAGCTGCGTATCAGTTCCACAAAGGACTGTCGCTCTCCTTTATGCAGCCGGGAAATGGTTGCTATGTTTTGTATCTGTTCGGCCGAAAATTCCCGGTGTGCCCGGTCAATCTGGGTAAAGATGTTGCGGGCATCAATAAACAAAATCCGGTTGTCTGTTTTTGCCTTGTCAAAAAACCAGAGCGTGGCCGGAAGGGTGACGGTATAGAACATGTTTGACGGCAACGTCAGCATGCGGGAGATCAGATTGGATTCGATCAGCTTTTTACGGATATCCGCTTCGCTGTGGCGCGCATCGCTGGCGGAGTTGGCCATGACAAGTCCGGCCCGTCCGGTCTTTTTGAGAGATGTGGCAAACAGGTTGATCCAGAGATAGTTGGCATTGGGGCAGGTCTCTTCGCCCTTGCTTTTATTTTTGGTTTTATTGCGGGGGATACCATAGGTGTTAAAACGACGGTCCTGCTCGACTTTGGCCAGACTGACATCGTCCACATTGAACGGAGGATTGGCCAGGACATAATCAAACTTTTCAAAGGCAGCAACCGGATCTTCGTAGTACGAAATAGCCTGGTGAATCTCGCCACGCAGACCATTGACCGCGAGGTTCATCTTGGCCAGTTTGACGGTATCCAGGGTCTTTTCCTGACCGTACACATAGAGGCTGGTATCGTTGCCGCCCTTGCCCGCCTTTCGGCGTTCGTCGATAAAATGCGCCGATTGGACAAACATGCCACCGGAACCGCAGGCAGGGTCAAACACGGTGCCGTTGTGGGGTTCAATGATTTCAACCATCAGACGCACAACACTGCGGGGTGTAAAGAACTCGCCCCCGCCCTGCCCTTCGGCCATGGCAAACTTGCCCAAAAAATATTCGTAGATCTGGCCAAACATGTCACCGGTGGCTTGTTTGGGAATATCGGCAAAACTTTTGAGCAGGCGCTTGGGCAAATCCCGAAACTCTTTTTTGCGGACCAGCTTGAAGTATTCATCCTGGGGTAAAATACCCTTGAGTTCCGGCTTGTATTCTTCAATAATGGCCATGGCATCCTTTATGGCCTTGGCAATATCCTCTTCTTCGGGCAGGTTCAACAGAAAGTCATAGCGGGCTTTGGGTGCCAGATAAAAACCGCATTTTTCGAGGGCTATCTCTTCGATTTTTCGCTCACGCCGGGTATTTTTGAGCTTTTCATACTCGTTCTGAATCTCTTGCTCGTACGTCGAATATTTGTTGTCGGCAAACTTCAAAAATATCAGCCCCAAAACCGGCGTGGAATACTCGCTTGATTTGAGGTCCGAATTGGCCCGCAGGGTATCAGCCGTCTGCCAGAGGGTTTGTTCCAAATCTTTCAGTTGTTCGCTAAGCATTATGTATCCTTATAAAGTGGAAAATATTCTTGGTCCATACAGGCACCCATACCCTGTTGACCTTCAACGGTCATTTCAAGTCCGAAAGAGTATACCACACTGACACCCAAAATGCAAAAGACATGAACCATACTCAGATATACGCTCCGTACCGGCAATTTACCGCATCTTTAGAAAATAATCCGCAGATGGCTTTGTCGGTGTTGTGTTTGCATCATGGTATTTCGACAATACCCTCCTTTGCCGGAGCGGTATTGAAAAACGCCCTGCAGGATCATGACGGTATTGTGGATATGGGTAATCCCAAACCCTGTATGGTCGAATTGCATTCACACCAACACCCCGCCATTATCTGTATCCCTTCCAATATTGCTCGATCATCCACATCGGCAGGCCCGGG
>DAIREN010000232.1:0-3364 GCA_036795535.1 Spirochaetota bacterium
ATACGACCTGCTCTGCCTGCGGGACCAGTCCATCATCCCCTTTGCACGCACACCCGAGACCGCTCCCCCCGACTGGGATGGCGGTCCCGCCCTCGGCCGATTTTCCTTTTCCCGTTCGGGGATTGCGCTGGCCAACCAGCGCATCCGGCAGGACATCGCAGACTCGTGCAGGCCACTGGCCATCGATGAAATCGGACGACTGGAATTGTGCGGCGAGGGCTTGGCCCCCGTGCTTCCACTCCTCAAACGTTCCGATGCCATTCTCGTTGTCCGGGAATGTTTCCTCACAGAGATCATACAACGTATGGACATCACGACTCCAGATTGCCGGATCGTGACCTCCCTTTCCCGAACACCAGCCACTTTCTCCGGATGCGGTGCATCCGGTACCAATGACATACAAAGGAGTTGTTCATGAGTCCATCACGCGTCAGGTTTTCATCGATTCTGTTTTGGGGAGGAGTCTGGGGGTTGGCCGAGGCCAGCCTTGGCTATCTCCTGCACCTCATGCCCGGCATGATCTCGGGCGCCTTCATGTTCCCCATCGGTCTCTTCTGCATGACGAAAGCAGCCCGCCAGGGCCAGGCCGGCGACGTCTTCGGGGTTGCCCTGGTCGCCGCCGCGATCAAATCGGTCAATCTCTTCCTCCCCCATCTGACCCCGGTTTCAACGCTTCACCCGATGATTGCGATTCTCCTCCAGTCGGCCTTCGGGTATGCCTTTATCCAGGGGCTCAGGCGAAACGTCTCGCCCTTCCTGCTTGTTCCGGCAGCCGTCATTGGCTGGAGAGTCGCCTTTGTCGGAATCCAGCTCCTCTCCGCCTCAATCCGTGGCATCGATGGCGGGAGCTTTGTTCTCACTGCCCTGCCAAAGATGGCAGTCGGAAGCCTGATCGACATGGGTGTCATTGCACTCTGGATGGCATTTGCCGCACGGCAAGAAGAAAAACCCCTTGTTGTCCGGCTCAGTGTTTCGACGCTTGTCGTCTGCCTGGCCATCATCAGCCAGGGAACCATTGCCCTCGCCGGCTAAACGCGGGCGCCCGGAGAAATTGTACGATGAAGATGCACCGTACACAGCCTGAGCAGAACGGACGTTGCGCCGGTTCCGATGCCATGGGACAAACCTTGTCATGGCATGCTGTGTACAACTGGATTCCAAAACCAAGGTATGAAAAATATGTCCAAAACAACACTCCAAACATGCTGCACCTTTCTTGCTTCAGTCCTGCTGCTGCTCTCCCCCGGACTCCTCAGCGCCGCACATGACAGCATCACCCTCGGCACCATCGAGGTCGTGGGAAAATCCTGGATGCGGGCTACCACAACCACGCTTTCAAGCAACCAGCTCAAAAAAGGAAAGGCCACTACCCTGACCGATATCCTCTCGCTTGTCCCAGGGATGATGGACTCGTTTTCAGGCGGCCGCAACGAAAACCACTTCAGTCTGCGCGGATTCGGTGTCCGCTACGTTCCGGTCTACATTGACGGACTCCAGGTCACAGCACCCTATGACAAATCCACCGACCCCGGGCGCTTTGTCTTGGCCGGGTATGATCGTGTGGAAGTCTCGACTGGCTACACGTCTCTCACTCTTGGGCCCAACGCCTTTGCCGGTGCCATCAATCTTGTCTCACGCAGGCCCGAAGGAGAGTATGAAGCACGTATCGAGAGCGGCCTGACAGCCAATTCCGACTGGCAGCGGGCCAGTTGGTGGACCGCCGCCTCTGCCTCCGGGAAAAAAGGCGATTTTTGGTTCAAGGCCGATTTCTTTTCGGCTGAACGGGACTTCATGCCGGTCTCGGCCGATTCACCCGGCAAGGACGGTTCAAAACGCAAGAATTCCGACTCGGACAACCGCACCATCAATCTCGAACTGGCCTGGAATCCCGCCAGCGGGGATGAATACATCCTGCGCGCAGGGATTCAGCGGGGCGCAAAAAATATCCCGACCTATGATGGCACCAATGCCATGGACAACAGCAGCCTGGCTACCCGGTTTTGGGAAATGCCGTTCTGGAACCGGAACAGCATCGCCCTGATGGGAAAAACAACCCTGAGCAAAACGGCTCTCGTTCGAACACGGATCTGGTATGATGAATTTGACAATGAAATCGACAGTTATACCAGCGTGCTGCACACGGCCCTCTCCTCGACACGTACGAAAAGTGTCTATGAGGACTATAATTTCGGTTTCTCATCCGAATTGGTGCTCCAGCCTGCAGAAGCTTTGACTCTTCAGCCATTTGTCTTCCTGCGACATGACAGTCATTCCTCATACTACATCGGACAACTCGTTACCGAACAGCAACGGGACACCACTGTATCGGGTGGCCTGGAGAACACAGTTCAGTTATCCGAAAGCGTGACCCTTCGGACAGGGGCGACACTCAGTCTCCTTGTTCCCGGCATGGCCAACAAGGCCAATACGGCCGGCGATCAATTGAGCGAATATACCGATGAGTACGTCATCAATCCGCTCCCGGCTTGCGACTGGCAGGCCGGACTCTACTGGCAGGCCAATGTGGACACCCTGATCCATGCGACACTCGCCAGAAGAACCCGCTTTCCGACCCTCAAGGACCGCTACAGTTCCCGGATGGGTGTTGCTTGGCCGAACCCGGACATCAAACCCGAGACGAGCATCGGTACCGAAGTCGGCGTGACCCGCGATTTCGGAAAATTCGTCAAAGCCCGCGCCGTCGCTTTCTTCAAGCATTGCGACGATTACATCCAGATCACGCCAAAAAAAATCGACGGTGTCACCAGGGACCAGTACCAGAATATCGGACGGATTGAAATACCCGGTCTCGAATTGACCATGGCCGGGGCTGGTGCAAGGGTCGATTACACGCTCGCCTGTACCTGGATGAATCCCGACAACCTGGATTCCCTCGACCGTCCCTATGATCTGCCGCGATTGCGCATCAGAGCCGAGGCAGGTTTCCAGGTTGTTGAGAGCCTGCGCATCGCAGCAAACTGGCAATATGTCGGAACACGAAACACCCAGACGGTCGAAATGGGTGGTTGGAACCTGACCGGGGCGGAAATCACCTGGAATCCAACAGCATGGACAACCATCAGCACCGGTGTCGATAACCTCTTTGATGTGGACTACGCCTCAACTGAGGGTTTTTCGCTGGGGGGGCGTGAAATCTGGTTGCGGCTTTCAGTCAAATACTGACCAGACCGTCATTCAATTGCACAAATATTCCAAGGAGAAAAATATGTATCGTTTCAGTATTATCATTCTTTCTGTCCTCAGTGTCCTGTCTTTCATCGCCTGCGGTGACGACGACGATGGCAGCACCAGCAGTTCAAGCAGTGCCAGCACAAACGGCAGTATTGTCACCACCGTGACCGCA
>DAIREN010000233.1:0-3362 GCA_036795535.1 Spirochaetota bacterium
GGGGGCGAAAGCGGACCAGTCTTGCCCGCCGGATTGACGGTCGAAATCTTGTAGTACCAGACGGCGCCCGGGGTGATGCCTGTGTTCACCCAGGACGTGCCGGTGACGATTCCGGAGACGTCACTGTAGAGGCCGTGTTCCTCGCGCGAGCGGTAGACACGGTAGCCGGCGGCCTGGTTGACTTCCTCCCAGGCAAGCAGAACTTCAGAACCGGCCGCCTGGTTGGCTGAGGAGATGTGTAGCGGGGGTTGCAGGGCTGGCCAAGGGATTGGATACCCTGTGGCTGTGGCGCTGTATCCTGAATCATAGCCAATGAAGCTTTCCGCTTTGAGGCGGTAAAACCAGACTCCGGACTCTATCGGGTCGGTATATGTTTGAACATTTGTGGAGAGATCTCCGCTTATGTTCATCCATGGTCCTTCTGGCGATGGCGCCCGGAACACCCAGTATTTGTTGGGGTTCCATGCTTTTGACCAAGAAATTGTGACTCTGCTTCTGGATAGGCCTTGGCTTGCAGACAACATTTCCGGCGCATTGATTCCGGACCATGCAGCGCTTTGAACAGGTTGAGAAAGCGGGCTTTCTTTGCCGGATGCGCTCAGGCAGCTGATGCGGTAGAATACCCCCCAGTATCGGCTAAAAGCCGACCAAGAAGACCACGTCGTTGAAGTCTGCTCTGCCTCAAGACTCCAGGGTCCATCATAATTATCGGACTTATAGACGCGGTATTTGGCTACGCCCATCGAATTCCACGTGACTTTGTGTGTGTCAATTCCTCCGTTGATTCCTGTCACCCCGGTTGGCGCCGGAGGCGCGTCCTCGAAGGCACGGAATCCCTCATCCGCCGGACTGGGCGGGCCGGCAGTGCCATCCTCCCGGATGGCAACAGCCCGATACCAAAAATGTGTTGCGTATGCCGTGCTTTCATCCAGCCATGTGGTCTCGGCAAGTGGTCCGGCAATCTGCGTCCATGGGCCGCCCGAGCTTGTTCCCCGGAAGACAGTGTAGCTGGATGCGCCCGGGACCGGAAGCCAGGTGAGCAGAATCCCGCTGCTTGTGCTCCCGTCGGAGGCACTGAGGATGGTGGCGCCGTTCCATGGGCCATAGCCGCGCCAACCCTCGACGGGTTGGTGGGCGAGGCTCTCCTCGCTGCTGTTGGTTGCACTGATCCTGTAGAGGAAGCGATCGGGGGCGATTGCGTTGGTGTCTTTCCATGGCGATGTCGGGACTCCGGCCACAAGCTGATAGCCGGTGTTGGTTGCGAATGTACGGTAGATCCGGTACCCGTCCGCACCTGGGGCTCCCGTCCAGGCCAGGGTGATCCCCGTGTTGTCGGTTCCGGACGAAGCTGTCAGGGCGGCTGGTGCGGGCAGGGCGAGGGCCGGGGGGATGGCCCAGGATGCGGCGCGGCTGACCTGGCTGGCTGTGCCTCCGGCATCCAGCCCGACGACACGGAAGAAATGGGTCATGCCTCGATCAAGAGACCCCGTTTCCATGCTGGTTGTGTTGGTGGCGGGAAGGGTCGCGATGGGTGAGTAGGGGGCGTCCTCGCCGGGGGCCGTGTAGATCACCCAGGATACGGCGGTTGTATTGCTGCCTGCGGAAAAACTGATGCGCACCCTGTCTTCGGACGACCCGGCTCGGGCTTGGACGTCGAGAGGGGCCGGGGCTTGCCAGGGCAGGGACATGCCTCTGGCAGTGGTTGAAAGCTCGCTCTGGTTGCTGGTTGCCGTCAAAAAGGCCACTTTGTAGTAAAACGGATAATTGGCGACCGTGTTGGTGTCGTCCCAGGTCGCCGAGGGGAGATTCGAGGCGACCATGGTAAAAGCGCCACCCTCGGGGAGATTGCTCCTGAAGACCTGGTATGTCACTGCTTCAGGAGTCGCAAGCCACGTCAGACGAATGCGGGCCATCAGGGTCCCGTCGGTCGCGGTCAGTCCTGTCGGTGCCGCTATGGTGATATCCCTGGGAGGTTCAAGCTCCTCAAAAAGGAAATCCGTCCCGCAGGAGAGGAGGAGTGTCGAAGCGACAAGGCAGGCTGACCACAGGCTGATGCGAGCGGATCGTGTCATTTCGACCTCCGGCGGGAACATGGTATGCACAATATGATGATACTGCATAATACTGAGCCTGTCGACGCCGGGTTGACGGATTATTGTCCCGGATCTGTTGCGAACAGATCTGCCAAGTCTTCCGTCTCTGGAGATTCAAAGCGTGTTTTGGCTTGACAAGCATTTGTCAAATACGGGATACTGGTTGGCGAAGTGCGCCGTATCAACGGTACGGCAACGAACGTAAAGGGGTACGGACTGTGGGTACAATCCTTGAGCAGTATGCCAAGCTGCAGGCGGAGACAAAGGAGCGCATGCATCAACGTATGAAGGCGCACCAGATCGAGATCCATATCGGTGATGCGACATGCGAGAATGCGGCTGGCTCCCTGGATGTACGGGACGAATTTGAAAAGCTCATCGAAGCGTCCGGGCGGAGCGACATTGTCATAAAAAAGACCGGGTGTACCGGGCGGTGCAGTGCCGAACCGATTGTCGGCGTGATGCAGCACGGGAAGCCCCCGTTCAAGTATCAGTCGGTGACACCGGAAAAGGTGCGCCGGATTTTTACCGAGCACATCCTCAACGGGCAGATCGTGCTGGACTACCTGCTCGACAAAAAAACAAAAAACGAGTATCGCTACCAGGTCGCGTTCTATAAAAACAGCACGTTCTGCGGTGCCGAGCCGTTTGATGCCATGGAGGTCGCCAAAGCCGGGTTGGACAAGGCCGGCTTGGACGAGACAGCGGTCAAGCTCTCGCTCTGTCTCAATCGGGGACTCTTTATCTCACACTGCGACGTGCAGTACTACATGATCGTCTTTCCCCAGATCGTCCGCTACCGGATCCGGAATCAGGCCGATCTGGACCGCGTTCTGGCCGGCCATCTGGTCGGGGGGCAGGTCGTCACCGATCTTGTCGAGGAAGAGGATGCCCTCTTCGACCGCTATCTGACGACCTATGCCGATATCGAGTTTTTCAGCAAGCAGACGAGATTGACCCTGAGGAATTCCGGGATTGTCGATCCGGAGAGTCTGGACGACTATGTCTTCTATTGCGGATTTGGGGCAGCGGCCAGGGTGCTGGATGGCATGACGCCGGAAGAGGTCGTGGCCGAAGTCAAGAAGTCGGGTCTGCGGGGCCGTGGCGGTGCCGGTTTCCTGACCGGCCTGAAATGGGAATTCGCACAAAAGGCCAAAAATCCGAAGCGCTATATCATCTGCAATGCGGACGAGGGTGACCCAGGTGCGTTTATGGACCGGAGTACGCTGGAAGGGGATCCCTTCTCCATCATCGAAGGCATGATCATCG
>DAIREN010000234.1:0-3314 GCA_036795535.1 Spirochaetota bacterium
AACCTCGCTGACATAACCAGCAGCCTGGTGGAAGGAGACACGATACCAAAAATCTGGAGTGACCGCCTCGGTGAGCCGCTCCGGCTGGTTACGGAAAATGTCCATCACGACCGCATGGTAGTCCGGAAATTCCTCTGCTGGAAGCTCCATTAATGCGAGCATGACAAGATCGACAATCCCCTGGTCCTCGGCGAGTGATGTGAGCGTGAGAAAATCTTTTTCCCATTTTGTAAATTTTGGTGCAACCGGTGCCCAGATGCGTGCCTTGAACAGGAGATCAAGATGAAAATACCAGGCAAGTTCACTGG
Organism: Spirochaetota bacterium; assembly: GCA_036795535.1. Classification (GTDB taxonomy): domain Bacteria; phylum Spirochaetota; class JAGLSM01; order JAGLSM01; family JAKPMW01; genus JAKPMW01. Next base: position 309 of record DAIREN010000234.1, read on the forward strand.
TATTAGTCGTGCCCTGATTGCACTTGCCGAGAACACCGTCTATAACCATCACATATTGCTTGTGTACCTCATCACAGTACTTCGTCATTTTCTGCGGCATACTGATCGGTACGGCGCCGCTGGCCATAAACAGGTATTCGAAAAGCAGGATGCGGATCAATTCGAGTTCGTAGCAACGCGACGAATTGCGTGCTGACGCCCACTTGAAGAAGGCACCACGGCGGCGCAGGAAATTGAGGTCGATGCTCCGCTCGAGCATCAGCCGCAGGACGATCCCGTGCATACTGGTATCGATGCTGCGGAATGACGTCTCGTCGATGAGGAGGATGATCGTGCGAACGAAGAGCCCGAGCACACCCATATTACTGGTGCGTGCAGCCATTTCAGAAAATCCGTCGGAGACAAAGAGTTCGATGGCGCGTCTGGCTTTCACAGGCGGCAGTGCGAAGGCACTTCTCCAGATCAGGAATTCCAGCTCTTTGCGCTTGCTTGAATAGAGCGCGACGAATTTGCCAAACGGAGCAAGACCATCGGGCGACATATCGACCAGGTGCGACCATATCCCGTTTATGCGTTCAAGCGCATGTTCCGGCGTCTTGCCAAAGCGGTGCACCATGACTGACAGGGCCCGGATAAACGGTTCGATCTCCTCTCGGGTGGCAAAGACGGCAAAGATCCGTTCGGCAAATTCGACCCCGACAAGTGCACTGCTGGCTATCAAGAAGAGCCGGTCAATGTCTTCTTCGAGAAAGATGTCGATCAGCCGGAGGAGATCGTCTGTATCCCTTTTTGCGGACAGACGGGCGGCAAGCTGGCGCATGATCGCCGTCCGTACAAGTGGCCAGGAACGGTAGCGGCGGGTGAAAAAAATCGCCGAACTGCTTGCCATGACGTCAAGAAAATTGCGTGCGAGTCCTGGGTCGATAGCAGCAATATGGCAAAAACATTCATCAAAATCGGCGGCCCCTTCAAGGTCGATGGGTCGAAAATAATAGCTGCGCTCGACACGAATATAATACAGGCTCGTAATCAACTCAGCGACCTTGAGCACATCGGCGACACTGCACCCGGCGGCGACCATTTTCATCAAAACTGTGATGACCGGAACAAATCGCCTGAGCCCGCTTTTGGAGCGACGTTGGATAAAGGTAGCAAATCCGGGTTCGTCGAGCAGAGCTGCAAATATCGCCTGATGCGCCGGCTGAATTGAGGCGTGGACGATATCGTAAAAGCACTTCAGCTTGTTTTCCCGATTGACAAACCAATCGCGAAGAACAGTACGCTGCCGCGGAGAAAGCGCGCGGATAGCGACTGGCGCGGTCATTTGTCTGCCTCCTCAAGCAGCGACTTTGTAACGAAGCCGGTGTTGAACTGAGTACTATTGCTGATCAGACTGAATGACCGGGCAACAGCCCAGACGAGATCAACCGTCGTTTTTTCGCGCAGCTTGCGATTACGGTACTTGCCGAAGCATATCTGGTCGATGGCAATCCTGGTCGCGTAGGCCTGGGCGAAATAGGGCGGGCAGCCCTTCTTGATGAGCAGCCGGTGGTGTTTGAGGGCAGCCATCTCGATGCGGGCCGAGCTTTCGTGCAACGACAACAGTTCGAGGTCTTCCTTGTGTTTCAGATCGCCCATGCCGAGTTTGGCCAGCAGTGGGGACTCACCGGTCACCTTTAAGGACTGCAGCGTATCGGTGAAACGAGACAGGATGCGGGCAAACGACAGCTCGTCGAAACAGAAGCGCGACAGTGCATCAGCCATCTCCCGCTGTTTGCGCCGCTTGACAGGATCGCAGTCATCGTGGACAAGATAGATGTACTCCGGCTCATGATCGACCTCTTCACCACTGAAGAAGTCATGCCATTTCGTCTCGCCCCCTTTGCGGATGCCGTTGTAAAAATGCAGCTTGCGGTCAATGCCACGCAAACCAAGGGTGATCCCGAAGTCGTTGTTGACCAAGAGTTTGTTGCGGTCCAGACCGCGTGCCCGAGCCACGGCGATGCAGGCCTTGAAGTCGGATGACCAGCGATGATAGGGCAAATGAACGAAGCGATCGGCGACCGAATCTTCGAGATCGCGGCTTCCCAGATCCTCGGAAGGATTATAGCTGATCACGCCCCAAAAACCGGGTTTGGCTTTGACAAGAACACCGTCGGCCCGGTCGATCTCGCGCCGGTCATCGAAGGCGCTGTTGAGCCGCTTCTGCACATCCTCCTTGAGCTGGTTGAACTCGTCGCCGTAGAAGATGCCGCCGCACTCGAGGGCCTGGCAGAGCGGGCCGTTTTCGTAGCGGGTATAGCTCGCCCCGCTGTCAACAGCAAGAACAGGATAGGCGATGATGTGGCTCTCATTGGTCCGCCCGGAACAAGTCTTCGTGAAGATGGGCTGACCGAGGAAGCGGGCTATCTCGCGCACACACTGGGTTTTTCCGACACCCGGCGGTCCGTCAATCGCGACATGCAGTCCGAGTGTTCGCGCCATGAAGAGTCGCTGCAGTTCGTCGAAGCCCTCAGGGGTAAGCTGGTTGGCGATGTAGAGCGATGCTTCCCTGGGTGCGGCGGCAGCGGACGGCTTTGCCAGCCCTTCGAGAAAACGCACACGGTCGGCAAAAGACTTGACAGACCGTGCCTCGGCTGCCGCACCAAGCAGGGCATCGGCTGCAATCGCCGGCAGACCCCCGTGTACCGCCAGCTTGCGCCAGGCCTGCCCCACCCGTTCTTCAATCGTCTCATCGGCAAGCAAAAAGGCATAGAGTGGCAAAATGATCGCCGGGTCAGGCTCGGGGATGCTGCCTGTATTGCGTGCCTCTATCCACTGGCCATAGATCGTTTTAAGATCGCCATTGACCAGGCCGTACTCGCGCGCCGCGGCGACGATCGCCCGCCGCTCGCCAAGACGGGCGCCCGGTTCGGACAATAATAATTGAAAGAGATGAGGGAAAAACTGCATCGGCTCGGTCATTGCGATCACCTCCGTTGAATACACTCACCACGATATACGCCC
>DAIREN010000235.1:0-3308 GCA_036795535.1 Spirochaetota bacterium
AACTTGAGCGAAGAGTTTTACGAGATTCTCGAAGATGAAAACCTGGACGAAAAGCAGCAGGAGAAACTCGAAAAAGAATTTTCGAAAGAGATCGAGGTCATCAAGCGGGATGATCGGCTGGAGACCATTGCCAAAGATATTGTCTATCACTTCCCCCGGCGAGGGTATCTTGGCAAAGCCATGGTGATTTCGGTCGATAAATTTACCGCGGTCAGAATGTATGACAAGGTCCAGTATCACTGGAAAGAGGAGATCAAGAGCCTGGTAGGGAAAATCACACAGGCGGAGAGTGAACCTGAAAAAGCATCGCTCAAGCGGATGTTGGATAAAATGCGAACTGTCGAAATGGCCGTCGTTGTCAGTGAAGACGCCGGCGACATCGAAAGGTTCAAGAAAGCAGGACTCGATTTCAGTATTCATAGAGAACGACTCAACACATTGGACAGCAATGGCCACGATCTGGAATATCGATTCAAAGATCCTGAAAATACACTGCAACTTGTGTTTCTCTGTGCCATGTGGCTGACCGGTTTTGATGCACCGACTGTATCCACCCTCTACCTCGACAAGCCAATGAAGAATCACACCCTCATGCAGACTATTGCCCGTGCCAACAGGGTCAGTTCTTTTGCAATCCATGGGGTGATAAAAAAGAATGGCGAGATCGTCGATTACTACAATGTTTTTCGCAATATGAAAAAAGCGCTCCTTGATTACGGACAAGGCTCAGGAGAGAAAGATGATCAACCAGTCCAGGAGAAGACCAGGCTTTTTGAACTCCTGGACAGTGCCATTGCCGAAGGTCTGGCGTTTTGTGCAACACACGGCATTGCGCTTGAATCGGTCTTGAACGACACGCGCGTCTTTGACAAGATTGACAGTTTTATGGAGTATGCCGACAAGTTGCTCGAAAAAGACACGTATCGCAAGGAGTTCAATGTCTATGAGAATACCATCTCGTCGCTGTATGAGGCCTGCAAACCTGAAATACTGAATCAGCAGTTTCGCCCGATGGTTCCGGTCTTTCAATATCTGCGGGGCGTCATTGACAGCATTGTTGGCAGCGCGGACATAGACAACGTCAAGACACGTATCTCGGGTCTTTTGGACCAGAGCGTTGTGGCGGCAGCGGGTGCGCTCGAAGTCCGGGAAGTCTCCACCAGCCCGTACAAAACTGCGCAAGCCGGCAAGGTCTGGGATTTGCGTGCCATCGATTTTGAAAAGCTCGGGAAGGATTTCAAGGCAACACAATATAAAAATATCGAGATAGCCGATCTCAAGGCCTTTATCCAGGACAAACTGGAAAAAATGCTCAAAGACAATAGTACCCGCACAGATTTTGCCGAGCGCTTGCAGGCGATTGTCGACACCTATAACTCCGGCGGTTCAGAAACAGAGCAATATTTTGAAGACCTGATGGATTTTGCCAAGAACATGCGTGAGGAAGACGAGCGCCATGTCAGAGAAGGGCTGACAAAAGACGAACTGGAACTCTTTGACATTCTTAAAAAGGACCAGATGACTCAGGACGAAGAAAAGAAGGTGAAGCTGGCCGCCAAAGATTTGCTCAAACGGCTGGTTGAAGAACAGCCGAAAATTCTTGTCCAGGACTGGTACAAGGACAGCCAAAGTCAGATCCAGGTTCGTGCGGCGATCGAAGAGGTACTGGATACGGATCTGCCTGAAACATACGACCGGATCGAATTCAAAAAGTCCTGCGAGCGAGCGTATGACCTGGTCTTTGAATACTCATCCCGGGGCTTGAAATGGGCTGTGTAAAAACGGATGCGGGAGCCAGTGAGACGCACCCGCTGTGAGAGGAAGAGGAGGGAGTGATGTACAAGAGCATGTTGGTCGTAGGATTGGTGGCGCTGATGGCTGTACCCTGCCTGGCCAAGACTGGTTGGGAAAGGGATGGTCTCAAAGGCAAGGTCCGGCAGCGTGTATGGGAGAGTTATTACATTAAAGAGTCTTTCGGGCAGGATGAGAGAGTTCATTCTGGAAAAGCAGTGTCCATCTATGATACCCGAGGGAATAAAACGTAAGTGGCATGGTACAACTCCGACGGCACACTGACTGGCAAAGAAGTGTCCACCTACGATGCCCGTGGAAATTTGACGGAAAATGTAGAATATAAATCCGACGGGTTATTGCGTCGTAAGACCATATCCACCTACGATGCCCGAGGGAACAAGACAGAAGCGGCAATGTACGAATCCGACGGCACACTGAGTTTCAAAGATGTGTACACCTACGATGCTCACGGGAATTGCACTGAATGGTCAAGATATGATTCTGTCGGCAAACTAAATTCCAAGGGCGTAAGCAAATTTAATTTTAGGGGAAATGAATCTGAAGCAATAGGTTTCAATTTCGATGGATCAATTAGGTATAAGTATGTATGGACCTACGATGCCCGAGGGGACATGACGGAAAGAATATGGTATAAAGACGGCGGCATAATAGGCAACAAGAAGGTATATGATACCCGAGGAAACATGGCGGAATGGGTAGATTACAAATCCAACGGTGAAGTGCGTCGCAAGACCGTATGCTCCTACGATGCCCGTGGAAACAAGACGGAAGAGGCAAGGTACAACCCTGTCGGCTCACTGATTGGCAAGACCGTATACACCTACGATGCGCACGGGAACATGACGGAAGGAGCAGCATACAATCCCGACGGTTCACTGAGTGACAAGACCGTGTACACCTACGATGCTTACGGAAATACGACGGAATCAGCATACTACCAGTCCAAAACTGCCTTTGGAAAAACAGAGCTTGTATTAACCAGCGTTAGAAAAATCACATACACCTATTACTGACGTCTGCAGTGGTCGTGTGTGATGTACGTGGTTTGGCATCCTTGGCCATCGGCACATGTCACGCATGCCTGTCTTTTGTAGAGACGCGATTGATCGCGTCTTGGATGGGCCGAATAATTGCCGTTGTGCCGTGTTCGGCCTGACATATCATGAATTTGTCATGCGAATCCGGGATTCGTACCAGAATTTCGTGAAACAATGATGGCTACTCCCGGCAACCCGACACGCATGCCTGTTTTTGATCTGCAAAACCAATTTTGGTATGCGTCTTTGTAGAGACGCGATTCATCGCGTCTTGGATGGGCCGAATAATTGCCGTTGTGCCGTGTTCGGCATGGTATATTACGATTTTGTCATGCGAATCCGGGATTCGTACCAGAATTCCATAAATTTGTGATGGGTACTCCCGGAGTATCACGCCGAGGGGGGAGCCCGAGACCCGGAAGGCCGTTCTCCATTGTGTACTGGTCGCCCATGCGT
>DAIREN010000236.1:0-3272 GCA_036795535.1 Spirochaetota bacterium
CGGAATCATCCGGGGCGGGCGTCCGGGCGGGCGCATCATGTTTGAGGGGCATATTGACACGGTTCCCGAGGGGGATCTGTCCCTCTGGACCAGGGATCCCTATGGGGGCGAGGCTTCTGGAGGCCGGATATGGGGCCGGGGGACGAGCGACATGAAGGGGGCCCTTGTCGCCATGGCCCATGGCTTGGCGAACGTCATTCCTCATAAAACCGGTCTCTCCGGGGAACTCGTCCTGACAGCGGTTGTCTGTGAGGAAATTTTTGAAGGGATAGCGTTTGGACGGGTCCTGGACGCCCTGCCGCCGGACCTTGTGGTGGTGGGTGAGGCGACCGAACTCGAGCTGGCCATCGGGCAAAAGGGCCGGGCCGAGGTCCGGATCGAGGTGCACGGGCGGAGTGCGCATTCCTCCTGCCCGGACAAGGGACTGAATGCCATCCGTGGCTTTGCATCCCTCTTTCACCGGATCGAGTCGCTTCGACTGACCGAGGATCCGGTATTGGGGCGGGCCGTCTTTGAGCCGGTGGATATCGTCTCCGCTCCCTGGCCCGGGGCTTCGGTCATCCCGGCCCTCTGCCGGAGTACCTGGGACAGGCGACTCCTCCCCGGGGAGAGCGTGGAATCCGTGTTGGGCCCGCTGCAGACCCTTTTTGCAGAGGAATCCCGCAAACAGCCTGGCTTTGAATTTTCGGCGGAAATTGTTTCAGCCGAGACTCGTACCTGGCCCGGGGCAATGATTTCCGCCAGCAGGTTTTTTCCCGCCTGGTGTGCCCGGAAAGACAGTCCGTATATCCAGGAGGCACAGGCCGCCTTGCAGTCGACAGGGCTGACGGCGGGCTTGCGGACATGGGGGTTTTGTACGGACGGGAGCGAGAGCGCTGGCCGCCGGGGCATCCCGACCATTGGGTTTGGGCCGTCCCGCGAAGATCTGGCCCATGTCGCTGACGAATATATCGAGATACACGAGCTTCAGGCGGCGGCTGCGGGCTATCCGGCTTTGGCTCTCCGGCTCGCGGACTTCATCGGACGGATGCCGGAGAATGTACGCTGCCAGCCCGGTTCAGTCGGGGAGGGGCAGGTATGAACTGCGTTTTTTTGGGTGGCATGCTTGTGGACGGGACAGGCGGTCCTCCTGTGCGGGCGGATCTCCGGGTCAAGGACGGGAAGATCCACAGGATTGCCCAGACCCTCAAGCCGGAGCCGGGGGAGACGGCCATGGATATTACCGGTGCCTGGCTGGCCCCCGGGTTTATCGATTGCCATACCCACTCGGACCTGGCCGCGATGCAGGCCGGTGGACTGGATGCCAAGATCCTCCAGGGCGTGACGACCGAGGTGACGGGCCAGTGTGGACTCTCCGTCTTTCCCCTGCCTGTTGAGCGTCGTGAAGCCTGGCGTTCCATGTCGGTCATCGGAAACCCGCAGTTCGAGTGGGGCTGGAATTCGGCCCGTGGATGGCTCGCAGATCTCGAGGCCCGGCCACTCGACGCCAATGTTCTTCCCTTTGTCGGTGCGGGGACACTTCGCTACGGGCTCGTCGGGGATGATCCCGCACCCCTGGATGCCGGGCAGATGCTGCGCTATCAGGCCGCACTGGAGGAAGCTTTTTCTGCCGGAATCGCGGGGATTTCGTTTGGGCTGATCTATATTCCCGCCATCTTCTCGACATGGGACGAACTGGAACTCGCTGCCCGGACAGCTGCCCGCTTTGGACGGCCGCTGGCGGTCCATCTCAGGAGCGAGAGCGACGAAATTGAAGCCGCTGTGCGGGAGATGCTTGAGCTTGCCGAAACAACAGGTGTGCATCTTCATCTCTCCCATCTCAAGGCGATCGGTTTCAAAAACAGGCCCCAGCTTGATGCCGTGCTTGAGATGATCGACCGTTCCGGAATCGGGTTTGACCATTATCCCTATACATGGGGAAGTACCAGTCTGCTCTCGCTGATTCCACCGCACATGATGCGGGATGGGGTGGGGCAGCTCCTGGAGTGTTTGGGGGATACTTCCGTGCAGGCCCAACTTGAGGACCTCTGGGCGGGCGTCCGCGCCCTGCCGCACGGTACCCCTTGGGACAATCTTCCGGCATTGGTCGGGTGGGAAAAAATCAGGATTGTCCATGCCGCCCATGGCGCGGCCGATGATTGCCTTGATTGCTCGCTTGCTGAAGGGGCCGCCCGACGGGGATGCAGCCCGTCCGCCCTGGTCTGTCAGGTCCTTCGCGATGCCCGAGGTGATGTCCGCATGATCGACGAATATATGGAAGAAGAAGCGGTTGTCGAGATCCTTCGGCATCCGGCCGGCAGGATTGCCAGCGATTCACTCTTTGGTGCCGGCGCCCATCCCAGGGTCTCCGGGTGTTTTCCACGCGTTTTCCAACGCTATGTCTTTGAGCAGCCGGTCCTGAGGCTTGAGGAGGCGGTTCGCAAGATGAGTGGTGCGACTGCCGCCTGGCTCGGTCTTGAGGAGCGGGGGCTGCTGCGGGAAGGGTTGGCGGCCGATCTGGTTGTCTTCACGGGAGAGATCGCCGAACCGGTGCCGGGAAGCGCCCCACCGGGTATTCGGCTGGTGATGATCAATGGTGAAGTTGTGGCTCGGGACGGGAAGCGTGTTTATGGAAAGCCGTCCGGTATGATCCTTCGTGCGAATGAAAAAAACGACCCGCTGCATTGAGCGGGTCGTTTTTTTTACGGATGGCCGGCGAGCTGTTTGACCAGCTCCTGCCTCTGCTTGAACCAGTACTGGTAGGCTCGATAGTGCCGATCCGTCCCGGTGTCGCGTGTATACAGGTACAGGTAGAGGGTTACCATCTCGTGGGCGTGGCTGATTTTCGCCTGGAGCTCGGCCTTGGGGTCTTTTTGACCTGCAGGATTGGTCGATTGGGCAAGCAAGCTGCCGGCGAGCAAGAGAAACAGGATGGAAAGAATCGTTCGTACGGTATGCATATCGGGAGACTCCTCGGCGCGGACTGGTGATGGAACTGCTTCTATTTTATGCAGGCCGGGCTGCGCTGTCAAGGAGTACCGATACGCGCGCGTGTCAACGCGCGAAGCAGAGTGATGCCGGGCGGACCTGTCATTCCTGAGAGGCCATATCTGATTGATCTATCGTGTTTTTGTGATCCGGGAAACACATGATAAAAACGCAAAATTATGCCTGGACCTCCGGAGTCATATGACAAGACCATAAAAAACCGAGTCGGCAACGTCGAAAAATCCAGAGGAAGATTGTCAAGAAGATAACGAAATAAAAATATGCTAAAAAATTCATTTTTTGTT
>DAIREN010000237.1:0-3219 GCA_036795535.1 Spirochaetota bacterium
ACCCCTTGCATGTCAAGCAAGTACTCTAACCAACTGAGCTAATCGCCCGTACGTTTCTATAAATTAGCTACTCAGGTGAAAAGAATCAAATTTTTTTCTGCCGACGAGTTGCGTTGCCATGATTTCGGCTGTTCTGGCCGAGGCTCCACGCAGACTCTCAAGCACGATGTGCGCCTGCTTGCCGGACCGCTCCGCATCCGACGGGTTATCGACCCAGGCCTGAACCGCATCCCGGACCGCTGAATACCCGGAAACCGAAACGGCCCCGCCCCCGGCCAGGAGGGCGTCTCTGACATCCCGAAAATTGTCCATACACGGACCAAGAATCACCGGACGGGAGAGCGCTGCCGCTTCCATCGGGTTGTGCCCCTGGATCCTACGGGTAAACGAACCTCCCATGATGACAAAAAGGGATTCTTTGGCTGCAAGCATGAGTTCTCCGAAAGTATCCAGGAGCAGGACGTCCGTCGTGATGACCGCTTCCTCTCCCTCCATCTTGGACCGTATGGTGAAAGTGTGTCCTGACGATCGCAGCAAGGCCGCGATCTTCCGGGCACGCGTGATATGGCGGGGTGCCACGACAAGCCGGACACCAAGTCCCTTGACAGCATCCAGCACGGCTCGTTCTTCGCCGGGATGGGAGGATGCCAGAAGGATGACCGGTCTCGGATCCGCTTGGTCAAACTGGAAGGCACACACCGGAGGATTCCGGTATTCCTGGTCATTTTTGATGTTCCCGGTGACCATGATCCTGTCAGCCGGGGCACCGATGGCACAATAGCGCGCCGCATCCTCCGCGGTCTGGGCGGCAATCACCCTGACAGCCGACAAGATATGCCTGAAGATCCAGCGGAATCGGGTGTATCGCCCGAGATCCGCATCCGGCATGCGGGCATTATACAGAACGAGCGGGATTTCCCGTTTTGCGGCTTCCCGGAAGAGGTTTGGCCAGATCTCTATTTCTGCAACAGCGAGTATCGCCGGATTGAGTTTGTCAAAGAATCGCCGGACCACTCCGGGAGTATCGAGCGGAGCATAGAGACGGTGAACATCCTGAGGAAAACGCTTTTCCGCCATAGCCATGCCGCTGGATGTGGCGCAGGTGAGGATGATCGGGATCCGGTCACCCAGAGCCTTGCGCAAAGCCGGATACAGGAGAGCGGTCGCGGCAACCTCGCCACCAGAAACCGCATGCAACCAGAGAGACTGTTGTGGAAGACCATCAAGAAGAGGGCCACGGCCAAATCTGGCAAGAAGAGCCTGCCAGCGGGCTCCATGAAAACCATGGCGAACCCCGGCCACAGCAAACCAAACCCGGGATGCACCGATCAGAAGAAACGAATAGACTGCACGGACGAAGCGAACGGAATATGGCATGGGCGTGTTGTGCACGCTCACTCCTCTTCCTGCAGGATATGCGAATTGATCCTCTCCAGGATCTTGCGAGTCAGGCGCAGGGTATTGACATCACTCTCCCCGCTCACCAGCGGTACGGCCACCCCCCGGACACACTCGCAAAAATGGAGCAATTCCTGTTGCAGCGGATTCACACTGTGTACGACGACCCGCTCGACGGTGTTTTCGACGGTGTAGCGGATCTCCTGATCCTTGAGGGTATAATCCTGGCTGAGCCGCTTATAGACATCGATCCCCTGTCGGTTATAATCCAGAAAGATGTAGGCATCCTTTTGGGAGATGGCCAGAGTACGGATTTTTTCGTTGGTGATCCGGCTGGCAGTCAGATTTGCCACACACCCGTTCTCAAATTGGAGTATGGCCGTCGCTGCATCCTCATAGGGAGAGAAAACCGCTGTCCCGACAGCATCCACCGCTGTCACTGGTGAACGCAGCAAACCAAGGGCGATGTCGATATCATGCACCATGAGATCCAGAACGACACCGACATCCTTGATGCGTGGTGTCCACGGTGCAAGTCTTCTGGCCTCTATGAGCTTTGGCTCGTCAAGAATATTCCCGATCTGTCTGATCGCACCGTTGAACCGCTCGACATGTCCGGTCTGCAAGACCAGGTTTTTTGCGTGCGCCAGTTCGACCAGTTTTTCTGCATAGCGCACGGTTCTGGTCATCGGTTTTTCAACCAGGACATGCACACCGGCCTGAAGGGCGCGACTGGCGACCTTGAAATGAAGATTTGTCGGGACGGCAATGCAGACGGCATCCACCCGGGCAAAGAGCTTGTCGAGAGAATCAAAGGCTTTCACCCCGAACCTGTTTGAAATCTCTTCAGCCCGTGCCTGACTCGCCTCATGGATCCCGACGAAATCAACACCATCCAACCCCTTGAGGATGTTGGCATGGTACTGTCCCATATGACCGACGCCGACAACACCAATCCGAACCCTGTTCATGGACATCCCTCCGGTTTTTCCCTGCCTGCAGGAAAAACCGACTCCCGAAAAAGTTAATACCGGGCCTTTCGCTTTGCGAACAAGTCGCTCGGCTGTGGTGCGTCAGTGTCGTTGCTCGCCGCCGCAAAATCCTTGAGGATCTGCTTTTGCTTCCCTGAAAGCGATTCAGGAATCCGCACAATGATCTTGACCAGAAGATCACCCCGCCCGCTTCTGTTGACCTGGGGGACACCCTGCCCCCGGACCCGGAGAATCGTATCGTTTTGCGTCCCGGCCGGGATTTTCAATTTGACCCGTTTCTCGTCCAGTGTCGGTACCAGAATTTCAGCCCCAAGTGCTGCCTGTGCGATCGAAATGGGAACCTCGCAGATCAAATCATCCTCATGCCGCTCGAACCAGCGATGCGGCTGGACATGGATGACGATGTAGAGGTCGCCATTATATCCGCCACGCGCCCCGGCCTCACCCTCGCCCGTCATCTTGAGGTGTGCATCATCACTGACACCGGCTGGAATCCGGACCTGGATGGTCCGTACCTTTTTGATCTGCCCTGATCCCCGACATGCCTGGCAGGGATTCTTGACGATCCGGCCCTCTCCATGACAGCGGTTGCAGGTTGTACTGATACTGAAAAACCCTTGACTGCGCCGGACCTGGCCTGATCCACCACAGTCGGGACAGGTTTCGGATTGGGTTCCCGAGGCGGCACCGGTCCCCTGACAGGCATCACAGGATTCACGTCTCGGAATCTCGACACGTTTCTGGACCCCGAGGGCTGCTTCCTCGAGAGTGATCTCGAGATCATATCTCAGATCCTGACCATGTTTGGCCCCTGATGCGCTGCGACTTC
>DAIREN010000238.1:0-3163 GCA_036795535.1 Spirochaetota bacterium
TCAGCGCGCCGGACGTCATCCCCCGCTCCGCTGATCACGGGCGTCGCACCCTGTTCCAGTAATGCGCGCCCCAGATCAACCCAGTGTTCCTCCGGCCAGTGCTTTGTCGGCCATGTCGTCCAAGGGTGAAAAATCACGTAGCGGGCCGGAGGCTGTTCACCAAAAAAAATCTCTGCCACTTCTGTCTGCGCACTCTTCGCCGGAACAAAGACGGGCCCGGAGAGTGGATACGCAAGCGGACGGCCGTCCATGATCTCGAAAGGTTCATAATAACTTGATACTGCATGCCGGCGCACACACCGCCTGTGGGGACAGACCACGTCCAGCCCGGGAAAATGCCCCTTCCCGATCCGAAGTCCATCGGCCCGGCAACGCGCTCTCTGCAGGACAACCCAGCTCTTGGCCAGCCCCTGAATATCGATGATCAAATCATATTGGTATTCCCGCAGATCCCGCATGCAGGCACGCCAGAGCCGGAGCGCCCTGACCGGATGCCATGGCAGGAGTGCTGCCATCTCGCGTCTCTTGACAAGTATTCGTTTCCGTATAAACGGGTTTCCGTCCAAAAGAGCGGCTCCCTCCGACTCGACAGCCCAGTCAATGGCGACTCCCGGCCAGCGCCCGGCCAGATACGGGAGGATGGCCGTCCCGAGGAGAACGTCCCCCAGCGAACTGAGCTTGACGACAAGCACCGATCTGACGTTGTCCGGAATGGAATGCACACGTCCCCCAAAAAAATACGCGGGCCATGCCGTCAAGGCCGACCCGCGAATAATGTACTATTGGACAATCATGGAATTAGCGCTGTGGTGGCGCATTGGTATTGGTCGCTGCTGCCGGCAAAAACTCGAACGGCTTTTTGTTGAGCTTTTCGTACGTCGCCGGCAGGACGCCCCAGATCTCGCCAACAGCTTCAGTTGCACAATAGACCTTGCCCCGCTCAGTCCGTCCGAAGAAAAGGGTATGTGTTCCTTTGGAATCGACCAGTCTGAGGTAATCACCATCCGTCCTGATCCCGTAGCTGGCTGCCTCGGCCCGGTCACTGACAAATTCGTCAACCGATATTTCATACAGATCGCCGACCACGGCCAGAACCTTTTGCATATCGGCCGGCTTCTTCTCACCATTCACGACAACATGCCAGACCTCGTTGATCCGTTCAAGCCGCGTCGTCGTTCCCTGATAGCGCATCTCGATCGTGTTCATCGTGGGAATATCGGGTTCAAAGATCTTCTTGTAGCGCAGATGTCCCGCCGGTCTGGCCAGAAGATTGGCCTTGAAAGTTTCGACCAGATGCACGGGCCCGGTTCCGTCGAGCACGAGATAGGTCAGGCTGCTTGGCGGCTGCTGTCCCCGCTGCGGCTGTTCCATTGCGGTCCGGTTTTCATCCCCAAAGGAGAGATGCCAGCGCCGTTCCTTGCCCGTCAGGATCAGCACGGAGCGCGGAGCTGTCAGGCCGTACTGGTCGAGCTGCGGATTCTTTTTTTTGAGGGTCTGGACAGCCTCAAAGGTCGTGGCCTCGTCCAGCATGGTCTGCACAGCGGTCTGATCGACCCGCCAGGGTTGGGGCGAGACAAAGCGCCACTGGTTGTTGGTTTCTTTGACCAATGTCCACTTGTCATTCCCCAGAGACTCGATCTTCGTCACCTCTTGCGCGACCAGACCTTGCAAAAGGGGCACCTTGTCGGGATTGGCTTCATTTTTGGCCTTGGGGATTTCAACAAAGACAGCCCAGGCGGCCAAGCCGGCAGCCAGGATGGCCATCACGGTCATCGTGGGGAATTTACGCCGCGCCATATTTTTTCCTCCGGACATAGACCGAGATTCCGGTAACGATGACAGCCAGCGGCAGGATCAGGAGGCTGAACCAGGCGATGAAATTGCGTTCCCCTTCGGTCAAGTTGAGCGGATAGCTCTTCATCGTCTTGGGAGGAATTGCAATCCGGTCTTCCTGTCCGATGGCCCAGTTGGCAGTATTGACAAAGAGCTCCCTGTTGCCGGGAATCTCTCCCAGATACCAGTCGCTGATGAAATCACTGTTTCCAAAAATTGCAATATTCAATTCTTTGGCCGGTCCGGTCGTGACATTCGTCTTGCCATCCTTCTCTTCCCGCTTGGCCGGCCAGACAGTGACGGCCAGAGCGGCTTCAAACGGGCCGGTTTCTTCTCCGGCATCCTGGGCGATCCCCTTTGTCAGATCCGGATCGGTCTCGGCCCAGGCGCTCCCGGTCGACTTGAGGAGGGGATAGATGCTGTAGGGAGCAAATTTGTTTCCGTTGGTATCCGCCCGGTTCCCGGCTGCTATCGAGCGCTTGAGGGGCGTTGTAGTCCCCAGAGCGACCTGTCGCTTGGCCTCGGAGAGGGTCCGGGTGATGCGGTGTGGTTCGATATCCGGCATGAAACCGCCGGTCCGCAAGAGACGCTGCGGGTCGATCACGGTCGTCGTCCCAAGATCAACACCCCAGCGCGAGACGAGTTCCCGATAGCGCTAGCCGGCGTCACGCTCGCCCATGAAAAAGGCCGGCTTGCCCTGCATCAGATAATTTTCGAGATAGGCCACTTCTTTGTCGAGAAAATCATCCTTGGGTCCGGCCACCACGAGAAGATCACAATCGGCCGGAACCCCGCCCGCCATGACAAGATTGGTCGAGATGACATTGAATCCTTCCTTCTCGAGCCCTTCTCGCAGGAGTCCGGCCCCGGTCTGCCCTTCACCAAAAGGATCCTTTTCCTGATGCCCGCTGGTAAAGACGATCTTCCAGGTTTTTTGTCGCACGAGAGTCTTGATCGCCGTGGTCAGGGCCTCTTCATACTGGGGGACGATCTGTGGCCGGCCGCCAATGTACTGCTGCGAGATATAGTCGTCCGGCCGGATCTGGCGGTTCTTCGTCCCGGCTACCGCAACGATGATGAAGGGTTCCCGCACGTTGTACTGCTTGACCAGGCCCGGCTCCTCCTGGACATCCACGATCTCATAGGTCACATGGCTGTTTTTGCGGCCAAAGTCCTGGAGGACAAATTCGAGCCCGGCCACATGCTGCTGCATCTCGGCAATCTGGCGGACCACCATCGGATTCCCCGACTTGGGCGGCTCCATCTTGAAGATGTAGAATTTGACCGGTTCCGAAAGATTCTTGAGGGTCATCTCGGTCTGCTCGGAGAG
>DAIREN010000239.1:0-3160 GCA_036795535.1 Spirochaetota bacterium
CGACCCTTTTGGACTACCCCCTTCGGTTACATTAATTGCGATGCAACTCGCAGTACACCAATCCCAAACTCTCCGTCATGAAGTACGATGGAAGCTGGTCCCTTGTCGGCTCGGCCCAATTCAGCCCGGTTGTCTACAAGACGGCGGCCACCGGACAGACTTCTGGCACCCAGGTTGGTGGAGAGATTGCCCCCAATACAGACACGCACTCCCTCTACAAAGGGGCCATCTGTGTGGGTGGTGGAAAGGTCTTTGTGACGGCCACCGACAGCTTGGACAACGGCTTCATCATGCAGTTCGACGGATCAAGCTGGACAACGATCAAGGCCAATTACGGCACAGGCATCCGCAATCCAACCATGTTCTACGACAATGGCAAGCTCAAGATCGTCTATGCCAAAGCCGACGGATCGGGCATGGTGATGTACCTGCATACTCTCTGAGCCGACTACCAAAACGAATCCGTTTTCTGTCCAAACAAGGGGCATCCGGCACGGGTGCCCCGTGATGCATCTCCAGCCGGCCAAAAAATGGCATTACGTTTCTGTCATGCGACTCCGGGAGTATCGATACCATCATCACAATACAATGATGGGACTCCGGGAGCAGCCCAAATCCGAGGAGTATACGCATGACGGAAAACATGAAAATTTGATGCTATTCCCGAGTCGCACCACAAGATTGCAAATTCTGCGGATGAATCCCGGATTCGCATAACAATTTTGTAATATCTTTCTTCACTCGGCGGCCGGTGACGACGGTTTTTTCGCAGAACCCTCCACAGTTTCTACACATTTCCATGCTAGATTGAATGGGTGCAAGTCCATGATTGAGAGAGTCCACCCATGCTCGAAAAGATGATCCGTTACTTTGCCACCCGGCATATGTTGGCCAACTGCATGACTATCGGGGTCATTCTCGCCGCTGTCTTTGCCTGGGAAAAAACCGGCAAGGAAGAGACACCAAACTACGAACTCAACTTCATCACCATCAGGACGGCCTACCCCGGTGCAGCCCCCGAAGATGTCGAGCAGCTCGTCACCAAACGCCTCGAAGAAAAGCTCAAGAGCATCGACGGCATCTACCGCCTCCAGAGTACGTCCACCATCGGCTCCAGTACCATCCGGATCGAATTCATTCCCGGATACGATGCCATGGACGAAGCCCTCAACGATATCCGCAACCAGACCGCATCCGTCAAACTCCCTGCTGAAGTCCGTGACCCACCCTCGGTCCGCCAGTTCAAAACCACCCGCAGGGCGGTCCTCGATGTAGCCGTCTATCTGACAAACCATCACACTCTTGATCGAACCTCCCGGGCAGCCCTCCAAAAGTATGCCTACGATCTCTCGGACCAGTTGGGCGGCCTGACCCAGGTCAGCGAAGTCTCCATGTCCGGGTATTACAAAAACGAACTCCAGATCCTCCTCAACACGGACCGGCTCCGCGAGTACAACATCTCCACCAGCGAAGTGATTGCAGTATTAAAAAAACACAATCTCCGTGTCCCGGCCGGCGGGCTGGATGACACCCTCGACACCAAGGTCAGTGTTGTTGCAGAACTCGATACGGTTGCCAAACTCTCCAATCTCGTCATCCGGGCCAGCTTTGATTCCCCGGCCATTTTTCTTTCCGATCTTGCAACAATCCGGCCGGGATTTGAAAAAAACACATCCATCCGCAAGGTCAACGGTCACGAGGCGGTCACCCTCAATATCCGGAAAACGGCCTCAAGCGATATCCTGCAGACCACCGATGCCGTGCGTGCCTTTATCGCACGCTACGAACGGGATGTCCTCGCCAACACACCGGCCCGGATCCAGCTTCTGGATGACGGGTCCTCCGGGGTGCGCAACAGACTCTCCCTGATCGTCGGAAACGGCATCCTCGGCTTCATTCTGATCCTCGTGTTTCTCTTCCTGTTCATGGACGCCACCTCGGCCTTCTGGGTGGCCATGGGAATTCCGTTCACGTTTTTCGTCACCATGATCGCCTTTCCCTTGATGGGCTACACCGTCAACAACATCACCCTGGCTGCCATCATCATCGTGATGGGCATGATCGTTGATGACGCGATTGTCGTCGCCGAAAACATCGCCCGCCTGCGCTCGGCAGGTATCAGACAGGAGGACGCCTGCATCCTCGGCACCAGGGAAATGGTCCTTCCTGTCTTTGGCAGCATCGCCACGACCGTTGTGGCCTTTGTCCCCCTGTTCTTTTTTTCGGGCCGTTACAGCCAGATGCTGGTCTTTATCCCTCCCGTGATCGCCGTCATGCTTTTTGCCTCGTTTTTCGAATCCATCTTTGTCCTGCCAGCCCATCTCGGGATGCATCTGCCAAAGCCTTTCATGAGGTTTGTTTCGCGTCTTGGCTTTTTTCGGCGAACACTCTCCGTCCAGCAGGATCCGGCAAACGGCGAGAAGGAGTTGAAGGCGCACTGGTTTGTCAAGGTCGAACAATGGTACGCCCGGATCCTCGAACATCTCCTCCACCACCGGATCATCGTCACCGCGTTTTTCATCGCCCTCCTGGTCACGGCCGGCCTGGTCTTTTCCAGCCAGTTCAAATTCGTCCTCTTTCCCGACGAGGAATCCAACGAACTCAACATCTCCGGATTTGCGCCCCAAGGCTCAAGCAAGAAACAAACTGAGGTTCTTGTCCGGAGTATCGAAAACCTCGTCAACACGGAACGCCCGGCAAACGTCGTCGGGTATCGCTCCGTCATCGCCCAGAGCCGCCGGGGTGGCGCTGCCGACCAATCTTCCTTCGCAATCGTCATCGAACTCAAGGAGCGCGAAAACAGGACAAAAAGCACCGAGGCCCTGATGCGCCAGTGGCGGGAGCAAGTCATGAAAATTCCCGATCTCGAACGCGTCACAGTCACGGCAGGCCGTTTCGGTTCCGGGTCCGGGAGCGCCATCGAGGTGGAGGTCCGCGAAAACGATGACGCGATCCGCAAGAAGGCGGCCGAAGCCGTCAGGGATGCCCTGGACAGACTCCCCGGTCTGCGCAATGCCGAAGTCGACGAACCGATCCGAAATCCCGAATACCGGATCGGCTTCAACAGGGAACTCGTCACCCGCCTTGGTGTCAATCCGTCAGAACTCGCAACCGCGATGCGCACGGTCCTTGAGGGGACTATTGTGGATGAAATCAATTC
>DAIREN010000240.1:0-3151 GCA_036795535.1 Spirochaetota bacterium
TCGACTTCAACGAGTACCTCCTGCCCCGACCGGCGGCGAGTTTCTGCATGCGGGTTGCCGGAGAATCGATGCGGGGGGCCGGGATTCTGGCCGGCGACATCCTCGTCGTTGACCGCTCGATTTCCCCGCGGGCGGGATGCGTCGTTATCGCGATTGTTGACGGCGAGTTCACCGTCAAGAGACTGTTCCTCAAAAAAAATGGGACCATGGGGCTTGAGGCGGACAATCCGGACTGGAAGGATGTCCGACTTGGGGACGGCGAGGACGGATTCAGCGTCTGGGGTGTGGTCAGTGCGGTGGTGCGGAGGCTCGAGGGGTGAAGCCTGTCCGCTACGCGCTGGTTGATTGCAACAATTTTTACGTCTCGTGCGAACGCGTGTTTGCGCCGGCCCTTGAGGGGCGTCCGGTGGTCGTGCTGTCCAATAACGACGGGTGTGTCGTTTCCCGGTCCAACGAGGCCAAGGCCTTGGGTGTCATGGCCGGTGAACCCTGGTTTCGCTGTGCCGCCCGGGTCGAGTCTGCCGGCGGGTGTGCTTTTTCTTCCAATTACGAGCTCTATGGGGATATGTCCCGAAGGGTGATGCAGATCCTGGCAGATGAGGCTCCAGTTTGCGAACAGTACTCCATTGACGAGGCCTTTCTCCGCTTCGAGTGCGTCTTTCCCGAGGTGGAAAGTTTTTCCGATCTGCGCCGGCGGGTCCTGCGGGAAACCGGGATTCCTGTGTCCGTCGGAGGAGGGCGGACGCGCACCCTCGCCAAGCTCGCCAACCGGCTGGCCAAAAAAACGCCCGGGGGGGTTCTGGTTCTGCCCGATCAGGCGGGCGAAATTCTTTCTGCCATCCCTGTCGCGGATGTCTGGGGGATCGGTTCCCGGTTGGCGGAACGTCTCGGACGGGCCGGGATCAACACCGCGGGGCAGTTGGCCGGGCAAGCTCCGGGACTTGTCCGGCGCCTGCTCGGGGTGACGGGGGAGCGGACGGCCCGCGAACTGGCCGGGGAGGACTGTGGTCAGCCGGTTGCGCTGGATGCGGGGCCGCGGCAGACGGTGACCTGTTCCCGGTCCTTTTCCCGGCCGGTTTCCTCCCTGGCCGAACTGCATCGGGCACTCTCCGGGCATGTCTCGACGGCCGCGGCCAAGATGCGGGCCAGGGGGCTGGTTGCCCGGGAGTTGTCGGTCTATCTGGCGACGGACCGGTATGCGGACGGCCCGCAGCAGGCTGAAGCCATCATGACGGTCCTGCCCGGGGAGACGGGCCATACCGGGGAGTTGCTCAAGGCCGCCACGACCTGTCTCCGGAGGCTTCACCGGGAGGGGTACGCCTATCGCAAGCTGGGCGTTCTTCTCTCCGGGCTCGTGCCGGCGGCATACAGCCAGCCTTCCCTTTTTGCCCCCTGTGACGGGAGGGATGCCGGGTTGATGTCCGTGATGGACAGTCTCAATCTCCGCTACGGTCGCGGGACGCTGGGTTCGGCCAGCGCCATGCCCCGCGGAGACTGGGGGATGGCCAGGCGCCGGCTCTCACGGCGCTGGACGACAGCCTGGGATGAACTGCCCCTTGTGCTGTAAGTCTCCGGTCCGGGTTCAGCAGGACCGGATGCAATTCCGGCCTTCGTTTTTGGCCAGATAGAGGGCTTTGTCGGCCCGGGCCAGCATGGCATCGAAGCCCTCGCCGGGGACATACTCCGTCACGCCGATGCTGATCGAGGTATTGACCTTCTGTCCATCGCAGTCAAAGACGCTGGCCGCGATCGTGCTCCGGATCGTGTCGGCCTTTTGGATGGCGGACTCCAGGGTGCAACGCTGCAGCACGACCAGAAACTCCTCCCCTCCCCAGCGGCTTGTGATATCCGAGTCGCGCAGGGCCGAGCGGATGCTCGCAGCCGTCTTTTGGATCACGCAGTCCCCGACAAGATGCCCAAAGAGGTCATTGACACGCTTGAAATGGTCGATGTCGATCATGACCAGCGAGATCGGTTGGGGAACCCGTTTGAGATCCTTCATCATCTGGGTGAAGAGGAGCGCCAAGGCGTGCCTGTTGGCGAACCCGGTCAGAAAGTCGGTGCTGGCCATGGTTTCGAGGTGCTTCTGGTAGCGACCGACGGTCAGGGAGACGAGGAGGGCCACAATCGCGGTCACCGCGATACAGAGAACAATATTGAGGAAGAGCGCTGAACGGATGGCGCTGATGGCTTCGATGTCCGTCCGTTCCACAAAGAGGTACCAGCCCAGTTCCGGGAGAAAGCGGACATTCAGAAGATGGGTTTCTCCCCGATCCTCGTACTGCAGAGCGGTTTCCGCCGAGGCCAGCGCCGTCCGTGCGATCCGGTCGAGTCCGGGGACTTCGCGGATGTTTTTTCCCTCGTACCGGAAGTTCGTGCCGGAGACCATGATCTGTCCGTTCCGGTCCACAAAAGAGACGCGGCGCTGGTATCGCTTCTGGTATTCATTGACCAGGTTCCGCACCGAATCAACGGTCAGGCCGACTCCCGCGGCACCGATATAGTTTGTGGCAAAGTCAAAAACACGGAAGTTGATAAAGATCGTCAGTGTATCCCTGTTCGCCATGTCGGGATCCACATTGATTTCGTAGGGCGTCTGCATGGTGCGGACACGGAAGTACCAAGCGTCGCGTGGTTCCCCTTCGACGACTTTTTTGAGGACGCCGTTGGCCTGGTAGTAGGTGCGGGTTTGCTCCGAGACAAAAAAACTCGTCAAGGTCTTGTAGTGTTCCTTGATCTCCCGCAGGTACTGGGTGATGCGGGATGTGTCCACCTCGCCCTGGAGGACCCAGTTCCGCAAAAACGTGTCACGGGACATCATCGAAGAGATAAAGGTCGGCCGGACCAGATCCTTCTGGATCTCGGAGTAGATGTTGTCCGATGTCAGCGGGAGCTCGTTGTCGACGATGTTTTGCCGGATGCTGCTTCGGGCCACAAAGTAACTGGCGAGCGAGGTGATGATGAATCCGGTCGCCAGGAGGAGACTGATGGTGATGATGATCCGGCGTTTGCTGTCAGGGCCGATTCGTTTGATGGGAAACCTCCGGTTGTTCATGATGAACCGTGTTCAGTCTGACAAGAAGTGTCAGTGTACAATGCGGTTTCGCCTGCGTCAATCCTGTACGCTCGGTGTCAACGCGCCGGCCGGAAA
>DAIREN010000241.1:0-3137 GCA_036795535.1 Spirochaetota bacterium
GGCTGAGTACTTCGGCAAGCAGGATCAGGCCATGCAGTACAACGGCATTCATGGCAAGATAAAACATGAGAGTCAACGTCATAGCAGACCTCCTCAGTCCAAAATAGAATTAGCGAAATATTTTTCTGCCGGATCGTACCTGTTTTCTTCGATGCTTGTGTACCATGAGCAGTACTCGTGCAGCCAGGCCCTGCGCAGGATGAGCTTTCCCGAGGGAAGGGTGTTGAGATAATACCAACGGGCTCCCCGATGAAAAATGAAATGCACACCCTGATCATCGTCAATCTTGCAGAAGTTGACGTGCTCGCAGGAATGAAGCGGAAACCAGCGATCCAAACGTTCTTCAGTAGTCACAATCTTCCATGTATGTGTACTCACAAGCCACCTCCCCCGTTGTGCACGAACCAGCCCGCGCGGGGCTTGTCCGCTTTAGAGATTGATACGAGGTGTGAGCGGAAAGTATTGCAATGTTCGTAATTTTACGTAATGTTTTTCTGAGGCGGGGGGAAGTATCCCCCCGCGCCCGAGCCGCATGACGGGCATCCGTGAGTACGCACGACCAATAGCCGATAGAGAACGATCTTCCGGGTCTCGGTCTCCCCTCTCTCATGATACCGTTATCAATAAGAGGAGCACCTTTACTAATGGAAGCAGCAGGTTTTCTGGAATTTCGCGTGTGCCGGTACTCGTGCTCCGGAGTCGCAGAATTCTATCGCACTATACCCGGTGCATTGTCCAGCGATTACTTTGGGAGATTTCCACGTACGGCGCGGACGGGCCGGAGGCTTTCAAGGCCACCGTAGCCGCTGGCATAGTGCTTCTCATCCGCAAGATCGACAAACCAGGCCTGTCCCACGGCCGAACGCTCCGCTGTCCAGTAGCGGTCCGGGCCAAGCCCGCCCAGTTTCTTGATGGCAAGCTGCTCGTACACCTGTTGCATTTCTTCACGATTCGGCAGGCGCCAGTCGGCTTGTCCACCACCTCGGTACCCGGCAGCAAGACGCACTGCATCATTCCAGCCGGCATGCCCCAGGAGGGGGCTGATCTCAAGATACGCTGCAGCGTTTGACACGACGAGCACCCCCCCGGCTGGACCGGCTGTACCGCTTGTGCCTGTCCTCCTCGTGTTGGCATCAGCCTGCGTCCACTGCCTGACGGCAAGCACTCCGTGTCGGGCCTGCCGGCCGCCTGCAGAATTATGATAGGCTGTTTCGCTTGTCAGATCGACAAACCAGACAAAACGTGTCTCGTGCGTTCCGTCGTAGCTCCCGGACCAAAACCGGCCGGAGGCTGTTCCCCCTGAATCTTTATAATACTGTGACAACATAATCAATTCGCCTTTGGTCGCTGATCGCCAGTCAGTCAAGCCACCGCCGCGCCATGCGGAAGCAAGACGCTTAGCATCGTCAAAGCCGGCTGCGTCAGGCAGGGTGGCCGCTTCGATATACACCCCGTCACGCGCATACCAGACGAGTCCGCCCCCGGGACCGGTCGCACCCAGGCCGTGCTGCCCGGGCTTGCTGGACGCCTGCGAGGCACATGCCGCAGACAGCACAACGCATCCGGCCAAAAGCAGGAGCTGGCGGATGCACGTGTGGACAAATCGTCGACGAACCATAGGGATACTCTCGCACGGTTTTGCCCTGCATGCAACGAAAAGCATCTCAGTGTGACAATGCGGGCTCAATTGGCCCGAGACTGTTCATCATGCAAAAAAACTTGCAGGTCTGCCGTATCATCAGGCAGAATGAGGCTATCAGAAATGATTTCGTTGTATCGGTATTTTCAAATATTTTTCTATATTGAACTTATGGAGAGATGATGAAAACAGTCTACGCCGTCGCCGAAAACAGATTTTCTGAAAACGATTTTTTACTGTCATCGCTGGATCTCTTCTTTTTTGAAACCCTCGAAGAGGCCGAGGAAATCTGTGAGCTGGCAAACTCCCATCCCGAGCGACCGGAATGCATCATCTACACGGTGATCGAGTGCAAGACAAAGACGGTCGCACAGGTCAAGGAGCGGATCATCACACTGCAGTATTTTCAGCCACCGAGCAACGAATACCAATACTACTGCCCGAATTGACAGAGGATGTGCGGGATTGATTTATTACAAATTTAACCTCTATCGCACAAGTTGCACTTCACCCCTGAGCCAGCGATACGCAGCATCTATCTCGAATTTCTCTGGCTCTGAATCAAGAAGGTCGAGCGGGCATTGTGTTTGGATTGTATTCATTTTTTCAAGCAATTCGTCAAGTTGCATGAGTTTTTTTGTATGGAAATATGCAGCTTTGAGGATATGACGAACCGACTCCCAATCATTGTTGTGTTCTTTATAAAGTAGAATAAACCAATAATCTCTCATTGGGAATGAAACAAGCTCGTTTTCTGGCAGAATAGTAGCCTTCCAAAGAGAATCTTCCTTGTACGGAATATCCTTTACAAGTGACAATCGTCCACCACTGCAAATTCGGTTGCATGCAATATCTATCTCACCAGTGCGCATTATGACATGCAGGCTGACAAGATGTTCGAGAAAACTCCGAATCGCATGCAGGATCCGTCTTGCATTATCGTACGTCAGTGTATACAAGCCTGTGTCCGGAAGATAATTATCGTTCATCCATTCCAGCATAACGCTGTATTCCCACCACGCCATTTCGTCAGGAGCGGGTACTTCCGAAGTATCAAAATATATGATATATCCACAAATATCATCACTTGACATTTGTAGTTCCTTAAAGTGACACCCGGACAAGTACATCTTCTGCAACCAACCTTCAAACCAGGACTGTTGTATCCGCCCATCAGATTCAAGTACTGTTTCATAAAAATCTTTGATTGAATAAAACAGTACCGCGACATCGGGATCATAATGAATCAGCTTGCACTGTTCGTTAGCAGGGAGGGTTTTGCATTCTGCTTCGACTGGCCAGACTTCCTGGATCAATGACATCGGCGTACGATTGCCCAATGCTTTTTGCGGGGTATTGTTTATCGTGTACTGCATCTCACGCAATGACTGATCATTCCACGACTCTCGCAATAAAACGAGATACTGACTGGAAAAATCCTTAATATCTTCATTGTGTTTTTTGTTTGTGCATTTTACTATTTCTATATAGTCAGTTG
>DAIREN010000242.1:0-3121 GCA_036795535.1 Spirochaetota bacterium
GACCAGCTCGACCTTGGCCGCCTTGACCATGGCATCCGCTGCTTCAACCACGGCGGCGAACCCGCGGGTTTCGATCATACCCAAAGCGTCTGTTTCAGACATACTGCCTCCTGCACTCTCGCATTGATGGCCGGACATCCGGCCAGCCCACTGCCTTCTCCGGTATATGGTGGGGACAACAGCACTCACTCTACCACATGTATCCCCAGTCCCGCAAGGAATTTGTTTTTTTCCTCACGGTGGCTGCAAGGCGCGTATAATATCAGTGCAGTACACATTCCGGGGAATGGGTAAATTCCCCTATTTTACCGAAGGAGTGCCCAACGCATGAAAAGTGAACGTCTCGCCGAATACATCGATCACACCCTCCTCAAACCCACGGCCACCCCGGAGCAGATCATCAAACTCTGCGCCGAGGCCAAGGAGTACCACTTCAAGACCGTCTGCGTCAATCCCGACTGGGTCACACTGGCCGCCCGCGAACTCAAAAAATCCGGAGTCGGGATCACGACAGTCGTCGGCTTCCCTCTGGGTGTCAACACCCCCGAGACCAAGGCCTTCGAGGCCAAACAGGCCCTCGAAAACGGCGCGACCGAGATCGACATGGTCATCAACCTTGGCCGTCTCCGGAGCGGGGACATCAAGTCGGTCCGCGAGGACATCCAGACCGTCAAGAAAGCCTGCGGCCAGCGCATCCTCAAGGTGATCCTCGAGACCTGCCTCCTCTCCGACCAGGAGATCGTTGCCGCCTGCCAGCTCGTGATGGAAGCCGGTGCCGATTTTGTCAAAACATCCACCGGATTCTCTTCCGGCGGAGCCACCAGCCACGCCGTCGGTCTGATGCGGAAAACAGTCGGACACAACTTCGGGGTCAAGGCCTCCGGAGACGTCCGCAGCCGTGAGGACGCCGAGGCGATCATCCGGGCCGGCGCGAACCGGATCGGAACCTCGTCAGGGGTGGCCATTGTCACCGGTGACGAAGTCATCAAGGGCGATTATTGATTTTTGCCGAACATCCTCGGGCCGACAGCATCCGGCCCGTCCTGCCGGGGTGCGTTTTCCAGGGAGACGCCCCCCGTTTTTTTTTGCCGTTCCATCCCGAATCGGGTCGGGCGTAGGGTATTCCGTTATTGGTAGTGGACGATCCGGAGGAAGGACTCCGGCTTGAGACTCGCCCCGCCCACAAGGGCGCCGTCGATATTCGGCCGTCGCATCAATTCATCGATGTTTTTCTCGTTGACCGATCCCCCGTAGAGGATGCGGACCGAATCCGCCACCTGTTCGCCGTAGAGTTTTCCCAAGATCCTGCGGATGGAGGCGTGCATCGCGTCGGCCTGCTCCGGGGTAGCCGTCTCTCCCGTTCCGATCGCCCAGACCGGCTCGTAGGCGATCACGGAGACCAGGGCATCGGATGTCCCGACGCCGGCATAGGCCGCCGAGACCTGTCGTGCCACCACCTCCTCCGCTCGCCCCGCCTTGCGCTCGGCCAGGGTTTCACCGACACAGAGGACCGGGACGAGCCGGCCGTTCAGGACGGCCCGCATCCGGCGGGCCACCTGAGTATCCGTCTCCCCGAAGATGGCGCGCCGTTCGCTGTGCCCGATGATCACATGGTCACAACCCGCCGAGCGGAGCATGTCCAGAGCAACCTCTCCCGTATAGGCGCCGGATCCTTCAGGATGGACAGTCTGGGCACCGAGGCGAATCCTCGCGGTCCCGATGATCCGGCGCACCGGCTCGAGACAGACGGCCGGGGGACAGACCAGGACGTCCCGTCCGCTCTCCCCCCGAAACCCGGCCTGGATGGCTCGGGCCAGTTCCTCGGCCTGGGGGACCGTCATGTTCATCTTCCAGTTGCCTGCTATCATGGGTGTCCGCATGAGGTCCTCCGAATGGTTGTGCCCTGTTCCCTCAAAGTACTGCGGAGACTTCCTGACGGCAATCGGGCTGAGACCCGGAGCAACGCCCGGTCTGCGGATCTTGGTCGGGACGCCCGAATCAACGCACCCTCCCGGGATATGACGCAATCCACCCACGAATCCGGTTTCAGAAAAATCCTGGCCCAGGTCTCCCGGCAACCGCAAGCCTGTCGTTGCGAGCGCGAACAGGGTCTATACCTCTGACTGTGAGTATGTTATACTCCGAGTTGCGGTCTCCATCCCCGTCGCAGTCGGGAACACCACGCGGTACCCGATCCGACCTTGTGTGTGCAGACCCATGAAACCCTGGAGGTACGCCTTTGGCCAAGCAGGACATCCTTGGACGCTGGTCCATCAATGATTCCGCAAATCTGTACGGCATCAAGGACTGGGGGGCCGGGTATTTTGACCTCTCCCAAAACGGAGAAGTTGTCATCCGGTCCTGTCCCGGCGACAAGAGTTCCGAAGTCAGCCTGATGGAAATCATCTCGGGGATCAACGAACGCGGTATGGGAATGCCCGTTCTCCTGCGCATCGAGAACCTCCTGGACAGCCAGATCAGCCGCTTGAACGAGAGTTTTCGCAAGGCCATGCGCAACCTCTCCTATCACGGACGCTATCAGGGGGTGTTCCCCATCAAGGTCAATCAACAGGCCCAGGTGATCGAGGAGATCTCCCGCTTCGGGGGCCGGTTCAACCATGGTCTTGAAGCCGGAAGCAAGGCTGAGCTGATCATCGCCCTCTCGATGCTCCACTCGCGCGACTGCCTCCTGATCTGCAACGGCTACAAAGACGAGGAATTCATCCGCCTCGGGCTACACGCCGTCAAACTCGGCTACAAATGCTTTTTTGTCATCGAGACTCCCGCCGAACTGGAGATCATCCTCCAGGAGAGCGCGGCCCTCGGGGTCCGCCCCCTGATCGGGATCCGCCTCAAGCTCTCGACACGGGCGGGCGGCCACTGGCAGGATTCCGGCGGGGACAATTCGATCTTCGGTCTCTCCACCAACCAGATGGTGGATGTCCTCGACCGGATAAAATCCGCCGGTCTGATCGACTGCCTCCAGCTCCTGCACTACCATCTCGGGAGCCAGATCCCGAACATCCGCGACATCCGGGCCGCGATCCGCGAAACAGCACGCTATTATGCCGAGATGGTCAAGGAAGGCGCCCCGATGGGCTACATCGACCTGGGTGGCGGG
>DAIREN010000243.1:0-3111 GCA_036795535.1 Spirochaetota bacterium
TCCGCAAGCCAGGAGACCAGGCTGTCGACAGGGACGCGGGTCTGGGTCATGCTGTCGCGTTCCCGGACTGTGACGGCGTTGTCCTTCTCGACCGTTTCAAAATCGACGGTGATGCAAAAGGGCGTACCGATCTCGTCCTGACGACGGTAGAGTTTGCCGATCCCTCCGGTGTCATCATAGGTGGCGTTCCAGCGGTTGCGGACGGCCCTGTGGATGGCCCGGGCCTTTTCGACGATGCGGGGCTCGTTCTTTTTGAGCGGGAGAATCGCAGCCTTGACCGGGGCGATTTTCGGGTGCAAACGCAGGACGGTGCGTGACTTTCCCTCCCCGAGATCCTCTTCGGCGTAGGCGTTGATCAAAAACGTCAGGACTGTCCGGTCGGCACCAAAGGATGGCTCGACCACGTAGGGAATGTACCGGGTGTTTTTTTCCTGATCGAACCAGGTCAGATCTTCGCCGGAGAACTCCTGGTGCCGTTTGAGGTCAAAATCGGTCCGGCTGGCAATCCCCTCGAGTTCGCCCCAACCGAACGGGAAGAGATACTCGACATCCGTGGTCTTGTTGGAGTAGTGGGAGAGTTCCTCGGCGGCGTGTTCACGGAAACGGAGCTTGTCACCGGCCAGCCCGAGGCTTTCGAACCACTCGCGGCTCTTGGCGCACCAGTGTTCGTGCCACTCGAGCTCCGTGCCGGGCTCGACGAAGAACTCGATCTCCATCTGTTCGAATTCCCGGGTGCGGAAGGTGAAATTGCCCGGCGTGATTTCGTTGCGGAAGGATTTTCCGATCTGGGCAATTCCGAACGGCATCTTCGGGTGGAGGGAGTTGACGACATTCTTGAAATTGGTAAAGATCCCCTGGGCCGTTTCGGGTCGGAGATAGATGGCGGTGCTCGTCTCTTCGACGACTCCCTGGAAGGTGCGGAACATCAGGTTGAAGGCCCGGGCCTCGGTAAAATCGGAGGAGCCGCAGGTCGGGCACTTGATCTTCATCGCGGTCATCATCCCGGATATCTGGGACAGGGTCTTGCCGACCGGATCCCCGCCGGCGTCTTCGATCAGCTTGTCTCCCCGGAACCGTTCCCGGCATTTTTTGCAGTCGACCAAGGGGTCGGTGAAGGAACCGACATGGCCTGAGGCTTCCCAGACCTTGGGATTCATCAGGATCGCGCTGTCGAGACCGACGATGTTGTCCTGGTCGTAGACGAAGAACTTCCACCAGGCTTTCTTGAGGTTGTTCTTCAGTTCGACCCCGAGGGGGCCGTAGTCCCAGGTATTGGCCAAGCCTCCGTAGATTTCGCTTCCCGGAAAGATGAAGCCTCTGCGCTTGCAGAGCGCAACGACGTCTTTGAGTGAATTTCCCTGTGGTACCGTATCTGCCATGGCCTTCGTCAGCTCCTTTGAGGCGTGTGAATGTATTTATTAGAAGATACACACATGCAGCGCATCCGGGAACACGACGCATTTATTTCTTGCAATGCGTTGAATTTTTCGGATACTTGTTATGGAGCCGGATCATTATGATATGGTGAGGCTTTCATGAAGCGTACTGCCAGAGGTTTGAGACACCATGCTTGATGCGTACGAAGTGCAGCAGCAGCTTGCGGAGTTGTACCAGGAGCGTGAGGAACGGATGATCCAGCTTGAAGAGCTGGAAGACGCCCTCGCGGAGTTGGTTGAAGATGTCGGAAGCGACGAAAGAGAACGTTTCCTTGAAGAACGGGATGATGTGATGAGTCAGATTGACGAGATTGCTATCGAGGTGGCCAGGCTTGAAGAGCAACTGGACAGCCTCGGGAACTGACTGCCAGCGAAGGCAGACACTCCCGTCCCGAATGACGGTGCAGATCCGCCGGACCGCAAACTTGAACGAATGTTCAAGAAAAGCGGCCGGCGGTTTTGTTTTTATATCACAGGAGGAAGTGTGAAATGATGAAGACTTGTATTCTTGCAGTTGTTCTGGTTGTCTGCTTCGGCGTATTTGCCAGCGCCGCAGCGCTTGACAACACCCACATGGGGTCCAAGGCCAATGCCATGGGCAAGGCTTTTACGGGACTGGCCGATGATCCCTCGGCCGTGTTCTACAACCCGGCCGGTCTCGTGTTCCAGCGTGAAGGCCTCTCGGTCCAGACCTATGGTCTCTATGTCATGACCGATTTGACCTATACGGCGGCTACGTTTCCTCAGACAACTTTTGGGCCCACTCTTGTGCCGGTATCCAGTACTGCTTACGAAAACAAAAGTGACGAATCTGTTTTGTTTCCAGGGCTTTTCTTGAATTATCACAAAGGAGATGTTGCTGTTGGTGTTGGTCTCTATGTGCCCTATGGTGGTGGAAAGTATAAGTATGATAATTACAAAGGACTGACTGGGATGACAGTCGAACAGAGTCTCGGTTTGATGGCTTTTGGGGGGTCTATGGCTGTTAGACTTTCAGACTCTTTCTCATTGGGTGTTTCACTGACAGGTTATATGGGGACTTATTCTTTTAAAAAAACACTGCCTGCCGGGTTGCCGGCACCATTTGTGAGCGCTCTTGGAGGGTCTGTTGAGGATGATATCTCGGCTGTTGCCGCAGTGGGCGGGAATTTCGGTCTGATGTACAAGGCCAGTGATTCTCTTTCATTTGGAGCGACGGCCAAACTCCCCGTCCGGATTACTGTTGATGGGACAACAACCATTACCAACACTGAGTTTGACAAGGCCGCGGAGCTTCGTCTTCCCTGGTATGTCACCTTGGGTATGGCACTCAAGGCCAGCCCGGAATTGACGATTACGTTTGATTTTAACTATGCGTTGTATTCATCAATGGACAAGTATACCTTCCTGTATCGAGGATATCCTGATAGTAATGGGCAAGTTGAAGACGTTCGCACCGGCTATACCGATGCTACGTACTTTGCGCTTGGTGCCGACTACAAGGCCAGTGACGATCTGTCGCTGCGCGGTGGTGTTACCTTCACGCCGCATGCGACCCTCGATGATGCTATCAGCCTTTCATGCGACGTAACCCATATCACGTTTGCCTTGGGCGGGGCCTACAAATTCGCTCCCGAGTTTGAGCTGACCCTGAGCCTGCACTATCTCATGGGTATCGAGCGCACCATCACCGGAA
>DAIREN010000244.1:0-3092 GCA_036795535.1 Spirochaetota bacterium
GCCACGCGTTCGGATTCAATGCGCGCCTCGCGGTAAATCGAGTCCTCAAGCATGCCTGTCGTGCGCAGGGTAAAGACCACGATCAAGATGGCCAGCAGGGCCAGGGCAATTCCGGAAACAAGCAGCAGGGTTTTGGTCCCCAGTTGTATCGTGCGTGCCATGCGATCCTCCCCTGGATGGTATCTGCCTGCGGGCCGGCAGCGTTACACTCATCATACAGCACCTCTGAAGCGAATTCCAGCGCCGTAGAAAGCGCCCAAATCGGGCGTCTCTCGGAGGGGCTGCCATGTCCCGGAATCTGATGTGTGTGTCAGCGGGCGCCCGGAGGAAGCTCAAGCACGGGGCCTGCGGCAGTGATTCGTGCTTTGCCGAGTTTTTTGAACTCGCCGGTGGTTTTGGAAAGTTGATTCCTGCCGGAAGCAACCCAATACCAGGCCTGAACGGTTTTTCCGGGGGCAAACTGGGTTTTCAGATAGCTTTCTGCCGCTTCCTTTTTTTCGATCAGTGTGGAGACTTCGCTTGGACCCATCGGGTGCACCTCGACAGCAATAACCGAGGCATTCCGATCCTGTATGCCGAGCACATAATCCCACCGTTTTTTCGTGCTTGTCGGATGCAGTTCCGTATACGCTGTGTCAAGATCCAGACTGCTTTCGACAGTACCGGGTTTTCGCTCCTTGATATGACTCCGGTCTGTGCTCTTCAATCCGCCCTTGCCTGGTTTGATGCTGGCCCGCAAAGGACTGGCAGCGCTCATTGATCTGCAGAGAATTGTTCGGGAGGTATCAACCGTCGGCATGTGCCGCCTCCCCGATTATCTGGTTGAAACGGCCGCTGAACCCGGTCAATCCACCCCAGTCCGCCTCTGCAACATCTGTGGAAAATGGATCCAGCCCGGAAATGTCTTTGACGGCAGTTTTTCCCTTGTTGAGATCAAAAAACCATGTGCGATAGTTTTTCCCCAGGATGGTCCTCATCATTTTTTTCATTTGCGGGCTTGGCGTGACAGCGAAAGCCTTGCACAAAAGCTGGTCCGCATTGGTGGCAGCGGCAAGTTCCCGGATGGCAAAGATCACATCCAGGATCAGGGGGGAATGCGTGGAAATGACGACACGGTATCCTCTGCCGACAAGATCCAGGGCCAGCAGCATGATGGCGGATATTGCTTGCGGGTGCAGGCCCATCTCCGGTTCCTCGATCACCACCCAGTCAATATCCTTGATCTTCGACTCGCGCCTTTCTGTGAGAAGGTGGTACAACCCCAGCAACAACGGAGTGAATTCCCGTTGTCCGGCTGTCCAGGTCATGAAGGGGAGACGGGAACTGCCTGCTTTCAGTTCGATCCGCTTTTTGAGCTTTTCCTTGCCCAATAGCACCGGGCTGCCGTGAAAAATGGCCGCATCGATTACATCCCGTATTTCCGTCTTGAGCTTGCGTTCCATCGGGAAGAGCATTTCAGCCTTGGGTGCCGCCATCAGATTGAAGAGGTTTTGACTGAAGAGGCGGGCCACGGTCGGGGTCTCAAACGTCAGACGGGAGAAGGGCATGGGCCAGCCATCCCCCATCAAGAGGGCGCGGTGGGCGGGGATATAGAACATCCGTGCGGGCTGCGCCTTCCCGCCCTTCAAGAAGTCGGCAAGGGGCACGGATTTGCCCTGAAACTGGCAGGTCGTCCCGGATTTCCAGGGTCGCATGCCTTCACCAAAATAAAGATCCTGCAGATCCGTCTCCCTGGCCGGGATGTTGCCGTTGTCGCGCAGGACCGAGAGGATCTCCGGTCCGTCAATAAGCAACTTGAGGAGTTGCAGGGCCAGGCTCTTGCCGGAAGCCTGTTGTCCGACAAAGACGGTCAGATCGCCGAAGGTGATATCCGCCTGGCTGATCTGGGCAAAGTTTTTGATGACAAGTCTGTCTGTACTGTTTTCCGGCATGGCCAACTCCTTGAAATCTTCCATCACAGTATACCGGTCTGCACGGAGCGGTACAATCTTGATCGGTGTTTGCCCTGTGAGCCCCTGTACCCCGAGGCGCGCATGCTCAAACAGGTCGGGGTGGTTGTTGAGGATGACGGGCCATGGGTCGCTAATGGTGACGGATGGTAAACGCTCAGGGCTGGATTGCGGCCGGCAGTGACCAGATCTGGTCGGCCCCGTATGGCTTGCCAGATCACCGGCACGAGCTGACACTCTGGGCCGGTTAAGGGATCGGGTGCGGATTGCAGCCCGTGGGCGCATGTTTCTTCTTGTGTAATGCCTGTGGGCAAGTCGATGTACTGGCTATTCCAGGCGGCGAGGTATATTATTTACACATCAATGCGAGGTGAAACCATGGATGACTACACTTCATTGCTTTTTGGGAAGCAGACCATCCTGACCGGGATGGCAAGTGTTCTCGATCTTTCTGGCTCGATGATGCAGTTCAATCAGTCCCCATCCGGAGAGCAGGCCGACTTGTCGGCTATGGCAAGAGACTTCAGGGCGGTTGGCAGCGACATGAAAATGGCTATTCAATGCGAAATGCAGGGTAACCACGGCGATGACAAAGCATAAAAGACAGCCGGTAAAGCATTCTGAAGCTGCCCAGGCAACTACTCCAACACAACACAGTTTTCAAGTCAGTGCAAGTCGGCAAAGCAGTATGTATGTCTCGCCGCTTCCATCGGCAGTCTTATGTGGTCGTTCAAGAAGGGTTCGGATCGAAAGCGTGAAAGCCTCGAGAAACGTCAAGCCATGATGTAGCGCGTTGTCTGTGCTGGGAGCAGAATACTGAAACGCCACCCCGGCTGTTCATGGATCAAAAAAGCTGATGGAACACCATTCAAAGGCGTTCGCAAGGAGAGGTAAAAGCGACACCCGGTGCTTGAAGAAATTCTGCACCGGGCATTGGTCAATTGAGGGTGTAATGCTGGCTATCAGTCCATGAATAGGCTACGTGTCCGCTGTAAATGGTAATTGTTGAAATTTGCCCATAAACAAGATTCCAGATTGTTGGCAAATATCTACTTGATGCCGTTTGGTATGTCTGCAAAGTGAACAGGTAGCCGTTTACATCGCAAACAATGCTTATTTGCGGATAGTCCACAATGTATGTGT
>DAIREN010000245.1:0-3086 GCA_036795535.1 Spirochaetota bacterium
CGCCGGCCGATCGCCAAAGAGGGCAGCAATTTCGTCATCGGATTGGATACCGTGGTTGTGGCCATCGGCCAGTCGCCCAATCCGCTGATCCGCCAGACGACACCCGGACTTGAAACGGAACGCTGGGGCGGGATCATTGTCAACGAAGAGACGATGAAGACCTCCAAGGACGGGGTCTACGCCGGGGGCGATGTCGTGACCGGGGCCGCGACCGTGATCCTGGCCATGGGTGCAGGGAAGACCGCGGCTCGTGCTATCCATGAGGCCATCGAAAAGCGCTGAACAAGCCTGTGCGCTGCATCAAAGCCGCTCCAAACGGGGCGGTTTTTTTATTCCGGGGCCATGCGTTGGTATGCAGGATTGTGCCAAGGTGTGTCTGTGTGCAGGTCTGGTTCTTTTTTTTGATGAACAGCCTCTGGCCGGAGACGGGTGGTCGGGTCTATACTGTGTCCGGTGGCAGATGCCGACCGGTGAGGAGTGGCCGAAAGCGGTTTGCGGCCGGATGCGCGCAAGGGGGATGCCGTCATGATCAGGCTGACAAAATTTGGTGACAAGCTCTGTCGCGAGAGTGCGCTCTACGAGATGATGGATGACCTTGGCGCGGGGAGTGATGCGGGCGAGCAGCGGGTGGCGCTGATGGGGGGCGGGAACCCGGCGGCCATCCCCGGGATCGAGGTAGTCTGGCGGACGCGGATGCAGGAGATCATGAATGACGGCGAGCGCTTTGAACGGATGCTGGGCGCCTACGATTCCCCCCAGGGAAACCGGGAGTTTCTCGAAATCCTGGCGGCCTACTTCAATCGTGAGTGCGGCTGGAATCTCACATATCGAAATATCGTGATTACCAATGGCAGCCAGAACGCGTTTTTCTTTTTGTTCAACATGCTGGCAGGCGAGTGTCCGGACGGGAAAAAGCGGCGTGTCCTCTTTCCGCTCTGTCCTGAGTATATCGGGTATGCGGATCAGGGGCTCGAGCCCGATCTCTTTACGGCCCGCCTGCCCCTGGTGCGCGAGACCGGGCCGCACGCCTTTCGCTACGAGCCGGATTTTGCGGGCTTGAATATTGGCGACGATATCGGGTTGGTCTGCCTCTCCCGGCCGACCAACCCGACCGGGCTGGTGCTGTCACGGGCCGAGGTGGCGCGGCTTGACCGGATGGCGGCAGCCCGCGGCATCCCGCTTTTGGTCGATGCCGCCTATGGGGCACCCTTTCCGGGGATCGTCTTTGCCGACGGCGGCATCGACTGGAGTGAGAACCTGATCCTGACCTGGAGCCTCTCCAAGATCGGGCTGCCGGCGGTGCGGACGGGAATCGTGGTCGCGTCCGAGGAGATGATCCACAAGCTGGCCACGGTCAATGCGGTCATCAGTCTGGCGACGAGCGGGATCGGGCAGACCCTGGTGGCGCCGCTCTTTGCCGACGGGCGGATTACGCGGATGGCGGATGAAACCGTGCGCCCGTTTTACCGGAAAAAGCGTGACGAATTTGTGCGCGAGCTGGAGCGGGCATTCGGGGCAGCCGGGGTTGACTGGCGGTTGCACGAGTGTGAGGGCGGATTTTTTGTCTGGCTCTGGTTCCCGGGTCTGCGTGAACCGGCGACGGCGGTGTATCGGGCGGCAAAGGCGCGGGGCGTGTTCGTTACCGCGGGCGAGGCGTTTTTTACCGGGCCGGATCAGGCAGAGCTTGCCGCCTGGCCGCATCACCGGCAGTGCCTGCGCCTGAACTACGCGGACACCGAGGGTGATATCCCCCGGGGGCTGGCGATCCTGGCCGAAGAGATCGCCCGGCGGCAAGGGTGAGCCGGTCACAAAATTATGGGTATGACATGCGAATCCGGGATTCAGACCACAAAAACATGGATTTGTTATGTGAATCCGCGAAGTCCCCGTTGTGTGTGTGGGGAGATACGTATAAGGATATTGCGAAAATGTTATGGGTATCCGGGATACGCATAAGAAAAACGTGATGTCAATGTGTGCATCGCCGGAAGGGGCGCATGATTATGCGCCCCAGTGCGCCCGGTTGATGGCGTGCGTGGAATGGGAATGCCTGCGGGGACGTAGCGGGGGAGGAGGCGCGGATCCATCAAGGCCCAAGGATGAAGCAGAATAAGACATAAAAAGTGAAAACGGATTATTTGACCGCGGATGGTCGCAAACAAACACCGATAAAACGAAAACCAATCTTGCACAAATCAGCCTCACACTCTCCCCGTAGTACTACCGGGTTTTCCTGGTAGTACTACGGGGTATAGACAGGTGCGAAAATTTTGTCTAAAATTACGAGTCCTGTATTGAATGGCAGTATACTGATACTGTCTGTGATTGAGCCACTGACAGCGGACTAAAATTTGTGTAGTAAAAACTTGCCCCGGGAGCGATACGTGTGGACCATTGCCTGCCTGCCTAAAAAATAGAAGAAACCGATTAAACGGCGGTTTTCGCAGAGCCGCCCAGATCGGGCGTCTCTACAGGGTTCCTCCGCGTTCTCCGCGCCTCCGCGTGCGACCGTCTTTCGCTTTTTTCTTTCTCGCACTCTGCGCGATTCTCCTTCTGCCAGCCATCTCTGCCAGCGCCCTCGATTATACGTCAGACTTTGCCACGTCCCCCCACAAGGGCGGCTCAACTTCGGTCGGTTTTGTCGAGATCAACTGGGGCGGGTTTTCCAGCCGGCTCAATTTCCAGGCCGACTCGGACTCGACGACCGGCCTGATGTCCGGCTTTACCAACTCGCTGCGCCGCTTTGACACCCAGCGCCTGCAACTGGACATCCTCCCATTTGCCTTTGCCGTCGGGGGCGAGGGCCTGCGGGCGCGCATCTTTGCGGGCCTCAGTTATATCTCGATCAGCGAAGAGACAAAGTCCATCTTCCACGACGTAGCGGGCCAGGTGGCCAACACCGCCGGGGATTGGGTCTCGTTTGGTGACGAGCGCGAGGCCGACATCATCTCGCCCCGCGTCGGCATCACGCTTTCGATCGAAGACAAGTCGATCCCGCTGGTTGTGGCCCTGGATGGCTTTATCAGCCCGGTCTACCACCTCTCGCTTGAGCAGACCAGGAGCTACGACTTTTTAACCCCCAAGGG
>DAIREN010000246.1:0-3086 GCA_036795535.1 Spirochaetota bacterium
AAGGCATACGTCACGAGGCGCCAAATCTGGCCATCGGCAAGGCTCTCCCGAGAAAGCCGGAGTACCCGCTCCAGTCCTGAACCACCCGCGAGTTGTCCAATAAAAAGTCCTGTACAAAGGACGAGGACTGCCTTCACCAAGAGACCCTGATTACGCCATGGAACGACTCCGCCCTGAATCACCCGCATCCCTCCGTCTTGCATCAAGCATGGCTGTCACTGTCCGGAGGAGTTCACGGACGGCAAACGGTTTCTGGATGAACTCCGCGTTTGCCGTCAACTGCCCCCGTTCGACGAGCAGGGTATCCGCATACCCTGACATGAATAATAACGGAACGTCCGGGAGAATCTCCCGTATTTTTTGGGCCAGAATATCCCCGCTCATCCCCGGCATCATGACATCCGTGATCACGCAGTCAACAGCCAAACCATTCTGGAGCCGTTCCAAAGCATCCGACGCATCCTGACAGGCGATCACCCTGTATCCGTTTCTCGTCAGAATCTCCCGGACAAGATTGACCACCATCTCTTCGTCTTCAATCACGATAATCGTCTCGTTCGCCCTGTCCGGTCGCACATCTTCGCCCGAATCGCGGGTGTCCGCACGTCCTTTCTCGCAGGTTCCAACCGGAAGAAAAATCGTGAACCGGGAACCTTCACCTTGGACACTCTCGACCTCGACATGGCCACCATGCTGTTCAATGATACTGGCCACTATCGGGAGACCAAGCCCTGTTCCTGTCCCCGGACGTTTGGTTGTATAAAACGGTTCAAACATCTGTTTGCGGGTTTCTTCGCTGAAACCGCATCCGGTATCACTGACAGTCATGGACACAAAACTCTCCGTCCGGCCTATCTCGATCCCGATCGTTCCCTTGCCCTGCATGGCGTCAACAGCATTCAGGGTCAGATTGAGGAGGACCTGCTCGATCTGCAGCACGTCGGCACAGACCGGCGCTCCGTTTTCCGGAAGCTGGACCACAAAATCCACATCGTCCCCACCGGTTTGTTTGAGGAGGGGGAGGAAATTCGTAACAATGGCGCAGGCATCGGTATCGACAAGATGGACCGGTTGTTTCCTGCTGAAAGTCAACAACTGGCGTGTTATGCCGGCCGCCCTGGATGCCGTATCCCTGATCATCGTCAATTCAGCGGCCCAGGGAACAGTCTCCGGAGTAGCCAAAAGCAACTCGGCATACCCGAGAATCGGCGAGAGGAGATTGTTGAAATCATGTGCGACGGCACCGGCTAGCCTCCCGATGGCTTCGACCCTCTGGGCGTGCCGTAATTGCTCCTCGAGCCTGTTCCGTTCGTCTTCGATCCTCCGGATCTCCGTCATATCTTCTATATGCCCGAAGAGATGGTGGACCGTTCCGTCCGGACCACGCACGGCCTTGATGATCAGTCGGACCGGAAAACGGGTCCCGTCCCTTTTCAGGAAGACCAGTTCCTCCGCAAGTGAAACCGGACTCTCGAGAACCCGGCGTAAAAGCCCCTCACGGTCTTGCGCACTCGCATAGACCTGTGTCGGGATGTCGGTGATCTCCTTGATCATCGACTCCGGGTCAGGATACCCGAAAATCCGGCACATTTCCGGATTGACAGAGAGAAAGCGCCCGTCCAAAGTCGACTGGAAAATCCCCATCGGGGATTCCTCGAAGATATTCCGGTATTTTTCCCTTCCCTTGCGCAATTCCTCCTCGGCCTGCTTGCGCTGGGTAATCACCCGGGAGAACCCGACAATACTCTCGATCCGTCCATCCTCTCCACGGATGGGAACCAGCAGGGTCAAAGCGA
The DNA here is from genome assembly GCA_036795535.1 of Spirochaetota bacterium. Taxonomy (GTDB): domain Bacteria; phylum Spirochaetota; class JAGLSM01; order JAGLSM01; family JAKPMW01; genus JAKPMW01. Next base: position 1,797 of record DAIREN010000246.1, read on the forward strand.
CTTGATACCCGGAAGGAAGGTCGAGCGCCTCCTCGTAGCTGACCGGGCCATCTGCCGTGATGCAACGGCTGTAGTGTTCGACCACATGATCGGCGATCTCCGGCGGAAGGCATTCGTGTGGAGTCCGGCCAACCAGCCTGTCTTCCGGGATACCGGTCACAAACCGATGCCGGGGATTGAAATTCTCGTACACAAAATTCCCGTCCTGGTCCAGACGGACAATGAAAATGCTGTCCGAGCTGTTGCGGAACATCTCGTCATACCGTCGCTCGACCCGGCGCAAAACATCCAGTATCTCCTGTTCTCCGGTGATATCCTGGACAACGCTGATCAGCCGGACAACCCGGCCGCTGGCAGGATCCCGTTCGGGTGAGACGGTATCACGCAACCAGCGTATCCCGCCATCCGCTGCACGAACCCTGAAAACGCAGGAGACCTGTTGTCCGGACATGAGCTTTGCCAGCTCACCACGAAACCGTGGAAGATCTTCGGGGAAAATGATTTTTGAAAAGGATTCGAAGTCGTTGATGCTCGCAAAATCAATCCCGAGGGTGTCGAGAATGGGTGCCCTGGCCCAGTCCCGGGAAAACTTGCCCTCCGGCGTCAGCACCAGACTCGAAGCCCCGTCGGTCGAAAGGTCGCAGATTCGGGAGAGGATGGTCGTATCAAGCACAAGCTGTCTGATCCGCCCCCGCTGGCGCAGACAGACAATCAGCAGGATGACCGCTGTTCCCAGAAAAAAACCGGCCAGGATCAACGGAATCAGCATTGTCCGCCCGCCCCGGCGGCATGGGCCAGCGCTGCATCAAGCGCGACTTCGATCATGCTGCGTACTGTCCGGTCAATCAGGGCCCGCTCAGCCCTGACCTGGCCCTCGATGGTATCGGTAACGGCAAAGACTGCCCCGGCCTGGAGCCCGCGCAGGGCAGCCACGGTAAAGACGGCCGCCGCTTCCATTTCGAGAGCGAGGACACCAAGGTTGCGCAAGCCCGCCGTGACAGCCTGCCTCGGGTCATAAAAGAGATCCATTGAGGCCACGGTCCCCACCCTGAATGCAGTCCCGGAGGCCTGCGCAGCCGCCACCAGGGCGGCTGTCACTCCCCAGGATGCGGCTGGCGCGTACCCGGCCACGGAGGCCAGCTGGCTCGAGGCCCCGTCACAGGCGCAGGCAGCGTTGGCAATGACAAGGGACCCCGCGGAGACCCCTGGCTGCAAGGTCCCGCAGGTCCCGATCCTGATGATGGTCTTGACGCCCAGCATGGCCAGCTCTTCACAGATGATCGCGGCCGA
>DAIREN010000247.1:0-3078 GCA_036795535.1 Spirochaetota bacterium
TGTTCGGAGCAATCGCCAAGAGTTATTACGCCGAAAAGATCGGGGTTGCACCCGAGGATCTGATCGTCGTCTCCATCATGCCCTGCATTGCCAAGAAGTACGAGGCCGGCCGTGAAGAGTTCAGCCATGCGGATGTCCCGGATGTGGATTACGTCCTCACAACGCGGGAACTGGCCAAGATGTTCCGTGAAGCCGGAATCAACCCCTCCGAACTCACGGACGAAGCCTACGATGACCCGCTCGGCCAGGCTTCGGGCGCCGGTGTGATCTTCGGAGTCACGGGTGGCGTGATCGAAGCGGCCCTGCGCACGGCCTACGAATGGATCACCGGCAAAGAACTGAAAGACGTCAACTTCCGCGATGTCCGGGGCATGGAAGGCATCAAGGAAGCGACCATCAATATCTCGGGAACACAGGTGAATATCGCAGTCACCTCCGGTCTGGGGAATGCCCGCAAGATTCTCGAGAAGATCGAGTCCGGAGAAGCCGCGTATCACGCAATCGAGATCATGGCCTGCCCCGGTGGCTGCATCAATGGTGGCGGCCAGCCCTTCCTCCATGGTGACATCTCCCGTCTTGAGGCCAGAATGCAGGCCATCTACGACGAGGATGAGCGCCAGACATTGCGCAAATCCCACGAAAACCCGTCCATCAAAAAACTCTACTCGGATTTTCTGGGCGAACCGGGGAGTGCAAAGGCACACGAAATCCTGCATACGCATTATTACAAAAAGGGTGAATGAACAGACCCTGACAAACAGAGGGACCGGAGGAGGGACACTACTCCGGTCTTTGTTTTTATGCAGTCTTGCAGTATACTTCTCATTCGATGCCGGCTTTTCTTGCAAAACACTCAGGAGGTCTTTTGCGAAACATGCTGTGAAAATTCTTCTCGTCGTAGTCCTCATGCTTTCTGCCACAACCGCCTTCAGCCTCGATCTCGGTGGCTCCCTCGGCTATAACCTGCTTCTGGATGACATGGATGGCGGTGGACTGCCAGCCATCGAGACCCGCATCACGTTCGGCGATCCAGCCGATTCAATCCGCTTTGGTGGTATGATCAGCTATCTGCCGATATACGACTATTCTTTCGATTCAGGGTTTGGTTCGTACTCTGTCAGCTCGGCATCCCTCTGTTTCATGGGCTTCGGAAAAATGACCATCCCGAGCTCACCCCTGTACGCTATTGCAGGCGCCGGACTCCACATGTACACGGGTGACGGATCCGGAAGCGATCTCGGAGTCATGATCGGTGCCGGTTTCGAAACACCCATCGCCGAAAACATGACGCTGGATATCGGCGCCCGCTTCCACCTGATCCTTGCCGGCAGCTCTGTCAAAATGCTCACGCTTCTCGGCGGTATCAATTACAAGCTTTAAGAAACATCGTGCCGGCATCAGAAAAAGGCCCCGCCGGGGCCTTTTTCCGTCATATCATCCCCACGCCTCCTATTCCTCGAGCAATTCGATCATCACCCCGATCCTGGCCGTCGTCCCTCCGTCGGAGAAAGCGGGCAACCAGGCCACCCCGGCCGGAATGGCACTGCCCGAAACTGCCAGCTCCCGCCAGCCAAGATCATCCGAACCAAAGGTGTCGTTCTCCAGGACGTGCGCCTTGATGGTGAGGGTACACGCGGCAAGCTCGTCGGCATCCAGCCGGAACGAACGCTGCCGGCTGAAACTTTTTGATTGCGCGGGCTGCAAAGCCCACTCCTCGGCCCTGATGGATTCAACCTCCCAGAGATATCCCGTGACCGGATACCCTCCATCAAGGGCCTGCAAGGTCACACCATTGCAGACCGCACCAACCTCGCACGTCCCGTAGAATTCGGCTTCCGCCCCGGCATCGTCCTCGGTATCGCAGACAATCCGGCCTGAAAAAACGCGCAGGGTAACGAGCCCGCCCGTGGATTGCGAGGATGAAGACGAGGACTGGGAAGATGCCGTCGTTGAAGAAAGAGACGAGGAACTCACTGCCGGCTGGCTCGCCCCCCCCGACTGTGAGACCGTTCCACCCTGGGATGATATCCCGCCCGCGGACGCGGATGAAGTACTCGCGCCGGCCGGGGGCAGACTCGCCCCCGAGGATCGTGACCCCGCTGCCAGGGATGACACCGACTGCATTCCCCCGCCGGAACTGATGGCTTCCTCGAGGCTTGAGACTGTTCCTCCTGATTCAATGGATGAGCTTGCATCAATTCCCTCCTTTGCGGTCTCGTCGTCATCGCTGCACGCGGCCAGAAGCCCCAACACGACAGCACAGCAGCCTATACAAAGCATTCCATAATATTTCATTCTGTACTCCTTTCTGGTTCCTGCTTACTCTGCAACCCGTTCGACTTTGAAGAAGATGCGCGCCCGGGTACCCTCGTCGACAAAGGCCGGAAGCCAGGCCGTCCCTCCCGGAAGGTTGCGCAGATCAAGCAGCGATTCCTGTTCGCCCATGTCGTCATATCCCGGCGAGTCCTGCTCCTTGAGCCGGGCCGAAACACGCATCACGGAATTGGCCAAATCGAAGCGGGAGACCCTGAACCGTATCTCGCCCGGAAAATTGACGGATGCTCCCGGGGTGAGCGCCCAGTCCTCGGCATCCATCAGCATCACGTTCCAGATCTTCGCTGGACGGGGAGCCCCGTTCTCGTACCCCTGGACTCCTGCCCCGTTGGTTGTCAGGGTCACACTACAGTCACCGAAAAACTCGGCCTCGCTCCCGGGATCATCTTCCGCATCGCAGGTCAAACCCATCCCATATACGCGATACCAATCGAAGAGCCGGTAGACATTCCGCACCTCGTACTCGCTCAGGAGCACCATCCTTCCGATCGTGTTGTCCGAGAGATAGCGCAGCTTGTACATCACCGGTGCCCCGGGCGAGTTTTTGTCATAATTGCCGCCCGCCAGAAGGTGGAGCTTGAGCCCTTCAAACCCCCTGACTGCATTGACGGCCGTAGCCCCGTTTCCCCCGATGATGGTCGCATTGATCCTGGCATTGCTCAGGATGGTCTTGTCGGCCAGGGAGACACTCGCCCCGCCATCAGCCACGGCCCCCCGGCAGGATGCCGAGACAGCCGCCTTGAG
>DAIREN010000248.1:0-3073 GCA_036795535.1 Spirochaetota bacterium
CATCTGTAGTCCTGTTTTGGTGAACAACCTCGGGCCGGATATGGATGCCGGGTTCTCGGGGAAAATGGCAGGGAGGTGTGGTGATGGATGACGAGCGGCGGGTTTTTGCATCAGCGGATGATCTGGCAATCTCGGTGGCGGCGCTGATCGGGGAACGTCTTGCAGGGGCCGGGGCGCGGGATGTCCACCTGGCGATCTCCGGGGGAAAGACACCCGGCATCATCTTCGAATGCCTGGCCGACCAACTTCCCGTTGTTCTGTCCTGCCGGCTCCACGTCTGGTGGGTGGATGAGCGTCTGGTGTCACCCGACGATCCCGAGAGCAATTACGGACTCTTTGCACGGACCTTCCTCGTGCGCCATCCTCTTCCGGCAGGACAGGTGCACCGGATCCACGGTGAGCTGGATCCCGACCGGGCCTTGGCCGGCCTGCGGGAAGAACTCCGTATCCTGGCCGAGGAGGAGTGCCGGGATGCCTGGGGCTGCCAGCCCGTCTTCGATCTTGTACTGCTCGGAGTCGGCGCGGATGGACACACCGCCTCGGTCTTTCCCGGGGACGAAGCGGCCTTCGAGGCAGACGAGTCATGCCTGGCGGTGTGCCATCCGGCAAGCGGACAGGGACGGATCACGCTTTCTCCAAAGACCATCATGGCGGCCCGTGAGGTCGTCTATTGCCTGACAGGGACCGACAAGACCGGGATTGCGGCCCGGATTCTGGATCGGGGCGCGCCGCAGGATCTGCCGGCCGGACGGATTCGTTCCCGGACAGGGGTGACCCGTTGGTATCTTGACAGGGATGCTGCTCGCCTGCTTTCCGCGCCATGAGACGATAATCCATTTGAGGCGGTTTTCCGGATGCGGAGGGGAATGCAGCGGGCGGGAGGAGATGTGATGGCGTTTCAACCTCTGGCGCGAATGCCTGACTGCCGGAATGGCGTGACCGGGCCCGCGTATTGGATCTGTTTCCGCGGCGATTCTGTCGTGATGAAGGAGGACGGCAGCCTTCCATTCGTGGAGGATGGGGCGGCCTTTCTTTCCCGTCTGGAACGCCCCGTGTTCCCGTGTGGTTCTCTTGACGGGATCCCCTGCTACGCCGTCGATCTCGGAGAGGCTGCGCCGGGCGAGGCTCCTGGGGATCGAACCGCTCCGCTGCTTGACAGCCTCCCGGATGAGGGCGCACCGGTCTTCCTCTCTCTGAGACAGAGCTTGACACTGACGGGGGATGGGCCAGTCTGGCAGGCTCTCGGGACGGCCCGTCATTTGGTCGAATGGCGTCGCACCAGCCGGTTTTGCGGGGTCTGCGGAACGCCCCTCGAGATGAACCCGGATGAGCAAGTCTTTGCCTGTCGGGCCTGTGGTTACCAGGCCTGGCCCAGAGTCACTCCGGCTGTGATCGTCGCGGTCAGGGATGGCGACCGCCTGCTCCTCGGGCATAATGCCGGTTTTCCGGATGGTCTCTATGCACCCTTTGCCGGTTTTGTGGAGCCCGGTGAAAGTCTTGAGGAGGCCTGCTCCCGGGAGGTCCGGGAGGAAAGCGCTGTCGAGATCGGCGAACTTCGGTATTTTTCCAGCCAGCACTGGCCATTCCCGGGTTCCTTGATGATCGCTTTTACAGCCGAGTATCGCGGCGGGGAAGCGCGAGCCGACGGGGTGGAACTGACGGATGTCCGCTGGTTTACCCGGGACGACCCGCCGCCCGCCATACCCCGGAATGGCGGGATGGGGCGGGCATTGTACGACTGGTTCTCCCTGGGAGGAAGTGTGCCGAATGGATGAAAAAGGAATCGGAAGGGATGGCGGGAGGTGGCGTGCCTCTCCCCTTGTCCGGCTTGCCGCTGGCGGACTCCTGATCGGACTGTCCGCGGTCTTTGTCCGCTTGGTGCGGGACGATGACCCGGGAACCGGGCCGGTGGCCGTGGCCTTCTGGCGGATGCTCTTCGGGGGGCTGGTCCTGATTCCCCTCGTCCTGAAAAGCGGACGATTGAGACCCGCCGGTCTCCGGGAGGGTTCCCTGCTCTTCGGTGCGGCGCTTCTGTTTGCCTGCGACCTGACACTCTGGCATGCCAGCATCCACAGAGTTGGACCTGGTTTGGCAACCATCTTGGGGAATCTGCAGGCGGTTGTTCTCGGTCTTGTCGGGTGGTTGGTCTTCCGCGAAATGGGCGCCAGACGCGTTCTGGTCTCGGTCGGGCTGGCCATGCTCGCGCTGTATATGTTGACGGCCGGGAGTTGGGCCGGTGGAACCGGTGAGTATCAGAGCGGGGTTCTTTTCGGGTTGGGAACCGCGTTCTGTTACAGCGGATATCTTTTGACACTCCGTGCCCTCGGGACCTCCGGCTCTGCCCGGTTGCCCCCCACACAGAGAATGTGGGCCATTTCACTGATGTGCGCCATCCTGCTGGCCGGCTTTGCCCTGGTGGGGGGCGAGTCTCTGCTCCTTGCGTCACCCCGGGCCTACCTTCTGATGTTCCTCTATGGTGCTTTGTGTCAGGGGCTGGCCTGGGTCTGGATCTCGTCCGCCATGCCCCTTCTGACGGCTTCGGTTTCGGGATTGGTTTTATTGGCCCAGCCGGCGGTTTCTCTGATGGCGGATGTCCTGTTTTTCGGGAGAGGCCTGTCCTTGGTGGAATCTGGAGGTGCTCTCTTGGCGGGCTTGGCGATCTGGATCGGGAGTTCCCGGCAGAGGAGCGCAGGGGGCCGCTCGGTCGATGTGGCTGATCCCTGATGGAATATGGAGTGCGTGCTATATTTCGGGTTGCGGGCAAAAAACATGAAAAGTATGAAGAATTTTCTTGAAATTGCCCCGGAGAGGGTTAGATTTTCAGTGTAGCGGACTGGTGAGTCCGGGTTCAGAAAAAGCTACCGTAGGCGGTATAAAGACCAAAGGGTATCCTGCATCGTGTATTTATGCAACGCTTTTCTCCATAAGTATGTATATTTAGACGAGCGACGCGGGGTTCTTGCCGGATCTACGTCACGGAATTCATACATTTTCATTATCTATCATACAAAAGAAGTAACAAGGAGCTTCAAATGGGTAAAATCAGAGTCGGTCTCATCGGAATCGGCAATTG
>DAIREN010000249.1:0-3064 GCA_036795535.1 Spirochaetota bacterium
GCAACGACCCTTTTGGACTACCCCCTTCGGTTACATTAATTGCGATGCAACTCGTACGGGGAGCTCGGCCTTGTCGTGCTGAGATGAAAATCTGTATAATGTCGGGCCGAGCTTGTAGACCAGATTATGTCTGAAAACGGGTTTTTGCTCCATGGCTTTTGAAAAGATTGCAGTTTGGTGAGAATACGGGAATTGTACTGGACTTGGAGCACTGGTATTCTTCTCGGGGAATGCGTGATGGGCCCGATGTGTGACGTAGACGGGGGTGTGTTGCATGGTCAGCAGAACGGTTTTGCTGGTGGGCATGGATGGCGCGTGTGCGGAGTGGCTGGAAACCAGTCTTGTGCGGAGAGGCTATCGCGTTCTGCAGGCAAGGAATCAGCATGATGCGTACGAGCGTCTTTCTGACCCTGAAGGGATTGACGTCATTCTGGCCGATCCCGGGACAGAACCCGGGTTTGAGGGGGTTTCCGATGCCAGCCATCTTGTGAAGGGGACCGTGGTTCCTCTGCTGTTTACCTTGACAACGGAGCAGATGCCTTGTGTGGACAGGATTGGTGCGGCGGGACAATCCGGCTACCTGCCGATGGAGTGTGGCGAAGCATTGATTGACGCGGGGATACAGGCAGCCTGTGCTGCACGGAAGAGGCTGGGAGCATTGTCATCGGAAGATGAAGAGTTGCGCAAGGCGCGCTTGATCGTCGAAAACATTCCGACCGGACTCTACATCTACCATCTCGAAAATCTTGAGGATGACCACAGTCTGCGAATGGTGTATGCGAACCCCGCTGTTGGACCGCTGACTGGACTCTGGCCCGGAGATATTGTGGGAAAAACATTGGACGAGAATTTCCCCGGGTTGAGGGCACAGGGAATGCCGGAGCGCTTTGCCGAAGTTGTCAGGAGGCAGAAAGCGGACGAGTTTGACAGTATAGTCTACCAGGATGCGAGGGTCCCGGAGGCGGCCTTTCTGGTCAAGGCATTCCCGCTTCCCGGGGATCTCGTCGGAGTCGCGTTCGAGAACATTACCGCGAGGAAAAAAGCCGAAGAAGCGCTCAGGGAGAACGAAGAGCGGCTCAGGGAGACCTCGCGGATTGCGAAGGTTGGGGGATGGGAGATCGATCTTGAAGGGAATATCCTTGCATGGACAGAGGAGATCTATCGGATTTTTGAACTGGATGGGGAGTTGCCGCCATCACTGGACGATGCTCTTCTTTTTTACCACGAGGAAGACAGGGGGCGGGTCAAGCAGGCGGTTGCCGATGCCATTCTGAATGGAGAGAATTTTGATTTTGAATCCAGACTGGTCACTGCAAAAGGAAATCTGCGTTGGGTTCGGGCTATCGGCAGTGTGCAGTATCGTGACGGAAAACCTGTCGGCGTGCGGGGAATGCAGCAGGATGTGACGGACAGGAAAATGGCCGAAGAAGAGCAGGCCCGTCTTCAGGTCCAGCTTGCACAGGTGCAGAAGCTCGACTCCATCGGCAGATTGGCTGGAGGGGTGGCGCATGATTTCAACAACATGCTCGGGGTGATTCTCGGGCATGCCGAAATGGCGTTGCAGGACATCGACGAGAACAACCCTTTAAGGTCCGATATCAAGGGTATCATGCAAGCAGCGGAGCACTCGGCCGAATTGACGCGCCAGCTGCTGGCTTTTGCGAGAAAGCAGACAATCGCACCAAGAGTGGTGGATCTCAATCAGACGGTTGCCAGCATGCTGTCCATGATCAAACGGATCATCGGAGAGAATATCGATCTGGAATGGATCCCGACCGACCGAAATGTTTTTGTCAAGATCGATCCGTCACAGGTCGACCAGATTCTGGCAAATCTCTGCATCAATGCCCGGGATGCAATCGAATGAACAGGGAGAATCACGATCGAAACGGAAGCCGTTTCATTTGATGAAGAGTACTGTAAACTCCTGGAAGGAATCCGGCCGGGGCACTATGTCAAACTGTCGGTCAGTGACGATGGATGCGGAATGGACAGGGAAATTCTGGCGAAGGTTTTTGAACCATTTTTTACAACAAAGGAATTGGGTCGCGGGACAGGACTCGGGCTGGCGACCGTATACGGCATTCTCAAGCAGAATAAAGGGCAGATCAATATTTACAGCGAACCGGGTCGGGGAACAACGGTCAAGATGTATCTTCCGGAATATCGGGATGATCCGGTGCAGGACTTGCAGGGTGATTCTCTTGATACCGGGCGCCGCAGTGTCGGGAGCGTGCTCCTGGTGGAAGACTCCCGGATCAATCTCGAGGTGACAACGCGAATGCTCGGGGTGCTTGGCCATGAAGTTGTCAGCACGCAGAGCCCTGAGGAAGCCCTGAAAATTGTCACGGAGAAAACTCGTCACTTTGATGTTCTGCTGACGGACGTTGTGATGCCGGGAATGAATGGGCGGGATCTTTCCCGACTGATTGGAGAGACTTGCCCGGGGATTGCGTGCGTTTTCATGTCGGGGTATACAGCCAATGTTATTGCCCATCAGGGAATACTTGATGAAAACGTGTTCTTCTTGCAAAAGCCTTTCAGCATGTGGCAGCTTGAAAAATCGATGCAGACCGCAATGAATAGAAAAGCACTGCAGTGATTGCAGCCCGTTGAACGGGATGTATTGCCCTTGTGTTCATCCGGAAAAAGGAGAGATGAATGAAAATTTTGCTTGTTTTCAACCGGATTCCCTATGATGCAACAGATGTGACCTGGAATGGACTGCGTCTTGCTGGCCAACTGAAAAAAAACGGCGAGGATGTACGGATTTTCCTGATGAATGACGCTGTTGACATGGCGCGCGATGTCTGCAAGCCGCCAGACGGGTATGATCAGGATCTCTCGAAGATGCTGCGGGAATTGATAGCAGCCGGGGTTCCCGTCAAGGTATGTGGTACGTGTATGGCGCGCTGCGGAATCTATAAAAACCACCCGTATTTTGACGGTGCAGCAAAATCCACCATGGCAGAGTTGGCAGAGTGGGTTGTCGAGTCGGAACGAATCATGTCCTTCTAGGGGGATGATTGCAGAAGTTACTGTATTCCGACCGTGTGTGTGGAAT
>DAIREN010000250.1:0-3038 GCA_036795535.1 Spirochaetota bacterium
GTTTTGCCTGAAGCGGGGACGTGAACCCTTCATGCGCACCACCTGGAGGGAAAGGGCGTCCAGAAGAGCATCCCTGACGGACGGACCCTCAAGCAGGGCCAGGGCGTGGGCGACCGCCTCGAGGGTGCAGAGCCGGCCCGGGGCGCGGGCCGTCCGCAGTTCGTACTGTGAGGGTCCGGGATCGGCCAGGCAGACCGCGCGCATCGCGCTCAGGGCGGGCACCCGGCGCCGCATGCGGACCGCCTGTCCCCAGGAACCGTCAGGCACGACGAGATGCCAGGGTCCGGGATGGGCGGCTATCCAATCGGTATCAAGAATTTCGGCATCCGCGTCGGGAAAGAGGTAGAGCGGCATACCTTGGGGTGCCAAAAGATTCGCCGGATCAAGCGGCTCGTTCGGCCTGCCGTAGGGCAGGATCCGGCTGTTGGAGAGGCAGAGGTGCGTTGTCGAAGCGGTGGCCGTCGACCGTAACAGCTCGTTGCGGTGGACGATCAGGGTCACCGCAGTCCTGCAGGTGATGCGGGGCAGGAGATCACAGTAGCACAGAGGGCGTGGCGCGTGGCAGCGCGTACACCGGGTTGCCGGATCATAGCGGGTCACGGGCCGTTTACTCCAGTGTACCGTAGAGACCGTGCCAGGCCCGGCTCCCGAGGCGGTAACGACCGACGATGACCCGGCCATTGGCGTGGGTCGTGAGCAGATAGGCATCGATCAGGATGGTCTGCGTCTGCTGGCCGGCCTGGAAGCGACCCTGGAGCTGGAAGTGTCCGCTCTCCTGGTCCAGACCACCCCGCAGCCGGACCTGATGAACCCGCTCCCAGTCAAAAGGCATTCGGGCCTGTGGACCGATCCCGAGATCAAGAGACAGGACCGCCTCGCAATGTAAAGCATCGGCGGACTCAAAGACAAGGCTATGGCGCTGCCAGGCAGCCGACCACGGGGATTGGGAGAGTGTCAGACGGTAGACCGGGTTGGCATGGAGACTGCCTGCTGTCAACAGACCGGCGAGAATCAGGGGACGGATCAGGGGGCGCATGCTTCCTTCCAGTGCGGAACAAGATTTCTGCCCGCGCCTGAAATATAGCACGCCGGACCGTCAGAGGTCTTCCCTCTCGGAAGACTGACTGAGCCGCTCGCACAAGCGGATGATGCGCGGGACAACCAGGCGCGAAACGGGAAAGCCGACAGCGATCCCGATGGCAAAGGATTCGAGCCAGGCCGGGAGAAAGTCCTGCCCCGCTGGTCCATGGACCAGCGTGAAGACCAGTGAGAGAACGGAGGACATGGAGAGCGAGATGAGCAGGCTCTGCAGCGGATAGCGGAAGCGGCAGGGGATTCTCATGGACTTGAGTATGGGGGCTGCGATGAATTTTGTCAAGGGGAAATGGCGTCCGCTACTGGTCCGTGCCTGCATCGCTGGTCCGGCGGATGCACACGTCTTTGTGGCTTGGCTGGATGCGAATCCAATGAGAGGGTACAAGCCCGGGTGTGTTCAGCTGACCTCGTAGTCAACGACGGTACGCGATTCGCGGACGGCCAGCACGAGCGGCTTGACGGCTTCGTGCAAGGGGTGTGTCTGATACCTGTCGAGGGCAGCCCGGTCAACGAACTCGCTGTAGAGGGCAATATCAACTGCAGCCGGATCCGCACCGATGTCAAACCCGACCTCGAGACGGATCAATCCGTCGATCCGTCCGTTCAGGTCTTCCAGCAGGTTTTTGATGCGGAGGGCGTTTTCCTTTTTTGTGTGTCCTGTCGCTTCATCCTTGAGTTTCCAGAGTACGATATGCTTGAGCATGGGATCACCTGTCAGGGGGGGGGTGGCGCAGCAGGGCTGCGGTATGAGCATCATGCCCTAAAGGCGTAACGATGTCAAGCACAACGCGCACGCGCAGCGGGCAACGCGGCGCGAAAGGGGTGGGATGGGCGAGCGTGTTATTCAATCCGATGATGGAGGGACGTGATGGTTCGCGTCTCTCCATCATCATAGTACAGTGTAGCCCGGCAGTACCCGTTCAACTCTTGACAAACAGGATACGGACGGCATTGCCGTCAAAATCCATTCCCCAGGGGTTCCAGCCCTGGTTGACCATGGCGTTGATGCCGGATGTGATGGCGGCGTTATTGGCCTGATAGGTCACAATGTGCCATTGCTTGATGGTTGTGGTCGGTATCCGGACGAGGAGCGTGAAGAACTGGTCTCCATGTGCTGCCAGATCCATCGGAACGTAGTAGTTTGCCGTCAGATCGGCGATGGCCTGCTGGAGGCTGTTGAGGGTTCGCTGGCTGGGCATGATGTGCCAATGGGTAGCCTTGAAGGCCGTTTTGATGAAGAGAATGAAAAACTGGTTACCGTCGTAATGGAGGCCAACCGGCATGAAGCCCGAATCCATTTTCTCGGTGATGCCGTTTTTCAGGCTGTCAACGCTGTCGTACCAGTTGATTTCCCAGCGGTCGAGTTTGAATTTGTTGCCGGTAACATAGAGGATGTAGACGTTTTCACCGACGACAGACAACCCCATCGGGGTCTTCCCTTGGTTGGCGTACTCGGTCACCTGTTCACGGATCTTGTCGATGTTGTTGGGGTGGCGAATCAGTTCCCAGCCGGGACCGCTCTGGGCCGGGAGGCCCATGGGGAGCATCACGAGCAGGGCAAGACAGACAAGGGCAAGGCGGGTTATGGCGTTCATGACTTTCTCCTTTATGGTGCGCGAACCTGATTTTGGTGTCAGTTTCAACCTCCAGAAACACGCACCGCACTGAAAATACACCACCCCGCCTGTTTCTTCAAAAAAAATTGCCTACGGTGTGGTCTGATGTTCAATATCCCTGCGGGATCGACACCGGGATTGTGTATACCGTGGTTGATTCGCGAACCGGCCCTGCGAATACGATGCATGTACGACGGTGGGGTGGTGTGGCGCAATGACCCGAATATGCACGCATGCGACAACGGCCCCCATTATTGTGTGGCGTGTTTTTGTCGGGGTCGGTTTGAAACCGACCCCTACGGCGGATGCCGTGGTGGTGTGACGCGA
>DAIREN010000251.1:0-3033 GCA_036795535.1 Spirochaetota bacterium
CCGCCTCGCTCAGGGAGCGGCTCCAGACCATGACCTCCATGCCGAAACCCTTGGCCCGGTCGATCAGGGCCTGGGCGATCTGTCCGCGACCGATCACACCCATCGTCCGGCCAAAGAGACCCTGGGCCTTGGAATACAGTCCCTTTTTCCATTTGCCGGCCCGAATGTCACGGGTGGCATCCATGATGCGCCGGTCGCAGGAAAGGACGAAGCCGAAGGCCAGCTCGGCGACGGCGATCGCGTTTTTCCCGGGACAGTTGGCCACGAAGATCCCCCGGGCGCTGGCGGTGTTGATGTCGATCGTATCGTACCCGGCGCCAGCCCGGATGATCAGGCTGAGTGTCTTGGCCGCTTCGAGGGCCGGCTTTTGCACCTTTGTCGAGCGGACGATCAGGACGTCCGGGTCATGCTTGACGAGACCTTCAGCAAGCGTTTCGGCCGAGAGATCCGGCTCGGAGATGACGTCACAGCCGAGGCTCTTGAGTTTCTCGATGCCTGCGGCTTCAAATTTGTCTGCCAGAAGGACTTTCATGGTTTCTCCTTGGAATAGGTAGTGTATTGGTTGTGCTCCCGGTTGCGGGGGGCGAGTGCAACTGACAGGAGTATAGCATGGACAGGGTCGGTACGCAAGCGAAACGCGGCGCGAGGCTGCTCTGGTCAGCTCTGGTTAATGGCGTCCGGTACTGGTCCGCCCGACGGAGCCTTCCCGGCGGGAGCGCAAGTCTCCCGGCCAGGTGCAGGCCGGTCAAGGCAGGGCCTGACCGGCATGAAGGGCATCCGCTTACGGATCCTGCTTGTAGAACTTGAACTCCTCGGGAACCGGATCCCCGCCCTCCCAGACGATGCGCCTGAAGTCATCGGGGTCGGTATTCCCCTCGGTGTTGATCAGGAGGATCTGGCTGGAGCGGTCGAGGCCCAGCTTCTCTCGCAGGCCGGCGGCTTCGGGCATGGCCATCAGGAACATGATCGACCCGAGGGTGACCGCACCGGATTCACCGGAGACGACAAAGGGGTCGCCGGCCAGGGGAACACCGTAGACCCGCATGCCCTTGGCGGCCACGTAGTCGGGACAGACCGCAAAAACATCGGTACAGCGGGAGAGGATGCGCCAGGCCAGCGGGCTGGGGTCGCCACAGGCCAGTCCGGCCATGATCGTGTCTAGTTCCCCTTTGAAGGAGAGCGGCTTTCCCTGTCCTTCGCGGGCCGAGAGCCAGAGGCAGGCGGCCTTGTCCGGTTCGACAACAACGCTTTTGGGGGGATTGTCCGGGCAGCGCTGGTGGTAAAAGCCGATGGCCGAGGCCGCCAGGGCGCCGACACCGGCCTGGACGAAGACATGGGTCGGTGCGCTGATCCCCTGTGCCGAAAGCTGGAGTTGGGCTTCGTTGAAGAGCGTGGAATAGCCCTGCATCACCCAGCGGGGAATATCTTCGTATCCCTCCCATGAGGTATCGGAGATGACCTGCCAGCCGTTCTTTTGCGCGTCCAGGTTGACCTGGCGGACCGCGTCGTCATAGGTCCCGTCGATAATGCGCGTCTCGGCGCCGTTTTTGGCGATGGCGTCAATCCGGGCCTGCGAGGTTCCCTTGTGGACGTAGACGATGGAGCGCAGTCCGAGTTGTGTTGCGGCCCAGGCCACACCGCGGCCATGGTTCCCGTCCGTGGCCGTCGCAAAGACAAGGTTCCCGTAGCGGGCCTTCATGGCGGCGGATGTCAGTTCCTCAAACGTGAATTCGCGGTTTTCAAGGCCGAGGTGCTTTTTGATGAAGCGGTAGATGGCGTAGGAGCCACCGAGGACCTTGAAGGACCCGAGGTTCATCCGGACCGACTCGTCCTTGACCCAGATTCCGCCCAGACCGAGCATGGTGGCCAGGTTGTGCAGGCCGATCAGGGGACTCATCCGATAGCCCGGGAGATGGCGATGGAAATCCCAGGGGAGCCGGTCGCTGCCCTCGGGGTAAAGTTCACGGGCAACGTCGAGGGTATCGCAACCGCCGGAAAGGGGGTTTTCGAACCAGGTGAAGGGGGAAGGCGAGAAGGATTGGGGCATGGGTGACTCCTTGTTGCAGACGGTAAAAGAGACTCGAAGATACCAGTCTACACCCGGAATCCGGCCGGGTCAAGGACGCGGCGGATGCGAGTTGCCTGCCAATGCACGCTGTGTTCCGGCCGGGAGAACGGATGCGGCGACTGATGCCGAATTCATGATTTGTCTTGCGGAGGAGCCGATTGACTGGTACTGTACGGGGAGAGTCAACCATCGGAGGTTCCCGCCATGTTGCATCGTCTGCAAAACCGCATTCCCCTGATCATTTCGATTTTGGGTGCTCTGTACATCGTTTCTCCCATTCTGTACTACGTCTACTACGCCAGCAAGACCGGGCCGGGCGTGTCGTTCACCGACGTCGGGGCCGTCTTGCGTTATGCCGGCGACGCCTACTTCATCCAGTTCGTCCTCGTCATGCTGGTCACCCCGATCGTCGGAGTCGGACTGGTGCTCAAGCGGAAATGGGGGTTGATCGCGTTTTTTGTCTACGGAATCGCCCTGATTGCCCAGAGTGTTGTCAATTACGTGTCCCGTCCCGAGAGTTTCAGCGCTCCGGCAGTCATCGGCAATATTGTGGTCATCTGTGTCCTGCTCCTCTTCATCCGGCTCGAGTTGCGGGCACCCTTCTACCGGCCGGACTGGCAGATCCGTGGACGGCGCTTCAAGTGCGCTCTTCCGGTGGCATGGAAGAAGGCAGGGGAGCAAGCGTCCGTGCGGTCCAATACCGTCGACATCTCCACGGCCGGGTGCTTCATCGCTTCGGACAATCCTCCCGCATTGGGGACCGAAGTGGCCGTCAGCCTCAAGGACAGTTCGGGCGAATTGACGATCGAAGGTCAGGTTACCTGGCACTCTGCCGGGAACAGACGCTTCCCCAAGGGGTTCGGCGTGATGTTCTCCGCACTCGACGAGGTCACGGATAAACGCTTGCTCGGAGTGATCGCCCGTCGCTAGTTTTTCTTTTATGAAAACCTTTCCATCAGCCGGAT
>DAIREN010000252.1:0-2910 GCA_036795535.1 Spirochaetota bacterium
TCCCGCCTTGAGGAGCAGACAAAGGAAAAGGGCGCGTATAACCGTGACCAGGCCATACGCGATTACGAAAAGTGCATTTTGGGCCAAGGGACGGACAATATGAAGGACCTGACTTATGCGGATCGCAAGGCTGTCCATAACCTCAAGTATTACACCTGGGTCGAGCAGCAGGCCAAGGACAGTGCCGATCTCCAACAGCTCTGGTACGACCGCGAGATCTGGAACAAGCTCTTTACCCAGGCCGAGAAGTGGGATGAGATGATCAAGGAATTCAACGAGGCCACCGGTGTCTTGAAAAGCCTCTGATTGATCCACCGCAGGGGGCATCCCGTTGTGGATGCCCGATGCACACGCTCCGGCCAAAAACTGCCGGGGCGTTTTTTTTGGTGCGCCCTGCAGGAGGTACAAGACTGCCTTGGGCAAGACGGGTACCGGGGTGAGCCGGATTGGGGGAGGGCATTCGTGGAGCGTCTTCAGTCTGATGAAACCGGCCAGCCAGTCACCAGCGGGATGTCATGAGAGATCTGCAGGATTGAACCCCCGTTACGTTTTGTTGTAGAGTGTGTCTTACAGAAAAACGTACGTCTGTCTGCGAGGGTGCTCCATGAAACCGGTCTTGTCCATATTGATTGCACTGCTTGTTCTGGGCCTTGCGCTCCCCTGCGTGTTTCTTTCGGGGAGCGGGGCACAGGTTGTTTTGTACGGAAACAGCCCCATCACCGGGGCGCTCATCCCCAGCCCTGCCGAGATTGCCCATATCCGCGAATGGCAGCCACCCCGGATGGCCTGGGCCTCAAGTCCGGTGATTGATCTGCGCTATGATGCCGACGGAAAACGCCAGGTCCCGGCGGTCGGGAGGCAGCTGATCAATGACTGTGTGGGCTGGGCCGTTTCGTATGCCAAGTCATACATCGAAGCGATCGAGCATCGCTGGGAGCCGGTCACCTCCACGCGGATCTTCTCCCCCCTCATGGATTTATAACCAGATCAATGGCGGGCAGAACAACGGGGGCTATATTCACAGCGCTCTGGACCTGCTCAAGATCCGGGGTGGGGCGACGCTTGCCACTATGCCCTATACGACCGATTACCGCAAGACGCCGCCTTCCACCGCCCTGCAGGAGGCCGCCCGCTACCGCAACCGCGAGTACTATTCGGTTCGTTCGCTGGTGGCGATCAAGCAGGCGCTGGCCCAGGGTCACCCGGTTGTTGTCGGGATCGTGACCGACAAGGAGTTCATGAGTGGGCGGTTTGACATCTACAATCAGGCCATCCGCTCCAGAGCCACGCGTGATCCGCTCAATGCCCACGGCCGGCATGCGATGGTGATTCTTGGCTATGACGACATCCGCGGGGCCCTGCTCTTTCTCAATTCATGGGGAACCGCCTGGGGCAAGGAAGGCTATGCCTGGATCGGCTATGATGTGATCGGAACCATCGCCTACGATTCACAGGAACGCAATTTTATGGAATGCGCCTACGTGATGATTGACGACCGTTCGACGGACGTGGTGCAGCCGGGGAACAGGGATTTCGAGGTCATCGGGCGCTCGGTTTCCGGTGGACTGTCGGCTGGCGTGCCGGCCTGGAACCTGCGGGCCCATATCAAGGCCGACAGTGCCACCCTGGACACGATCCGGCAGGTCTCATGGCAGGTCCCGGACGGGTTTATTGCGGCTGACGGGACTGTCAAGACATCGGCAGAGGAGAATTTCGAAATCGTGGGCCGTCTGCGCGGCACGGGCACCCATGTAATCCAGGCCGTGGTCAGCTTCAGGGACGGGACGAGTGCGACAAAGAGTTTTACCTGGAATCTTGCAGCGGCAACCAGAGGGGCCCTGGTGCTTGAGCAGACAGACAAGTACTATGGAAAAATCGGACGCAAGGAGTACTGGAACTGGTGGCTGAAAATCCGTGGGAGTCTCAATGATCTGGAAGATATTCAGGATGTGACCTATCATCTTGTCTCAACCTACCCCGATCCGGATCCGGTTGTACGAGGGACGGCCGCTAATGGGTTCAGCTATAGTGCCAGGGGGTGGGAGACGTTCGTTGTCAGAGCCACCGTCCGCTTCAAGGACGGAACAACCCGGGAGCTCCAAACCCGGCTCGTCTTCAAAGACAGGATCCAGCAAAGTCTGGTTCTCAAGAACACGGCAGTCCCCTACCGAGAGGATGATGACGGGAGGACATGGTATAGCTGGACTGCCTTTATCGATGGCCCGGCTTCGGACCTGTCCAGGGTCGAGAAGGTAGTCTACTACCTCCATCCCTCATTCCGCAACAATGTGCACGCCGTTACCAGCGGCGCGGGGTACGGCTTCCCCTTTTCGGCGACTGGCTGGGGGACCTTTGTCCTGCGGGCCAAAGTCCACATGAATGACGGAAGCGTGCGGGATCTCTCGTATCGACTTGATTTTACGCAGCAATAGAATTACTGTTTGTCTAAAGATTTGCAACGACGCTGTCATTGACAGCCTGAGGAAAAGGAATGAACGTATGAAAAGACTGGTTGTGTGCAGTGCTGTTTTGTTCGTGGTTGCTGGCTGCTCCTCTTCTGCTTCACGGGACAAGGATTCTGTTGCCGGTGTCGGACTTGCCAATCCGGCGGCGGAGTACTGCACAGCACAGGGCGGGAAGTTTGAAGTGCGCCCTTCGGACGGGGGGGAGGCCGGTTTTTGCGTGGTCAATGGAAAGGCATGGGAGGCCTGGCCGTTTTTCAGGGGTGAGGTTGGACCCGGGATCGAACCAGTTGTCGTGCAGTCTACCTTGGCAGGCCAGATGAAAACCATCAGGCCCTGCAAGGCCTGGGCCCGTCCCGAACGTGTCGCACAGCCTGTCAAGGAGCTGGCGGCCAATGAGCCTGTCGTGGTGATAAAGGCTGTGCGCTACAAAAACGTGGTCTGGACC
>DAIREN010000253.1:0-2873 GCA_036795535.1 Spirochaetota bacterium
TCACTTCCACCTGGCAGGGACCGGCCCGCAGGACACTATCATCCATCCCCGGGCCTGAGGTTGTTCCCCAGAAAAAAACCATTGCCATGATCAGTGCTGTGAACGGCCCCCTGCGTTTCATGCCTGTTCCATCACCTTTTCGAGATGTGCGAAGAGTCCGTCGATCGAGGTCCCGAGTCTGTCGTACACCGCAAGAACATCCTCCTGACGGCTGCCCTCGCGACAGGACTCCGAGAGGGATATGTAGAACTTGATTTTCGGTTCCGTCCCGGACGGACGGACGGCAATCTTGCCGTTGTTGGGTAGCGACACCACGAGAACATTGGAGACCGGATAGCGCGTATCGGGATGCCGCTTGCCTGTGGCCAGATCCAGCAGGGTCCGCTCGCGGATGTCGAGGAGTGTGGCACCGCCCAGACCGGAGAAGAGGCTGATCGATTCCGGCGAACGGAAGAGCGTCATGATCCGTTCGATACGTTCTGCGCCAGCAAGCCCCTCCTGTTCGAATGAAAAGAGCTTTTCACGAAAAACGCCATGCTCTTGCCAGATTCCGATAAGGACATCCCAAAGACTCTCCCCACGGCTCCGGGCGAAAGCGGCCGCCTCCGCGGTCATCAGACAGGCGACAACGGCATCCTTGTCCCGAATATAATCCCTGAAAAGATACCCGAAGGATTCTTCGAACCCGAAAACGAACTCGCATTCCTGACGCTCCTCGGCAAGCATGCGCATCACCGATCCGATATTCTTAAATCCGGTCAGGGTGGAATGGTATTCGATCCCGGCAGACTCGGCCATGACACGGACCAGTTCACTGGAGACCACGGTGGAAATGCAGGCCGCCTGCTTTGTGGTGCTCCCCCGGGCCAGACCCCGGAAGACATGCCGGGCCAGGATGGCCCCGGTCTGGTTTCCGTCAAGGAGGATGAATTTGCCCGTCGCATCACGGACAGCCACGCCAACCCGGTCGGAATCCGGATCGGTTGCCAGGACCAGATCGGCATTCTCTTCAACGGCTTGGAGGACGGCGAGCCGCATGGCCGCTTCCTCTTCGGGATTGGGGCGGGTGACCGTCGGGAAGGTTCCGTCCGGCTGTTCCTGACTGGCAACAACGGAGACCACGCTGAACCCGGCCCGGGAGAGGATATGCCGGACGGGAAGATTGCCGGCACCATGCAACGGGGAATAGACAATCCTGAGCTGTTGGCAAGCCTCCGTGATCTGTCCGGGATACTGGCGACAGGCAAGGACCAGGCTGTAATACTCGTCGATGACCGATTGTGGCACATCCATGATCTTCCCGCTGGACAAGAGCTGCCCGAAATCCGGCCAGGTGATGCTCCCCGGCTCGATGGCGTTGACCCGAGTAATGATGCCGGTATCGTGTGGGGGGACAACCTGGCTCGAGTCAGACCAGAAGACTTTATATCCGTTGTACTTTGGGGGATTGTGGCTGGCCGTGATCATCACGCCGGCTGCACAGCCCAGAAGACGGATCGAGGCGGCGAGCATCGGGACCGGACAGAGCGTCGGAAAGAGAAAGGTGCGGAATCCATCGCCGGCCAGAATCGCCGCGGTTGTCTCGGCAAAGAACCGGGAGTTCTGTCTCGTATCGTACCCGATCACGACACCGGCATCCTGTGCGGATGAAACGCTCTCCTTGAGGTAGTCAGCCAGTCCCCGGGTTGCCGCCGCCAGTGTATGCCGGTTCATCCGGTTTGTTCCGGCACCCATGATCCCCCTCAGTCCTCCCGTGCCGAAGGCCAGCCGGGTATGGAACCGGTCGTGGAGTTCCTGTTCGTTTCCGGCATCCACAAGGTTGGTGATTTCACGCCTCGTCCCCTCGTCAAAAGGGGGGGTCTGCCATGCTTCGATTGCTCGCTGTATCTCCGCAGAAATCATGTTTTTTTGCTCCATGTCGTGTTTGATGCCGGATTGCCCGTTCGCTGCTCTGATAGTACACCGAATCCGGGGTGTGGAGCCACATCTTTGCGGACCCTCGAGTCTCCTGGAGTACCCCGCATTCACCCTTCTGTTCATACCACAGATGAAAAACCTGGCCACGTGGGAATTGACCCGATCACGCCCATGCCCATCCCGCTTCCCCGGACGGATTGACTCAGGGCAAGGCTCCTGAGTACCATTAAAGGCATGCGCATTCCCGAAATCGTCATTCTTGGCCGCCCCAACACGGGCAAATCCACCCTGTTCAACCGGCTCTCCGGTCGCAGGGATGCTGTCATCCATCCGAAAGCGGGTGTGACCCGCGACCGCAAAGCGACCCGGATCCTGGTCCGTGAAGGGCTTGAAGCCCTCCTTATAGACACGGGGGGGCTCTTTCCCGACGATCCTGACGATTTCTCCGGCGACATCGAGCGACAGGCCCAATTGGCTATCCAGACGGCGGACCTGGTCATCTTTCTCGTCGATGCAACCGCCATCAGCGGCCTGGACCACGATTTTGCCGAAATGGTCCGCCGGATCAGCAAACCGGTCCTCGTGGTTGCCAACAAGATGGACCGGACCCGTGACGGCGTTCTTCCACCCGAAGTCTACGAACTCGGATTCGAGCACATCATCGGAATCTCTGCCAACCATGGGACCGGCAATGATGAGCTGAAACTCAAGATGGCCGGGATTCTGGAGGAAGCCGTCAAACTCGAAGCGGCACAGGGTCTCAAGGAGGATCTCTCCTTTGTCCTGATCGGGCGCCCCAACGTCGGCAAATCTTCTCTTGTCAACGCCCTGCTCCAGAAGGAGCGGGCCATCGTCAGTCCGATCGCCGGGACCACCCGCGACTCGATCGATGACTGGTTCACCTTTGGAGAACGCACCTTCCGTGTGATTGATACCGCCGGACTGCGCCGGAAAAG
>DAIREN010000254.1:0-2870 GCA_036795535.1 Spirochaetota bacterium
GATGGTAAACTGGCTATACCCGCTCTTGATGGTCCCGCCCGAAGCATTGATGTTCTCGGCCCGGAGAACATTGATGATCTGGTCCGGCGTCAACCCGTAGGCATCCAGCCTGTTCCGGTTGAGAACAACCTGGACTTCGCGCTTGCGCTGTCCCTCGATGTTGACCGTGGCAATACCGGGAACCTGGACGATCTGGTCCTTGAGTTTCTGGTCTGCCAGCTCGAAGAGGAAGGGAAGCGGTTTGTCTCCGACAAGGCCGAGAAACATGATCGGAATATTGGATGTACTGATACGGAAGAGCGTCGGCTTTGAAGCGTCATCGGGAAGACGATCGATCACAAGGTCGATCTTGTCCCGCAGATCCGCTACCGCCGCATCCAGGTTTTTGCCCCACTTGAACAGGACCGTGACAGCCGAGAGGCTTTCCCTGGAAACAGCGGTCAAACGGTCAATTCCCTCGGCGGAGGCCACGGCCCCCTCGATGACACGGGTGATGGAAGACTCGATCTCCTGCGGACCGACACCGGGTTGCTGTGTCAGGATAACGATAGCCGGAAACTCGATCTCCGGCAAAAAATCGATGGAGAGTTTTGAAAGACCGGTAAACCCGAGGATGAGGATCGCAACATAGATCATCACCGTAAAAACAGGTCTCTTGATGGATGTGTCAATCAGCTTCATGGGCGCTTACCTCTGACCGGCCGCGGCATTGGTTGCCGCATTTGTCGTCCCTGTGGTCTGTGCCGCTGCCCGTGTGGCCAGCTTGACTGGCCGGACAAGGGTTCCGTCAATGACATTTTCCTTCCCGAGAGAGATGACACGTTCTCCCGGCTTGAGCCCCTCGACAATCTGGATCATGCCCCCGTCCCGGATCCCGGTCACGATCTGCCGCTGCCGGGCGACGAGATATTTGCCGGATCCAAGGGGTACCGTCTTTGGCGTCCCCGGGTTGTCCTTGACGGCCGCGCCGCCATGGGGGGACTCCGCATTTTCGACAACATAGACTTCCTTGCGCTCGATCATGTCGATGACCGCATCAAAGGGCACAACCACCTGATTGGGAATCTCCTTGACCTTGATGGCAAAATCGGCATAGTTGCCGGGAATCAGCTTGTTGTCGGTATTGACCAGTGTCAAACGGACCTCGAGAGTGCGTGTCAGGGGATCGATCAGCGACGTGATGCGCGAGACATAGCCCTTAAAAACCATCCCGGGCTGACTCTCGATACGGATCTCGGCTTCTTGCCCAATCTTGTAGAGTCCGATGTCCTTTTCGGGCACATTCAGGACCCCTTCCACAATCCGGGTGTCGGCTATCAACATCACCGGCACGCTGGGAGCGATTGTACGTCCCTTCTCGACATAGATCTTGCCAACAATACCAGAAATCGGGGCCCGGACCGTGGCCGGCATGAAAATCATCCCGACCTGATTCCTGTCGATTGTCGCGACGATCTGCCCGGCCCCGACATACTGCCCCTCGGAGACGTAGAGTTCGAGGATCTTGCCAGGAACATCCGGGTAGACATCGGCCTGATTGAGGCCCTTGATCTCCCCGTTGATCAGCAACCGCTGGACAACAACAGTATTGGTCACATCCTCGATGACAACGGGAACCAACTGGGGCCCGGTATCCGCACCTGTGTCTTTTTTCGCCCGACTGAAGGCGATCAGGGCGACCAAAAGCCCCACGCCGGCAATCACCAACTGTTTTTTGGTCAAGCGGAACTTGAGCTTCATGATACCTCTCCTTATCCTTTCATCATACTGCGCTTTGTTTACTGCAGTGTCGCCGTCAAAATACCCATTGCCTTGTAGAGATCGATTTTTGCCGAGATATACCCGAACCAGGCCTGATATTCCATAAGCTGGGCCTTTTGATAGTCCAGCTCGGCATCCATCAACTGCACGTTTCCGATCTGGCCTTCGTTGTAGGCAATACGGGCAGTTCGCAGTCCCTCGGTCGAGAGTTCGACCGCTACCTTCTGGCTGGCAATCGTCTTGCGGTTTTCTTCGAGCCGGAGGAAGTTTTGCTTGACCTCAAGCTGGATCAGGGACTCGACATTGCTCCGCAACAACTCGGCCTTTTTGATGGAATGCCCGTGCTGGGCCGACCCGTTCCAGGACTTGGACTCGGGGTTGAGGAGTTCGGAGATCGGAATCGAGAGCTGGAGCCCGGCATTCCAGTTCCCCTCGATCGTCCGTTCGTTCTGGCTGAAGAGACCACCCGTCTTCTTGAGTTCCCAGTTGTAATTGGCAAAAGCGGCCAACTGCGGGCGGGTGCCGTACTCGGCCAAATCCTGCTGGAGACGGGCCACCTCGAGGGCCAGATCCGTATCCTTGAGTTCGCTCCGGTTGGTCATGGCTGCCGCCAGGGCCTGCTGCTCATCGACCGTGACAAAGGCCGTCTCCATCCGTCCGCGAATCTCCACCCGTGTTCCGAGATCGAGGGAGAGCTGCTGCAACAGGGCGACGCGTGCCAACCGGACGTTGTTTTCGGCCCTGAGGAGTTCCGGTTGGTTGTTGGCAAGCTGGACCTGGGCACGGAGGAGTTCGTACTTGGAGACACGCCCCTCGTTGAAATTCCGCCGGGCCACATCAAGGTAGGCCACAAGGCGCCCATTATTGGAGCTGGTCAGATCGTAGACCAGTTCCGCCAGTTTGAGCTGCCAGAACGCCTTGGAAACCGAGGCCGTCACATCCTGCTGGATCTTGCCGAGCTTGTTTCGGGCCTGCTCAAGATCCTTGAGCAGGAGTTCATGGCCCTTGTTGATCATCCCCCAGGCGCCATCGGAGAAAAACGGAATCCAGGGAATGGCGTAGGTAGCCGAAAGCCCCATGGTAAAGAGCGGTGAATAGACCGTCTGCAT
>DAIREN010000255.1:0-2858 GCA_036795535.1 Spirochaetota bacterium
TCCTCTCACACCACCGTACGTACGGTTCCGTATACGGCGGTTTCCTGAATACTACCTACTCCGACAAAGAATATCGAGCATTGAAACAAGACCAAGTCCGTCAAAGAATTTCTTGGGAAAAGCCAAGCTCATGTGCTGAGCGCCGGAGTTCCACCACGGACCGCGCTGGTTGAATACCGAGCGGATTGCCGTCATTTCCGGAATCCCTCTCGCCTGCAACCGGCACTTTCTCGTCCATGGCCGTTTCCATTGCCGCCAGAGGGTGCAGTGCAGTTTCCTGCGCACCCATCCGTCCAGCGTTTCCGCGAATTGCTTCGTTTCGACGCATGAGTAGTACTGAATCCATCCACGAATAAACGGGGTAAGTTCTTCGGCAGCCAGTCGTCCGAGGTTTCTACCGCGTCCTGCCCGCAGAATATCCCGGATTCTTTGCTTGAACCGGTCGACTGCGGCCTTGGATATATTCAGCCGCACATTCCGTTCGTTCGTAAATGTGTACCCAAGGAACTTCCTCTGCCACGGTCTGGCCACAGCGCTCTTTTCGGTGTTCACCTTGAGCTTGAGCCGCCCTTCGATGAACTTCGTAATCGATGCCATGACCCTCTGGCCTGCCCGTTCGCTCCTGACATAAATATTGCAGTCATCGGCGTACCGGCAGAATGTCAGACCGCGTTTCTCCAGTTCCTTGTCCAGTGCGTCCAGCATGATGTTGGAAAGCAATGGCGAGAGGTTACCGCCTTGTGGTGTTCCCTTCTCCCGATTCCATACCACACCGTCCTTCAGGATACCTGCTTGCAGATATCGCCGGATGAGACGCAGGACGTTCTTGTCCTGCACCTTTTCGGCGATTCGGGCCATCAGAATATCATGATTCACTTCATCAAAGAATTTCGCCAGATCGATATCCACAACCCATCGTTTCCCGTCCAGCTGGTACTCCCTCGCTGCCCGGATAGCGTCGTGCGCGCTTTTGCCCGGACGAAACCCGTAGCTGTGTTCCGAAAACCCTGGTTCGAATATCGGGCTCAAGACCTGATGCAGTGCCTGCTGTATCAGCCGATCCATGACCGTCGGTATGCCCAGTTGTCGTTTCCCACCACTGGCCTTGGGAATCTCAACACTCCGCGCACCGCCTGCGGTCGGTACCTGCCGACCAAGAGTTCTCCTTTGACTCTGACCCAGTTCGCGTGTACCCAGCCCTTCAGTTCGTCTACGGTCATTCCATCGACGCCCGCAGATCCCTTGTTGGCCTTCACCCGTTTATAGGCTCTGTTCATGTTCTCGCGTTCGACCAGACGTTCGATCAATGTTGTCGTTTCGGGGTTCATCGTTTCCGTCATCGCCACTTGTTCCTCCACACGTTGCCGGCCTTTCGGGATTCCGTCCCTGTTTGTTCTGGCAGTCGCAGGTTTCTCCTCTTCTGTGGTAATCGGAACTCGTGAGAGTCCAGGCGAATCGCCTTCTTCAAGATTTGGCCCTTCGCGCATGGTCGATATTCTGCGTTACTATGGCCTCTGCTGACTTCTGGTCGCTCATCTGTTCGTCTCTCGGCGAACATAGCCTTCTTTCGGCAAACAACCAGATCTCCCCGGGTAATGCGCACACTCCTTCACGCGTATGTCCGCCGCATCTACGTCCGCACCTTCTGTACAGGTATTGGGCTTTGATGATATGTGCCATCTCACCCGGTGCGTCCGCCTCATGCGATTTCTGTTCGTCAGACCCGCGCTTTGCCTTCAGATTCCACCTCGCGGTGGACACCCTTGCCGTTCGGCTACTGCTTCCCCCTGCCTGTGCCCGCCAGGGTATCGGGTGCAGAGAGGACTTTCACCTCCAAGAGTGTGCGCCCCATCTCTGCCCCTGTCGGGGTGCCGGGTGCACCACAAAAAAAAGAGGTCCCTTGCGGAACCTCCCGTGCATCCCTAAGTTGATACACATTGAACCCCTGAAATTTGAGCGTGTTGTGCTTATCTATAAGCAGCATAATCTATTGACAGACGGAAAAAATACCCTACAGGAAGACCTATGATTTCAACAAAGTAATCATTTTCCCTTCATGCCGAGGCTTGGCCCTGATTTCAATTGACATGTCCAGATCGTCTGCAAATTCCAACAGAGTAGACAGCTTCCAGTCCCGCCGTTTTTCAAGCCTGGCAACAGAGGTTTGACTGAAGGCGGAAAAATCCCTTTGCGTCTTGTCTGCTTGTCTTCGCAACTCGATCAACTTGATACGAAATGATTCTGCCAAAGCCTGCCGTCGTGCTTCAGCAATCGCTTCCGGGGTCAGTTTTGATTCCATATACTCAAGCGTGTTCTCATGAATTGCCATGTTTATACCTTTCCACGATTTTTTCCGCCTGTTCGATCAGGGCCGTATAAAAGTCCTGCTGGTTCTTGCCTCGCTTGTCGCCCCCGATCAAGAGCAGGGCTGACCGGGCTTCATCAAAATAAAAGAGAATGCGGATTATTGAGCCGGATTCGACGAACCGCATTTCCTTCATGTTTTTGATCGAACTTCCCTTGACGGTATCAACTGTCGGTCGCCCCAGCTTTGGCCCATTCAGTTTCAGCACATACGTTTTAGCAAGGACTCGTATCCGCTTCTTTTCATCCAATCCGTCAAACCATGCCTGAAACTCGTCAGTGTGCCTTACCGTCCACATACACAGAGTATGCTCCATTTTCATGATGCAGTCAACTGCATCATGAAAATGATCTGGCAACAGAATGGAGCGTGTGGCAGTCTCCTGTGAAGCCTCGCGTTCAGATAAAAAAAGAGGCCCCTTGCGGAACCTCCCGTGCATCCCTAAGTGGGAAAAGTGTGAACCCCGGATGGCCGAGTGGGTCGTGTTTGTCTA
>DAIREN010000256.1:0-2811 GCA_036795535.1 Spirochaetota bacterium
GGAAAAGACCTGGGCTCCGCTCTCGATGGCAGAACTGGCGGCACTGGGCACACGGTGATGACTAAAAAAAATTCAGGGTGAAAGAATTCTCACGCGGAGGCGCGGGGTCGCGGAGAAAGGCAAAAAATAGAGGTCGCTATGAAAGAGTTGGATGATATAACCGAGGCCATTGTTGATTCTGCATTCATGATTCACAGGGACTTGGGGCCGGGATTGTTGGAATCGGTGTATGAGGCGGTTTTGGCTCGTTCGCTCGAAAAAAGAGGTTTGAAGGTCGAGCGACAAAAACTGGTTAATTTTGATTATGATGGCATGCACTTTGACGAAGGTTTTCGTACTGACCTGCTCGTGGAAGGATGTGTTGTCGTCGAACTCAAGTCTGTCGAAAAAATC
Source organism: Spirochaetota bacterium (assembly GCA_036795535.1). GTDB lineage: Bacteria > Spirochaetota > JAGLSM01 > JAGLSM01 > JAKPMW01 > JAKPMW01. Next base: position 394 of record DAIREN010000256.1, read on the forward strand.
GCCCCTGTCCACGCCAAACAGGTATTGACGTATCTCAGATTGCTGAATCTTCATGTGGGTCTGCTTGTCAATTTTGGTTCGGGTACCTTCAAAGAAGGTGTCCAGCGGATCGTCAATCGACTTTCACCCTCCGCGTCTCCGCGCCTCCGCGTGAACAAGGTGCAACCATGAGCCAAAAAGCCGGCTTTACCCTTCGCGGGCGGAATCCTGATATCCTGACCTGCATCGCCAATCTTTCAAACGATGAGGTCTTTACGCCTCCCGAGTTTGCCAACCGCATGCTCGATACTCTGGCCGAAGCCTGGGCTGCGGCCAATAATGGTGCCGATCTCTGGCAGGACAGCACGGTCCGCTTTTTGGACCCCTGTACCAAGTCCGGTGTCTTTTTGCGCGAGATCACCCGTCGCCTTGTCAGCGGTCTGGCCAAAAAAATCCCCAATCTCCAAAAACGTGTCGATCATATTCTCACCAGGCAGGTCTTCGGTATCGGCATCACCCGCCTCACCGCCATGCTCGCCCGCCGCAGTCTCTACTGCTCCAAAGACGCCATGGGCCCCCACTCCATCGCCAGATCCTTTACCACCCAATCCGGCAACATCTGGTTCGACCGCACCGAGCACACATGGCACAATGGCCGTTGCCGCTTTTGCGGCGCCAGCGAAAAAACCCTCGACCGCGGCGTCGACTTCGAGTCCCACGCCTACGCCTTTATCCACACCGACGACATCCACTCACGCATTTCCCAAATCTTTGGAGGCACCATGCAATTCGACGTCATCATCGGCAACCCACCCTATCAGTTAAGCGATGACGGTTTTGGAAAAAGTGCTGCACCGATCTATCATCACTTTGTAGAACAGGCCAAAGCCCTCGAACCACGATTTTTGACAATGGTCATCCCCGCCCGCTGGTTCGCAGGCGGTAAAGGCCTCGATGAATTCAGAGAGTCAATGCTCTCAGATACCCGAATTCGTACTATCCATGACTATCTCAGCGCTTCCGATGTCTTCCCCGGCGTAGGACTCAAAGGCGGCATCTGCTATTTTTTATGGGACCGTGATAATCCGGGACGTTGTCGAGTGAGCACCCATTTCAAAGACTGGCCAGTATCAACTACTGAACGTCAACTTATCGAAAAGGGTGTGGACATTTTTATACGCTTTAATGAAGGCCTCTCAATATTGAAGAAGGTAATATCTATCGAAACTGGAAAGAGTAAAGAATTGTCTTTGCCGGCACAGAAATGCTTTGATCAGCTTGTCAGCTCACGTAAGCCATTTGGCCTGGAAACTACATTCAAAGGAAAGCCGCAGAAATTTGCTGATGATGTTTTAGTGTATCAAAATGGTGGCACGGCATATTATCCAAGATATTCAGTAACAACAGGTAGCCATCTTATCGACGCATGGAAAGTGTATGTAGGTCGAGCGGCTCCCGGCACTGGCAATAAGGACACATATCCTCATCGGATTCTCAGTACACCATTTATCGGTGAACCTGGATCAATCTCATCAGAAACCTATATCTGTATCGGGCCATTACATTCAAAAACAGAAGCAGAGAGTGTACTATCATATCTTTCTTGCAGGCTTACACGCTTTCTTATCCTTTTACACAAGCCATCACAGGATACAACCCGCAAAGTCTATACCTTTGTTCCTGTCCAGGACTGGACAAAACACTGGACCGACGAAGAACTCTACAAAAAATACAAGATCACAGCCAGCGAACGGGCCTTTATCGAAAAACTGGTGCGTCCGATGGATCTTACCGTCAAAACCGAAGCGGATATTGATGATGACCCTGATGATAGCGATGAATGACAAAAACCTTTCTCATCCGCCAATCAACGCGAATACACGCGAATCCGTTTTTGCGTTCATTCGTGTTCATTCGCGGTTATTTTGTTGTGTCTTTCTCAGCGACCTGCGCGTGCCAGTACTTTTGCGAGGTAAAACACCCCCCTCACACCCCAAACGCATCCACCAGCTCTCCAGCCTGCTCGACAAACAAGCCGTCGCGCACCAGGTCGCTGGCCAAAAGGTCGAGGATGTCACAGCCCCAGTGGGCCTGCAGGGCATCCTTGAGCTTTGTGCCCGAGTCCACCCGGTACACAAAGCCGTCATCGCCTGACGCTGTCTGCCCCGGTACCGGCTTGTCACACCGGTAGTGATGGGCGACAATCCGCGAGACGAGTTTGGAGTGGATCGTGTCCAAATGGCGGGCCTCGCGGATCTGAAGGCCTGCGGGGACAACGCCTGCAAGCGCTGCAACAATATCCGCCTCGGGCAGACGGGCTGCGAGTTCGATCTCGAGGATGTCATTGGTCGTTGCCATCCCCAGCATGGCCGGAGCGACAAGGGAAAGCCGCGGCTTGGGATTGAAGCCCTCACTGACCGAAAGCGGGAGAGCGCTGCG
>DAIREN010000257.1:0-2808 GCA_036795535.1 Spirochaetota bacterium
AGCACTATGCCAACGGCAAAAAGCACGGGATTGCCAAAACGTATTATGATGACGGAAAAGTCTGGACCCAGCATGCCTACAAGTCCGGAGAACTGCATGGTCCGGGTATTCACTATGGAAGGAATGGCTCGGTTATAAAAAGACTTTCGTATCAAGCAGGAAAACTGCACGGTTCTGTCGTGGTGCGGGGAAGGATGCTCATTGATGCGACGTACCACCATGGAGTTCCGACCGGGTACTTTACAGTCACCATGGGCAGAAAAATTGTCCGGATGTTTTTTTGGAATTCAGGAAGAGACGTGCGTTTCCAGACACTGCGAAGGAACCGGATTGTTGATGACGAGACGTATAAAACAAATAATGCAGAATTCAAGCAATTCTATGACTTGATTGCTGAATATATGGAGGATGCCACCGAAGAGTGATCGGAATACATATCGAGTCCTCTTCATTCAAAGTACAATTATCTTGCTTCACACTCCTCCCGCGGGGAATGATGGTTTTGCAATAACAAGTATTGCTGGCCAATACATCCAAGGGGTATACTGGCCGATGTGGAGCGGAAGAAGAAGCGCTTGATGGAGGGCTATGTTGGCAGAGTGCAAAACATCTTCCAAAATCATCGCCCGGTTTTCCCCGTCTTTCTGGGCACGCGTTTGGGGACGAGTCCCATGTCGATGGACCTCTGTCTCAATATCCCCGGCGGTGTTGGTGATAACCCGCGGTGGTGAAACTCAACGTCTCTCCTTTCGTGATCTGAAGCATGTTGATAGGGTACACGGCTGGCCTTGGGCCCAGCTCGTCCTTGTGATGAATACCGGGAATGAGTATGCCCTTGGCGGGATTACAAAATCAAAAGCTTTGAAAATCCATGGAATGATCACTGAGGCAATGCGCAGCTATCAAGCTCAGGCATCTGCCTTTGCTGCGGCTATTCCGGAAATCAAGGCTGTTTTCGCTTCTATCCAGACCCTCTTGGCGGGAACATTGTACATCTCCCAGAGTATGAAAGAACAGGCGTTGGTAGGGCTGGTCCCCATCCGGCACTGGCTTGATGCCGAGGACGAGATCCCTGGCATGACCCATGATGTGGCAACAATGATGCAAAGCCTGCAGGATTTTCGTCTGCATCATGAGACCCTGTGCGCAAACGCCAATGAACACTTTATCAATGCAGAACTCGAGCGGTATTCAGGATTCTTTGATACTGTAGAAAAGAATCCGCTGACACAATTGCAGCGACGTGCCGTTGTCATTCATGATGACAACACACTCGTGGTCGCCGGTGCGGGCGCGGGAAAGACCAGTGTGATACTCGCAAAGACCGGGTATTTGCTGAAGAAGAATCTCGTGACTCCCGGAACCATCCTCTTGCTGGCATACAATGCAAATGCGGCCAGGCAGATGTCTGACCGTATTCGGGAGAGACTTGGCGTCGATGTTACGGCCAGTACATTTCACAGCCTTGGGCTGTCGATCATCACCAAGGTTGAAGGTCGAAAGCCTTCCGTGAGCGTGCTGTCTGATGATGAATTGAAATTGCGTCAATGGATTCAGGACTGTATCGGGAGTTTGGTCGAAGACGAGAAGCATCGTTTGCTTGTCCTGGAGTATTTTCAGGAATTTTTCGCTCCATATAAAAATCCTTTTGACTTCAAGGAACTTGGCGAATACTACCAGTATGTCAAGACAAACGAGTTGCGCACCCTTCGGGGGAATCTGTGTAAAAGCTATGAAGAATGTGAAATTTCAAATTATCTATACTTGAATGGCATCGAGTACGAATACGAGCGACCCTATCCTGTCGACCTGGCCACGGCTGATCACCGCCAGTATACGCCGGATTTTTACCTGCCCAGGCTTGATGTCTACCTCGAGCATCTGGCGATACGGGAAGACGGGACGACGCCGAAGTTCATTGATCAACAGCGATACCTTGAGTCCGTAGAGTGGAAGCGTCAGGTACACAAGCAACACGGGACCATTCTCTGGGAGACATACACATACCAGAAAACGCATGGCACTTTGATCAAGTCTCTCGAATCACGCTTGAGGGAGCATGGCGCAGAGTTTCGGCCGCTCCCGGCTGGCGAGGCATTGCAGGCATTGAACAGGCAAGGCAAGATCAGCAATCTGTCACGATTGATCGCCGAATTCCTGCGCCACTACAAGGGTGGCTGCCTCTCTTTGAATGATCTCCGTAACCGGACAGGAAAAAAGGAAGTATCCGAAAAACGACTCTTGGCTTTTTTAGGGATCTTCGAACCTGTTTTTGAGCGATACCAGGAGCACCTCCGCAACAAAGGCGAACTGGATTTCGAAGACATGATAGCCAAGGCCGCAAGATACGCGGAGGCGAGCCGGTTTGCAGCACCGTACCAGTGCATCCTCGTGGACGAGTTTCAGGACATATCACGGGGTCGCAGCCGCCTGATACAAGCTTTGCTCGGCCAGCAGACAGGACGGAAATTGTTTTGCGTGGGCGACGATTGGCAGGCAATCTACCGCTTTGCCGGAAGCGACATCTCCCTCATGCGCGAGTTCAGTACTGAGTTCGGATCAGGCACAACCGTTGTCCTTGACAAGACGTTTCGTTTCAACAATCAAATCGAGAATACCGCATCCCGATTTATCATGAAAAACCCGGGGCAGATCAAAAAGAGTCTTGATACGGTAGAGAAGGTTGAAGGGGCGCGGGTTTTTATCCACTGGACACAAAAAGAGAATACTTCGGTGCTGCGGAAGGTTGTTATGAATATAGCGCAGGACTGGCAGACCAAAAACATTGGGCGCTTGGGGACGGTGATG
>DAIREN010000258.1:0-2803 GCA_036795535.1 Spirochaetota bacterium
GTTCGCCCAGATACCAGACGTTTTCAAACAGGATCCTGCTATAGTGCGGCCTGAGACGGGGACGCAGGCGACGGCCTGCGCCATCGAGACGGTCATCGTCTCCATAGACAAGGGACTTTTCCCCGCCGAGCATCTCGCCCATCCGGGAGAGACCACCCTCATCCACAACAAGATCATCCAGCGCAAGAAAGACCCGGGCGGCGCCAGTTTCCATCAGCCGGGCACGCAGCCCGGCCCCATCCGGTATCCGGCGACAATCGAGCAGGAAAACGCCTGTCCCGGATTCGCCAGACCGGACGGAATGGATCAGCACCGCTTCGCCCTGCCGGACCAGCCAGCGCCGCCAGGCACGGCCGGAGAGCCGCTCGAGCTGATAGACGCGCCGGCCGGACAGCACGCGCACCCAATGGACAAGCATGCGGCGCAACGTGTTTCCCGGCGGCAGGAGTCTGTTGATCAACGTGTGGACTGTCATCCTGCAAATATAGGCCGGACAGGCGCCCTGCGTCTCGTGACTGCGGACATCGTGACACGATCAAGGCTGTGGCCGCGGCCGGACGGGCGGACTAATTTTACCTCTCGAATCACAGGAAGACCAAGGAGTCCCCGCCATGGGCGTGATACCAGGGCCACGCGCCATCCTCAATGTCATCCGCAGCCTCCTCAGGATGCGGACGCTGATCTTTCAGCTCGCGCGGCGGGACTTCAAGACGCGCTATCTCGGGTCCTATCTCGGGGTGATCTGGGGCTATATCCAGCCCTTTATCAGCATGCTCCTCCTCTGGTTCATTTTCGAGATCGGCTTCAAGTCCATGCCCGTGCAAAACTTCCCCTTTTCGATCTGGCTCTTCACCGGGATGGTCCCCTGGCTCTTTTTCGCCGAGGCCCTCCAGGCCGCAACAGGAGCGATTACGGAACAGAGCTGGCTGGTCAAAAAAGTCGTCTTTCCGGTCGGTATCCTGCCCGTCGTGCGCATCGTCTCGGCCCTCTTTGTGCATGTCTTTTTCGTGGCCCTCCTCTTTCTGGCCTTCGGGCTCTACGGACTGGAATTCCGCTGGACCATGGTACAGGTCATCTATTATTCGTTTGCCCTCTTCGCCTTCGTCTGGGGGCTCTCGCTGGTCACCGCCACGCTGATCATCTTCGTCAAGGACATAGGCCACATAGTGGCCCTTTTCATCCAGATCGGATTCTGGGCGACACCGATCTTCTGGTCACTGACCATGCTCCCCGAGCAATACCGCTTTTTCTTCCACTGGAACCCGATGCACTATATCGCCGAAGGCTACCGCCTGGCGATGATCCACGGGGAATGGTTTTGGCAGCACCCGCGCATGACACTCTACTTCTGGGGCGTGACAGCCATCATCTGGCTGGTCGGCGTCCTGCTTTTCCGCCGACTGCGCCCCCATTTCGCCGACGTACTGTGAGGAATACGAATACATGAAAAAAGCACTGATTACGGGAATAACAGGTCAGGACGGAAGCTATCTGACGGAGCTTCTCCTTGAAAAGGGATACGAAGTCCATGGAGTGATCCGCCGCTCGAGTTCGTTCAACACGGGCCGGATCGATCATCTCTACCGGGACAGCCACGAACGGGACGTACGCCTTTTTTTACATTATGGTGACCTGACGGACTCGAGCAACCTGAACCGCCTGCTCGAAAAAATCCACCCGGATGAGATCTACAATCTTGCAGCCCAGTCCCACGTCAAGGTCTCCTTTGAAGTTCCTGAATACACCGCCGAGGTGGACGGGATCGGAACCCTGCGCCTTCTGGACGGAATCCGCGAGACCGGCCTGGACTGCCGCTTTTATCAGGCCTCGACCAGCGAACTCTACGGTCTGGTGCAGGAAGTCCCCCAGTCGGAGACCACTCCTTTTTACCCCCGCTCACCCTATGCCGTGGCCAAGCTCTACTCGTACTGGATCGTGAAAAACTACCGCGAGGCCTACAACCTCTTTGCCACCAACGGAATCCTCTTTAACCACGAGAGCCCGCGCCGGGGTGAGACCTTTGTCACCCGCAAGGTAACCCGGGCGGTCGCCGCGATCATGGCGGGAAAACAGGATTGCCTGTATATGGGAAACATCGATGCCAAGCGCGACTGGGGCTTTGCCGGCGATTACGTCAAGGGGATGTGGCTCATGCTTCAGGCCGAGAGGCCGGATGACTATGTCCTCGCAACAGGTGAAACCTGGACCGTGCGCGAGTTCATCGAACGCGCCTTTTCGGTTGCAGGGATCACAATAACGTGGAATGGCTCAGGTGTTGACGAGACAGGCCAAGACGCAGCCAGCGGCCGGACCCTGGTCCGGATCGACCCGCGCTACTTCCGGCCCACCGAGGTCGAACTGTTGATCGGTGACGCCTCAAAGGCCAGGCGCGAACTGGGCTGGGAACCGGAAATGGATTTTGAAACCCTCGTACGGACAATGACGATTCATGACATGCGCGAGGCGGGACTTTCCATCCCGGGCTGACCGCTCTCCACACCCCGACACCACACACGAAGGACGACTATGCCGCGCAAACTCAATCTGACCACCATCATCATGGCCGGCGGCAGCGGGACACGGCTCTGGCCCAGCTCGCGCAAAAACTACCCCAAGCAGTTTCTCAGCCTGGCCGGAAGTGAAAGCTTTATCCAGATGACGGCCCGTCGCCTGGCCCCCTTGTCGGGACCGGATGGCGTCTTTGTCGTCACCGACGGGGCCTACACCTTCAATGTCATCAACCAGCTTTCTCCGGTCCTGGGCGGAAATTTTGACCGGGTGATCGTCGAGCCCGCCGGGCGCA
>DAIREN010000259.1:0-2798 GCA_036795535.1 Spirochaetota bacterium
GGGGAGAGGAGAGCCGGTCCACCCGACCCGAGGCACTCGTTACAAGCGGGGATCCGGTCAACAGGGTCAGCCGCCCCCCTGCCCTGACCAGGTCGAGTTTTCCCAAAACCGGATGCCAGTGCACTTCGACCCCCATGTCATCCACCAGCGTCGACAGTGGAAGGTATCCGTCCTGGCTCTCCCAATGGGTTCCGGAGTTCCCGGCAGCAGAAAGGACAAACGGGAAAAAAGCCATACAGAGCAGGATGGCCAGAATGGGTCGTCTCCGCCCGTCCTCCGTCACGAGAGACTGCTCCCGGAGACCGTCTGCCGGCGTTTTCCCCGCAGGACAACCCGGGAGAGTGCATCCAGCCGGAGGATCGCCTCTCCCTCAAGCGGGACGGAATCATGCCAGGCCGCCCCCGCCACCATGACCGCATTGTCAGTGCAGAGCGGTCTCGGAGGAAAGACTGCGTGAAACCCCGCCTCGTCCGCAAAACGCTGGCGCAGATAGCCATTGGCCGCCACCCCGCCGGTCACGGCCACAGTCTGCAAGCCAAGATCGACCACAAGCCGGGCGGTCTTGGTGATGAGGATGTCGGCCACCGCGGCCTGGAATGCTGCCGCGATATCTTCAATCCTCTCGTGGGCCGCAAGCGCCCCGGAGGTATTTTTCACTTCTTCATGGTCTGTTTTTTGATGAACAGCCTCAGGCGGGTGACTCGCGAAGCGTTCCCGTTGATGGATGACCGCACTCTTGATTCCGGAAAACGAGAAATGATAGCGCTGGGTCACAGGATCGAGAAGGGAGCGCGGGAAGTTCCAGGACCCGGGATCTCCTCCGGCAGCCAGCCGGTCAAGGACAGGCCCACCCGGATAGCCGAGGCCGAAATGCTTGGCAATCTTGTCATAGACCTCCCCGACAGCATCGTCGATCGTCGATCCGTGAATGATCACATCCAGAGGAGACTGTGCCTCGACCAGGAGGGTATGCCCCCCGGAGATGACCAGTCCGATATGGGGATAGGGCATCGGCTCGGTAAAGGTCGCGGCATAGAGATGGGCCGCAAGATGGTTGACGGGGACCAGGGGTTTGCGCCAGGCCAGGGCGCAGGCCTTGGCAGCGGCAACCCCGACCAGGAGGGATCCGATCAGTCCTGGCCTGTTGCTGACGGCGATCCGGTCGATCTGCCCGGGACTCACCCCCGAATCACGCAAGGCCTTGTCGATCAGAAGGTGGATGACTTCAAGATGTCGCCGCGAGGCGATCTCGGGCACGACTCCGGAAAACGCCTTGTGAAACTCGTCCTGGGAGGAAATGCAATTGGAAAGGATCTCGTGCCCGTCCCGGACGACTGCCACCGCCGTATCATCACAGGATGTCTCAATACCGAGAATCAGCATCACTCAAGCTCCGTTATCCCGACGAAATCCACACCGATCTCCGCAATCTTCTTGAGTTCGTCCCTCAGAACCTGCCAGGTTTCCATGCAGGTAACATGGCCGATACCGATGGCAAAACCCTTTCCGGCGGCCTCCCGGACCAGGGAGCGAAGGGCATCTTCAATATAGGTTCGTTTCTGGACGTGGTCGAGAAAAATGTCCCTGACAAGAATGGGGAGCCCGGCACGGTCGGCTTCCGAGGCGGCGACCGAGCTCGCATGGGTTTTGCTGTCCAGGAAGAGCAGTCCCCGTTGACGGATAGCCGGCATGAGAAGTCGCATCAGACTTCGATCCGCGGTGGCCAGGGAGCCCATATGGTTGTTGACGGCAACGGCCCCGGGAACGGACCGGACCGCCCGATCCAGGATTCGCTCGATGTCACGGGAGGACATCCCGGCCTGCACGACCCCGGACCCGGTCTCCGTTTTCTCCCCGGCACGGGGCTGCATCGGGAGGTGGATCAGAACCTGATGGCCGGCAGCCCGGGCCCGTTTTGCAAAACTGTGGGAATTCGGCAAGCCGGGTATGACGGCAAAATTGAGCCTGACCGGGATTTCCAGAAAGAGCCATTGCAGGGCGGCCTCGCCGCCGGCATCATCCAGGACGAGCGCGATCCTCGGGCGACGGTTCGAACGCCCCTCGGAAACGACCCTGTTCGGTCCTTTGTGCGCCAGACTCTGCGATCTTGCCGGCAGATGCAACACCAAGACCAATTCGGGCTCATTCCTCCCCAGGCTGAACCGCAGCCGGCGGGCATCTCCGAGATCGCCCCGGGAAAGGATCTTCCACCCCGCATCAACACAGACCCGCTCCAGGTCCCGCAGGAACCCACCCTGCCCGTCCCGCAGCGCAATCTCCAACAGGACCGGCCGGACCAGAGTATCCAGCGTCCTGGTATCCGCTCCGGGAATGGTTCCGATCCGGGAGGCCATCGCCCGGGCGTCTTCTTCGGGAGCGGGAATGCCACTCCCGACGGTTTCGGGACGCGTATGCGCTGTCCGTTCCGGTCCCCGGACACGATCACGGCTGTCGATGACGAGCAGAGCGGCAACACCCAGGAAGACCAGACCCGACAGGATCAGGAGGTATCCGGATTCGATCCGTCTCCGCTTTTTGCCGGTTTTTGTGACTTGTGGGGCCATATCTCCCCTATCGGCTCGCAAGGCACATCTGTCAAGTCGCCTCAACCGGAAATGCACCGGACTCTTCCCGGAACAGTCCGGCGCAATCTTGTGGTACAAGGAGCAATCGTACCGGATGCCGCCCGCAGCCAGTGTCCACAACGGAAAAACCGCCCATCACGGGCCTGAGGATGTTCATCAAAAAAAAACCGGCAACGCAAGCCCGTCACCTTTCTGATCCATCCGGTCCGCATT
>DAIREN010000260.1:0-2778 GCA_036795535.1 Spirochaetota bacterium
CTCAAGAAGCTCGTTCATGCTTCGCGCAAGGATCTGCCAGGCCACCTTGAAGATGAAGACGCTGACGATGACAGCGGCCAGGGGATCGAGGATCACCCATTCATTCCCGAGAAGAACAGCACCGCCAATACCCAAACCCGTTCCGATGGAAGAGAAGGCATCCGAACGGTGATGCCAGGCATTGGCCCGCACAGCCTCGCTTTTGATTTGTACAGCCACACACACGGTTGCCCTGTAGAGCCATTCCTTGACAACTATGGACACAACGGCAGCAACAAACGCAATCACTCCGGGAGATTCGAGCTGCTCACCCTGCAGGGCCTTGATGATATTCCCCACTCCGGTCAGGAGAATCCCGATACCAACAGCAAACAGGGCCACAGCGACCACGGCCGCTGCCAGCGTCTCGATTTTTCCGTGACCGTACCTGTGCGATCTGTCCCGGGGCTTCGCACCAAACATCACCCCGAAGATAACGACAATATCGGTCGCAAAATCCGACAGGGAGTGCACAGCATCTGCAACCATGGCCGCGCTCTGTCCGAGAATGCCGGCCGCCAGTTTGCCCCCGGACAGGAGCATATTGACACCCATTCCAATGGCTGTAACCCGGTTGGCAGCGTGTTCCCGCTCCGCTTGCGGCGTCCTGCGCTCCTTCATGCATCCCCCCTGGTGACAACGCACACCCACTCTGCAAGGATAGCGCGCTTGGCTACCCCGGGGCAAGCCTGCTCCCCGGAACCGGTACACACCTGATCGGAGGAGCACCCGAAGACGGACCATGGTTCGGAGACCAGGCAACCGTCACAGGGAAACGAGCCCGCGCTCATCCAGAGGCCGATCCGCCCACAGATCGGCCTGAGGCTGTTCATCAAAAAAACCGGACACGGCCCCGCCCATCTACGGGATAAGCATCCCGCCCCGGATGGGCATCAAGGTATACGAGGCCGCTGTTTTTGGTATCGCCGTCACCCTTCCGTCAGTCAGATTGACGTGCCAGCACTTGCTGGTATCGTGCATGGCCACCGTCGAGGACCAGGCAAGCTGGTCGTTGACCCAGCCAATGGAAACCAGTGATTGGATCCAGCCAATGGTATCCGTTACCCCGAAATTGACGAGGGAGAAGATCTGGCGCACATTGGGACAGTGCCAGTCCGCATCGGCACCATAGTTCAGCCCCTCGGCGACCGTCAGGGCCGTTGTCCAGCCTGTCTGCGCAGTGCGTGTGTCATGCCAGACCAGCCCGCTCCGGCGATCGACGAGCCGGTTATTGGCATACACGAACCGGGGTGCCGGATCCGAGGCACCATACATCAGATTTCCGTCAGAGCCAGTCCCGTAATATGTGGTCTGTCCGGTCTTGGGGATGAGGCTGCTTGTCCCGCGCACGAAAAGGATATTCTGCAACGTTGACTTGCCAAGCGGTATCACCCTCTGGTCATCCGTCCCGAAATTGACGGCCCAGGCTTCCGTAGCCGAACTAGCCTCCCAGCTCGTCGATGTCCAATAATATCCGGCGGGAAGAGCGGCATCAAACCCCTCTGCCCTGAGCCAGGCGGCAGGCTCGACAACCCCATAGTTGATCAGGCTTTCGAGTTCGCGCACATTGGGCAGGCGCCAATCCATATACCCGTCCAGGCTTGCCGAGTCGGCCAGTGTCAGTGCATTATCCCATGTCTGCTGCATGCCGTTGGTGGCCTTGGTCCACTGGAGTCCTGTGAGTGTATCCTGAAGGGTATTGGCACTGACAAGGATAAACCGCCCCGTCGACTTCCAGTACCCGTGCTTGAGCATCCCGTCCGATCCGGTCCCATGGCTGACATCCTGACCCGTCGCCAATGTCTTGGTGGCCGCCACGACAAAATGCGCCAAAAGCGGTGTTGACTGGATCAGGCCGACCTTGGTCCCGATGGCCCGGACGACCGTCGTCCTGTCCAGGGTGAAGCCGGCTGTGTACTGCGGACTCGACCCCATGATCGGCATCGTGCCATCCGTCGTATACCAGATCTGGGCATCCCCGGGATTGGCGATCAGTGTCACAAAGGGAGCGGCAGAGGTGGACCAATAGCCCGGCCCCGGCGTGATGTTCAGGGTGACCATGGCGGAAGCGCTGCTGGCCGACATCGTGGATGAAGCAGCGACCGAGGAGGCTGCAACCGAAGAGGCCGCCATGGATGAAGCTCCGACGGACGAGGCCGCAGAGGCCGCCATGGATGAAGCTCCGACGGACGAGGCCGCAGAGACCGCCATTGATGAAGCCGAACTGGACGATGTCGACGAAGCCATCGCAGTATCTTCGAGGCGGTAGACAGCCAGTTTTCCGTCCTTTGAGACAACCCCCAAAAGAATTCGCCCAGCTTCGTCACTCGTCAAGCGGGCGCCCAAGACGCCTGTCACGGTCAAACCGGCCAACGGAGGGACCTGCCAGTTCGATCCGCTCCAGCGCCTGATGATGAGGGCATCCCCGCTGCTCTTGACCCTGGCCGCGACCCAGACGCCACCGTTGGCATCGGCCGCCAACGACACCGAGTCATGACTTCCGGAGGAGATCAGGCCACCCATCTCCCGCCACCCCTGCATACCGAAGTCGAAGTACCAGGCTGCCAGGACGTTTTGCGCCTTGGCCTGACCGACCACACACCAATTGGATACCGTCATGATGGATCCGAGACTTTCCACCGGACCGGCAGTGTACCCGCTCCCGCCAGCCTTGAAGACTCCGGCTTCATACAAGGCTGTCGAAAGCTTGTAGCCTGTATTGCCGTCGGCCCAGGCCAA
>DAIREN010000261.1:0-2691 GCA_036795535.1 Spirochaetota bacterium
GAAAAACTCGCCATAGACAGTCGAATTTCCGAACCTGCGCGACAATCCGACAGCATAGGTCGGTGTTCCCCGGCCACCACGACTGGTTGCCCTGCGCTCACTGATGGTAATCCCGGTGATCTTCTCCGTGGCCACAAACCGACGGCCAAACCATGGCAGACCGCGAACCTGAAAGCGGACACCTTCGCGGTTGACCCTGACGATGGTTGTGTTCAACAACCCGCAGAGGGCCCGCCACAGGCAAACGAGAGCCAGCAGGGTCACGCCGGAGAGGATCCTGAGATCGGAGGCATTCTCGTAACAGGAACTGCCTCCACCGCCCAGCAGACAGGCGTAAAACCCGGACAGGGCCCAAAACACACTTCCGGAAATTGCCAACAGCATCAGGGCGGGAATCAGCCCCCCCCTCTTCCGCCACGAGAAGCGGATCAAGAGCCCGTCTCCATCCGACGCGATCTCTGGTTTGTATCCGTCATGACAACCCATTCTGCGTCCCGCCTTCTTCCATATAATAAGCACAACACCCGCGCCCCGACACCCCTCAAGCGGGACACCAGTCTTGCTCCTGATCCGCTGACAGATCCATTCCCATGATACCGGAGAAACCGGAATTGGACAAGCCCTTCGGCACCAACGCCGATGCCATCTGGCTGACTGGCCCCGACGCGAAAGAAAATATTGGTGCTGCTTTTCATCAGTCGCTTGCGCGCCTGAAGCACCCGCTGATTTATCCCGTGCCGGATGCTATCTTTTTGTCATGCGCATCACTGGAGCAACCAGATGACCATACGACAACGGATCCGGCTGACCGGAATCATGTCCGCCACGACCATCGCGCTGATGCTTGTCTGGATTCTCCTTGGGCAACTCGCCGAATGGAACAACAAACGGGCCACACAGGCCGCTATCGGGTCCTTTGCGGCCTGGATGCGGCTTGTCCACCATCTGCAACACGAACGCGGAACAACGGCAGGGTTGTCAACCGACCCTGCGGCCACTCTCCGGTATGTCGCGCGGGTTGCTGCCAGTGATTCCAGTCTCCTCCGGATTCCGCAACCCGAGCAACTCATCGCACTGAATATCCGGGAGAGTCTGACCAATCTGCGTACCGGCATCCTGTCCCGTTCCATCCAGCCTGGCGAGGCGCTCGAAAAATACAGCCACCTGATCCACGACATCCAGATCCATCTTGCAACATATATGCACCAGCTTGCCTACAATCATGATTTCTCGGCACTCTCCCGCCTCGGCTTTGTCAAGGAGCAGTGTGGACAAGTGCGAGCGACTGTCTATGCAGCACTGCTTGATCCTGAATCCTTCCCGGGTCCGATTGAACCAGGGCGGAACGCCATCCTGACGGCACCGCACTTCATCACCTCCCTGACAAACGGGGTCTCTCCCGAAGTTGTCCGCCTGCTCTCCCCCGGGGACCTCTTTCAGTCCATCAAGGAGTACTTCCTCCGAGCCTCCAGTCTGATGCGCCAGAGACACCCGTCTTCACCGCTTCGCGCTGCAGGCTGGTTTGAAGAGGCGAGTACGTTCATCGATCAACTGCATCAACTGGAAAACGGGATTCTCTCGGCGATTGCAGACACTGTGCATTCCGAGATCCGGTACAGGCAAGTCATTATCATTGGAGTGACACTCATCGCGCTGGCACTGGCTGCCGGACTGATCTCCCTGACCATCACAACCTTCCGAAAAATACTGGCATCCCTGGACACACTCAAAACGGCACTCTCCAATGCCGCACAATCAGGAAATCTTGATATGCTGATACAGACCCCGCCACCGTCCAATGAATTCGGCCTGATCCATGAGGGGATCAAGGAACTCGTGGGATCCGTCCGGTCCATTCTTGACGAAAACGAGACCCGGGCAACGACGGACATCCTGACAGGACTGGCCAACAGATTGCGCTTCAACGAGGCCCTCGATCTTGAAATCGCCCGGCGCAAGCGCCATCCCGGAAAGCTCTCCCTGATCATCTGCGACATCGACCATTTCAAAACCGTCAATGATACCTTCGGCCATCCGGTCGGAGACAAGGTCTTGCAGGCCTTTGCCCGGATCCTGCGGTTTGGAATCCGCCGTACGGATATGGCAGCGCGCTGGGGCGGAGAAGAATTTGCCATTCTGGCAGTCGACACAGACAGTCGGGATGCTGTCGCGCTTGCTGAAAAACTCAGGCAGACCATTGCAGTCAATGCCTTTCCTTCAGCTGGCCGCATCTCGGCAAGTTTTGGCGTGGCGGAATTGCTGCCGGAGGACACAGCCCAATCCCTTGTGATCCGGACAGACAGGGCCCTCTATCGGGCCAAGTCCGGGGGACGAAACCGCGTCTGCCGTGAAGGGTGAAAGCTGCAACCTGACGTCCTCCAGACAGGGCGAAACCGACAGATGATACTTGCCCTCGTCCCGGCCTGATCTCCCCGTACCCGGAGAGAACCGTACAGCGTGCTACACCTGATTCTTTTTTCAATGCATCTGTCGGGCACGGCCCCTGCATGTGTCCGACCGAGTGCTGCCGGGAATCAAAGCCTTCGGCTCATCGGTGGCGCCGAATCCTCGCCATCCGCTCCATGAGGGACAACCCTAAATGATAATCGGGAACACACGTGTGTCAGCACGGAATCCGGGGCGGTTCAGACAACTGAACGGACAACCAGTAGAACTTGCAAGCCTGACACA
>DAIREN010000262.1:0-2689 GCA_036795535.1 Spirochaetota bacterium
TGTAGTCTGCGTAGCCAATCACCTCGGCCCTGATGAAACCGCGTTCAAAGTCATTGTGGATGACGGAGGCAGCCTTGGGGGCCTTCCAGCCCCGCTCGATCGTCCAGGCCCGGACCTCCTTGGGTCCTGCCGTAAAATAACTCATCAGCCCCAGGGCGTGATACCCGGCATGGATGATCTGGTCAAGCCCGCTTTCGCGCACACCCATCGCTTCGAGATATTCGGCGCGCTCGGTCTCATCCATGTCGATCAGTTCTTCCTCGATCTTCGCGCAGAGGGTGATGACCTCACCTTTGTGGGATGCGGCAAACTGGCGCACGGCTTCCACATGCGCGTTCCCTTGCGCCAGTCCTGCTTCGTCCACATTGGCTCCGTAGATCACATGCTTGCCGGACAAAAAGCGCAGTTCCTGGTTCAGGATGGCATAGTCCTCGCTGTCACGACCAGAAAATCCCGAGGCCGGATTCCCGCCGTCCAGGTGGGACAAGAGTGCCTTGGCCGTTTCGAGTTGTCCGGCGATTTTTTTTTCCTGCCGGGCCTGTTTTTCAAGCCGTTCGATTTTCTTTTCGAGTGACTGCATGTCTGCGAGAATCAATTCAGTATTGATAACCGCAATATCCCGCAGGGGATCAACAGACCCGTCGACATGAATTACGTTTTCGTCATCAAAGCAGCGGACGATATGCAGGATGGCGTCCGTCTCGCGGATATTTGCCAGAAACTGGTTACCCAAACCCTCGCCCTTGGATGCGCCCTTGACCAGCCCGGCGATATCCGTAAAGGTGACCGTGGCCGGCACGATCTGTTTCGGGTTGACAATGGCCGCCAGCCCGGCCAGGCGCTCGTCCGGTACGGGGACGATGGCGGAGTTGGCATTGATGGTGCAGAACGGATAATTGGCAGCCTCGGCATTCCGGGCATGCGTCAGTGCATTGAATGTGGTCGATTTGCCGACGTTGGGCAGGCCGACAATTCCAACGGAGAGTCCCATGATTCCATGATCCTTGAGTGGTATGGGTTCAAAAATACCCAAAATCCCGTACTCCGTCCCGCACCCCGATCATGTACGAGAATGTTTATAGAAGAAAAGACACCCGCTCGAGGTGCCTTTCTTTTTTGTGAACACCCTCACGCCCCGAAGAATCGCATCCAACAGGACTGAGGATGTTCAGCAAACTCGTCTGTCTGCAAACGGACGCCTACATCAAGAAGGTGATGGAGAATTGTGTCGAGATGGCTTCCTCTTCTCCGATCAGCGCGCCGCCCTTTCCGAACCAGCTCTTTTTGATCAGCCAGTCCATGGTGAATCCCGAAAGTTCGAGTGTCGCACCGATATTCAATTGTGTGAGGGGGGCCCGCTTGAACTCGCGGGTGTATTCGCTGTACGTGATGACGCTGTTGACGCCCGCAGTAAAATTCCGCAAGGTTGTTTCCTCGCTCCAGTGGTCGACGATGTTGCGGACCGCCGAGAAGCGGGCCTTGAGCCAGGAGTTGAGCTTGGCTTCGCCGCCGATGATGATCGGGACAAGGGATTCGGTCACTTCCAACTGGTACGGATCGACGTAGTTGTCGCCGGTTGTGGCCGTATTGTTGTCCCCGCGGGTTCCGAGACTGCGGATGTCGTGATAGACAACCTTGAGATACGTTCCGACAAAGGCGTTGAGGGAGATGTCGTTGCCGAACTTGAGAGTGTGACTGGCCGAGAAGCCAGCCTGCCAGGTATTGTAGCGCCGGATGTGCCAATCCGTAATATTACGGTCACTCGGATCGATCATGTATTCATTGTCACCGTTGTTGTCGAGGCGGTCCTCGGTCTTGATGGAGTAGTCCTGGTGGCGATAGAGAAACCGCAGATTGAGTTTGGTTTCCTTGCTCATTTCCCAGCGGACCGTTGTCCCGATCAAAAATCCCCAAGCGCCGTACGAGGAGATCTCCTGCTTGCTGAAGTAGGCACTGTCCCAGGGATGCCAGGTCTGGCTGATCCGCTCGATCACGGGAATCATCAGTCCCATCTCTCCGGCCAGGCTGAACCCTTCGAAAAGATTGAAGATCTCAGCACCGCCCTTGATCTCGTACTGACGGACGATGGCGGAGGATGCTGTATGGCTGTTGTTGCTGACATTGGTGACGTTGCTGAACCGGTCGGAATACTCGGTGCTCGCACCGACGTAACCCAGACTCAAACCCAGGCGGATCGGATCAAAGTTGAGGGCACCATGGATGATGATGTCCTGTCGCGACACCGGCTCATCCAGCCCGACCGGGACGGTGGCCGCACTGGCAAAGGGGGAAAGGATCGTTGGAGTCAGGATCGTGTTGTTGATCAACCCGCCGGATGAGGCCGACTGGGTCACGATCTTTGCGGCGTTGGATGGATCGCCGGTTCTGTACAAGTTGAGATCGGCCGCACCCTGGACCGGATACCCGATGGTAAACCCGACATGGAACCATTCCGCGAGACGGAAGAGGGCGGTTCCATAGACGTTTTCCGCGCTGCTGTCCACGGCGTTCAGCTCGAAGAGTCCGAGCCGTCCCGTATAATGGGGAAGCAGGGCGGGATTGGAAAGAACATTTTCCGCATCACTGATCATCCAGTCCGAATCACCCGCGACGAGACCGAGTGATGCCAGACGGGCCAGATTGGCATGCAGGGAAACTCCGGACAAGAGAAGGACAACAATCAGGACGA
>DAIREN010000263.1:0-2687 GCA_036795535.1 Spirochaetota bacterium
TGTAGTCTGCGTAGCCAATCACCTCGGCCCTGATGAAACCGCGTTCAAAGTCATTATGGATGACGGACGCCGCCTTGGGGGCCTTCCAGCCCCGCTCAATCGTCCAGGCCCGCACCTCTTTTGGT
Organism: Spirochaetota bacterium; assembly: GCA_036795535.1. GTDB lineage: Bacteria > Spirochaetota > JAGLSM01 > JAGLSM01 > JAKPMW01 > JAKPMW01. Next base: position 126 of record DAIREN010000263.1, read on the forward strand.
CCGGCCGTAAAATAACTCATCAGCCCCAGGGCGTGGTACCCGGCATGGATGATCTGGTCCAGGCCGCTCTCGCGCACACCCATCGCTTCGAGATACTCGGCACGCTCGGACTCTGCCATGTCGATCAGCTCTTCCTCGATTTTCGCACAAAGGGTGATCACCTCGCCGTCATGAGTCGCTGCAAACTGGCGCACAGCCTCGACATGGGCGTTCCCTTTTGCCAGCCCCGCCTCATCCACATTGGCCCCATAGATCACGTGTTTTCCCGAAAGAAAGCGCAGCTCCTGATTGAGGATGGCATAGTCTTCGCTGTCACGGCCCACAAAACCTGAAGCCGGATTTCCCCCGTCAAGGTGGGAGAGGAGCAGTTTTGCCGTCTCAAGCTGACCGGCGATCTTTTTGTCCTGCCGGGCCTGTTTTTCAAGCCGTTCGATCTTTTTCTCCAGCGACTGCAGGTCTGCCAGTATCAGCTCGGTATTGATGACGGCAATATCCCGCAAGGGATCGACAGACCCGTCGACATGAATTACGTTTTCGTCGTCAAAGCAGCGCACGATGTGCAGAATGGCATCCGTCTCGCGGATGTTCGCGAGAAACTGGTTCCCCAAACCCTCGCCCTTGGACGCGCCCTTGACCAGGCCGGCGATATCCGTAAAAGTCACCGTTGCCGGGACGATCTGCTTGGGATTGACGATCGCAGCAAGTTCTGCCAGACGCCCATCCGGCACAGGTACAATGGCAGAATTCGCATTGATGGTACAAAACGGATAATTGGCCGCCTCGGCATTCCGTGCATGTGTAAGAGCATTAAACGTGGTCGACTTGCCAACATTGGGCAGGCCGACGATTCCAACGGAGAGTCCCATGGGTCACTGATCCTTGTGTGATATGATTTCAAAAATACCCAAAAATCAGCCGCTCCGTCCTGCATCCTGTGCAACGCACGCACCTATCGGATACAAAAAGACACCCGCTTGGGGTGCCTTTTTTTGGTGAATACCCTCATGCCACGTACAACCGCCTGAAACAGGCCTGAGGATATTCAGCACAACTGTCCTCCTGAAACAATCGCTTACATCAAGAAGGTGATGGAGAATTGTGTCGAGATGGCTTCTTCTTCGCCGATCAGGGCTCCGCCCTTTCCAAACCAGCTTTTTTTGATCAACCAATCCATGGTGAACCCTGAGAGCTCGAGTGTGGCACCGATATTCAACTGGGTTAGTGGTGCACGCTTGAACTCTCGAGTATATTCGCTATACGTAATTACGCTATTAACGCCCGCCGTAAAATTCCGCAAGGTTGTGTGCTCGCTCCAGTGATCTATAATATTGCGTACTGCCGAGAAGCGCGCCTTGAGCCATGAGTTAAGCTTGGCCTCTCCTCCGATTATGATCGGAACCAGGGACTCGGTAACTTCAAGCTGATAGGGATCGACATAGTTGTCACCGGTTGTGGCCGTATTATTGTCACCGCGCGTTCCAAGACTGCGGATGTCGTGATACACCACCTTGAGGTACGTCCCAACAAAGGCATTGAGTGAGATGTCATTGCCAAATTGCAGGGTGTGACTGGCCGAGAATCCCGCCTGCCAGGTGTTGTAGCGCCTGATATGCCAATCCGTAATATTGCGATCACTCGGATCGATCATGTACTCGTTATCACCGTTGTTATCGAGACGATCCTCGGTCTTGACAGAATAATCCTGGTGCCGATAGAGAACACGCAGATTCAGCTTTGTCTCCTTGGTCATCTCCCAGCGAATCGTAGCTCCCATCAAAAATCCCCAGGCGCCATAGGACGAGATCTCCTGTTTGCTGAAATAGGTACTGTCCCAAGGATGCCAGGTCTGACTGATCCGCTCAATCACAGGAACCACGAGACCCATCTCGCCCGCCAGACTAAATCCCTCAAACAGATTGAAAATCTCGGCCCCACCCTTGATCTCGTACTGACGAACGATGGCCGAAGACGCTGTATGACTATTGTTGCTGACATTCGTCACATTGCTGAATCTGTCGGAATACTCAGTGCTCGCTCCGACGTAACCCAGACTCAACCCAAGCCGGATCGGATCAAAATTGAGTGCGCCGTGGATGATGATATCCTGCCTGGCCACTTGTTCATCCAGGCCAACCGGAACAGTTGCTGCACTCGTAAATGGAGAGAGGATCGTCGGAGTCATGATCGTATTGTTGATCAATCCACCTGACGATGCCGATTGTGTCACGATTTTAGCTGAATTGGATGGATCACCTGTCCTGTACAGATTAAGATCCGCTGCACCCTGGACGGGATACCCGATTGTAAACCCGACATGAAACCATTCAGCAAGGCGAAAAAGCGCTGTACCGTAAACATTCTCTGCACTGCTGTCGACTGCGTTCAATTCGAAGAGGCCCAGCTTTCCTGTATAATGAGGAAGCAAGGCCGGATTCGACAGGACGTTTTCCGCATCACTGATCATCCAGTCCGAATCACCCGCGACAAGACCGAGGGATGCCAGACGAGCCAGATTGGCATGCAGGGAAACTCCGGACAAGAGAAGGACAACAATCAGGACGA
>DAIREN010000264.1:0-2681 GCA_036795535.1 Spirochaetota bacterium
GCCAGCCCGGCCCTTGAGGCGGACAATCAGACGGGCCTCGACCGGCTGGTCTTGACAGGCCAGGATCGTCCCCAGATCAGCGAGGCCATCCTCAAACAGGACCGTCTTTTTCCCGATCATGATCAGGTATTCAAGAGGTGCCGGGTTATTTTTTCCGGCCTTGCGGGAAAGGCGCTGCGCAATTTCGTCGGCCAAAAAACCGGCTGTCATCCGTCTCTGTTCCAACGCTGTCCCGGCTGTCTCGCGGATGCAGGACAGAGCCAGGTCGGCAAGATCCTGGTGCCCTCGCTCCTCAAGCCAGACGACCAATTCATCCAGTCCTGATCTTCCCATGCCGGCACCTCTTTCGCTTACTCGTCAAACAGACCGCGGATAAACTCGTCCCGGTGCTTTTCGATATAGGCCACGACATCGCTTTCTTTTTCGTACTTGCCCAAATAGAGCGGCCTGCCTTCGAGGATATAGATGGCGCGATAGACACGACGTTCGGGAATCTGTTCACGCTCGATCGCATCCCGCAACCGTGTTCCATACGGAAAAAAATCCGGATTTTTTTTCGAAATCGCATCAAGCCACCTCCCGATTTCATCACGGACAAGATACCGGTCTGCAACTTCAGGATTGGCTCGCATGGCTTCGGTCATCTGACGCAAAGTCCTGATTTCCTTGGTCCCGAATGGAAAGACCGGACTGACCTGCATGTCAACAAGGTTGTCCGTCTGACCGTGTGTCTGCGCAGCCGGTTGTGCCACCGGCTTATTTTGGACCCAGGCCAACATTTGGGCATATCCGTAGCGATTGCCAACCTCCTTGGTCAAGAGTCCGGCGAGAAGATTGCGAAAATCCTTCTCGAGGCTGTCCGGGACGGAAATCACCTCGCTGCAGATGATGCGATCCACATCTGTTTTTCTGATTTTTTCAAAGGGGTGTCGTCCGCAAGCCATCTCCAGCAGACTGATCCCGGCACTAAAATAATCGGAGGCCTGTTCGTACTGCCCGGCCGAAATAACCTCGGGGGCCGAATACATGGGTGTCATCCGGACAGTGGTCTGCCTTTTTCGCTGTTCTACAATCGCGGCAATCCCGAAATCAGCCAGGACCGGCTTGGTCTGTGCCTTGTCCAGCCAAAAAATATTGGATGGCTTGACATCCTTGTGCCAGCAGTGGTTTTCATGCAGGTGCCTGAGACCTTCGGCCAGGACCTTGACCACCAGCCGGAGCTTTTCAATCGGCCAGCCTTTTCCGTCACATCCACAGGAATCAGCCAGCGTCCCGCCGAGGCAGAGCGGCTGCACCTCGTAGACAGAATCGTTGATCAGACCGCACTCCAAAATCGGCAGGAGGGCCTCATGACGGATGGACTTGAGGGTTTCGAGTATGGAAAGTGTCTGCCTTCCAATGGTTTTGTCATAGATTTTAATCACCACTTTTTTGTTGTGCCTGTCCCGACCGGCATAGAGCGTGGACTGGCCGCTTGACTGCACTCCCTGGATCTCGTCCTCAAGGGCCTTTTCGATCCTGATGCCATCCCCGATGGTCATCCCCCGGTAATCCAGTATACGTTGACTCCCCTTGTTACCCAGGATCCGGGTGGGTCGCGAGTCTCCCTTGATGGAGCGTGTCTTGCGCTGATCCTGATTTCCCATACCAGTCATGTCTTCCTCCAGGCTCTTGAAACAAACATCGGGCCCTTCCAGCCAATGCATTCCAGGCTGCCGACCATTCATATGATACTACGATCTTGCTTTCGAAAGTATTGCGCAATACAATTGTGAACCGGATCGTATCATCCGTCAAAGCCGACACGGAGGAGTATTCATGAGCGGAATCAAGATCAATATGACGCAGGTCGAGGCTGTCTACCGCAATCTCTGCACCAATGCCCGTCTCGAGAGTTCCGCCTCGATGCTCCTTGATATGCTTGCAAAACGTATCGATGCACTCCGGAAACAGGGTTGCATCGACACGACCAAACTGGCTTCTGAATTGGAAGAACTGCACACCCGCCATAACAATTGCGTTTCACCACAATCCATCCTGACCCGTCTGGGAATCAGCAAAAATCAGCAGGGTTCGGTTAGGGCTCTGGCCGGCACAGCCCTCGTCTACCTCAACAGCATCAGACCGATCCAGAGTGCAATCCGCAACAGCAATACCGGGCTGGAACAATTGACTGCCCAGGCCCGGGGCCTGCTGGCAAAACTCGATGCTTTGGGAAACATACCTGCCGATATTGCCGCACTGACCCGCCGCAGTCAGGATCTCGTGTCGGCAATTGGCAGTTTCCGCACCGAAGCCGCTGACAAGCTGGCACCATGGAAGCATGTCCGGGAAAGCTCAACCTGCCTGCGCGATCTTGAGTGCCGGCTCGATGCGATCAGTGCACCGCTTGCATCCGTTGTCCCGGGCCGGATGCTCGATACGGATGTGATCAGACAGCGCCTTGACGCCGCGGCTGAAACAATCCGCAAGGCCGAGATCGCTTTTTCCGCTGCCTGCTCGGGCTTTGATGACACCCTGCACTCCCTGATCATTCTCGAATCCATCGCGTCCAAAGCCCGTTTTAAGACTGCAAAAAAGACACAGCCGGTTCCTTTGCCCCAACCCGATCCAGAGCTGGCAAAAACACTTGACGAAATCTCCTGCCTGACAGGTGAAGCGGAGCAGATTGCGCGTGATTG
>DAIREN010000265.1:0-2647 GCA_036795535.1 Spirochaetota bacterium
GCGTGCAATCCCCCGTCCGTCTCCTGGCCAAGCCCGTCCTCCCGAACCGGCTTGTTCGGGAAGTCCGGGAGTGCCTTGGTTTGGCGGGGCAACCGTGAATGGTTTGGCGAGGGCCTTGATTGCCGGGTTGGCCGAGCTCTTGCTGGGGGCCGGACTCCTGTCCGGCCAGTCTGCTCCACCGCAAGGTGAGCGGATCCGGGTTGGTGTATACGAAAATGCCCCGAAAGTTTTTACCGATGAGCAGGGCAGGCCAGCCGGGATTTTTGTCGATATCATCCGACACGTCGGACAGCTGGAGGGCTGGCAGGTCGAGTTTGTGCCCGGCTCCTGGGCGGAGGGTCTGGACCGTCTCGAGCGCGGCGAGATCGACCTGATGACCGATCTGGCAAGGACCCCCGAGCGGGAAAAACGGTTTGGCTTGAATCGTGTTCCGGTTCTCTCGTCCTGGTTTCAGGTCTATGCGCGCAAGGGCAGCGGGATCCAGTCGATCCTCGACCTCAGGGGAAAGCGGATAGCGGTGCTGGACAAATCTGTCCAGCAGTCGGCGTTCGAACATCTTGCGGGGAGCTTCGGGATTACGAACGCCATCGTCGGTGTGGCCGACTACGCCGGTGTTTTTGCCATGACGGCAGAGGGTCGGGTCGATGCCGCCATAGTCAACCACTTTTTCGGAAACCTGCACGCGAGGAAATATGGTCTGGTGGACACCTCGGTTGTCTTTTATCCTTCCACCCTGCATTTCGGGGCGCCGCTCGGGAGGAATCAGCATATACTGGACGCGATTGACCGGCATCTCTCCGAACTCAAGCGGGATACGCGATCCGTCTACTATCATTCACTGGCTCGCTGGACCTCCGAGGAGGTCCCGGTCAAGGTTCCCGCCTGGCTGGTTGTCGGTGGGCTGGCGGTGGCCGGTGGGCTGCTTCTGGCTTCTTCGGTGAGTATCATGTTCAAACGGAAACTGGACGAGCGGACATCCGAATTGCGGCGGACGAATGCCATGATGGAAGAAAAAATCGGTGAGAGGACAAGGGATCTGGCCAGCGCACTCGAGCGGGCCCGCGATGCGGACCGGATCAAGTCGGCCTTTTTGGCGACCATGTCCCATGAGCTCAGGACCCCGCTTAACTCGATCATCGGATTTACCGGGATTCTCCTTCAGGGGCTGGCCGGTCCTTTGAATGAGGAGCAACAAAAGCAGATGGGCATGGTCCAGTCCAGCTCGAGACATCTCCTCTCGCTGATCAACGATGTTCTCGATATTTCAAAGATCGAGGCGGGCCAGTTGACGCTTGTCAACGGCGTGTTCGAGGTTTGCCCTGTGCTGGAAAAGATCATCCGGATGCTGAAACCGATGGCGGAAGGGAAAGGGCTCGTCCTTGAACTGGAGATTGGTCCTGGGGTCGACAGGCTGGACGGGGACCAGCGCCGGGTGGAGCAGATCCTCATCAACCTGCTCAATAATGCTCTCAAGTTTACCGAAAAGGGCGGGGTCCGCCTCATGGTCCGGACTGATGCGCGGAGGATCTGTTTTTGCGTGCGGGACAGCGGAATCGGAATGAAGCCCGAGGGGATGATCGATCTCTTTTCGCCCTTCCATCAGATCGACAGCGGGTTGGCCCGCAAGCACGAGGGAACCGGACTCGGCCTTTCAATCTGCAAGCGGCTTGTCGAGATGATGGGCGGGACGATTGACGTGGTCAGTGAATTCGGCAAGGGAAGCCAGTTTACGGTCTGTCTTCCCTTGGGAGGGAGCGGGGATGCCTGAACGACTTCTTGTGATTGAAGACAATGAGCAGAACCACTATCTGATGCGGTTTTTGCTCGAGAAGCACGGGTTTGCAGTCGAGGTTGCCGAGACGGGTCGGGCCGGGGTCAAGGCCGCGCTTCTCCAGCCGCCCAGGGCCATCCTTCTCGATATCCAGCTTCCCGAGATGGACGGCTATGCGGTGGCCGAGGCGCTCCTGGCCGAGGAGAGTCTCAAGCGCATACCGATCATCGCGGTTACTTCGTATGCCATGGCCGGAGACCGGGAACGGATTCTGGCTGCGGGGGCGACGGGGTATATCGAGAAACCGATCAACCCGGATACCTTTGTAGCCCAGATCCGGGGCTATCTGGATGGAGCCCGGGATGCCTGACTCGGGGCGTGCGTTTATGGCATGGGTCGGCCAGCACAACCGCTCTCTGGAGCATGTGCCGGATCCGGCCTGAGTGTGTTCAACAAAAACCGGACCAATACAGGATTGCCTGTTCCGGTACAGATTCTGAGCAAAAGGAGTCGAGACATGGCTGTTCCAATTTTCAGTTTTCTCGCGACACTTGAAACCGATATTGCGGATTTTTACCGCAGGCTGAAATCGGTGTCGCGCCTGGTGCATTCAGACAAACTCTTTGATTTTATGGCCAGTCATTCCAGCGGTCATTCGCAGGAGATTTTGGGGCTGGTGTCTCGTCATGCCAGACCGGAGCTGGACCAGGCATTTTTGCGGGAAGTTCACGAGCAGATCAAGGTCTCGTTGATGGCCGAGATCCGGAACGCCCCCGATCTCTCCGAGGCTGTCGAGAAGATCGCCCGGACCGAGGAGCTGGTTGGCAAGATGTACCAGATGATCGCGGCCCATTACCGGAGGCTGGCGGAGCATTG
>DAIREN010000266.1:0-2615 GCA_036795535.1 Spirochaetota bacterium
TCCGGCCGCACAACGAGTTCGAGTGCGTCAAACACTGCTGGCTCGTCGGTGGAGGGACGCACCCCGGAAGCGGCCTGCCCACGATCTACGAGTCAGGGCGGATCACCGCCTCGCTGATCATGAAAGGGCTGCGCTGACCCGACGCACGGCCGCCCCTGCGGCACTCGTATTGCGTTTTTGTAATGGCACTCCCCCTTCGGGGAGAGTACTGCCTCTGTACCTGTGATCAATCCCGGTATACAATGGTGCTTCAGCCAGTGCTGCTTCACAGCATGCAGGCAAACATACCCGGCGGGGGCCAGCATGAAGCAGATCGTCGTCATCGGAGCGGGACTGGGCGGGATCTCAGCCGCAGCACACCTGGCCTCGGCCGGACATCGTGTAACCATCCTCGACAAAAACGCGCACATCGGCGGCAAGCTCAACGAACTCAAAAAGGATGGTTTTACCTTTGACCTCGGCCCGTCCATCCTGACTCTGCTCGACCGCTTCGAAGCCGTCTTTGCAGCCTCCGGCCGACGGATGAGCGACTACATCCCTGTCCAACGGCTCGACCCGCAGTGGCGCTCGTTTTTCGAGGATGGCCAGGTCATCAGCCTGTACGAAGACCCGGCGCAGATGGCCGGCGAGCTGGCGCGCTTTGGCTGCAGCGAAGCGCAATACCGCAAATTCCTCGCGCACTGCGAAAAACTGTATTCCATAATATCACTTGGCTATTTCGACAAAGGATTCGACACACTGGGCGATTTTTTGCGCGGCTATTCACCCGCCAACTGGTTTCGCCTGCGTTTTTGGCAGACCATGGACCACGACGTGCGCCGTTATTTTCGCGACCAGCACCTCATCGACATGTTCGACTTTTTCATCAAGTACGTCGGGTCATCAGCCTACCGCGCACCGGCCTTCATGAACATGATGTCCTCCATCCAGGTCGGGCGAGGGCTCTGGTACGTACCCGGCGGGATGTACGGGATTGCGCGCGGGCTCGAACAACTCCTGACCGAACTCGGCGTGACCATCCTCAAGAATACCGAGGCTGTCGCGATCGAAAGCACTGCCCTCAGGGGAAAGCGATTTTTGGTGAACGGCGTGCGGCTTTCAGACGGCCGCATCCTGCCCGCAGACATTGCTGTTTCGAATATGGAAATCATTCCGGCCCATAAAGCCCTCCTGTCTGCGCCTGAGGCTGTTCAACAAAAACTGGAAAAATTCGAGCCAGCCTGTTCGGGCCTTGTCATCGAACTCGGTGTTGAAGGGCAGTATCCGCAGCTCGCCCATCACAACTTTTTCTTTTCGGGCGACCAGCGCGAGCACTTTGCATCAGTCTTCGAAAAAAAGGTCTTGCCGCATGACCCGACTGTCTATCTCGTGGCAGCATCGCGCAGCGACACGAGCGTCGCGCCCGCCGGCTGCGAAACGATCAAGATCCTGCCCCATATCCCGCACATAGTCGACACGAACCCGCCCACGGCCGGCGACTATGCCGCCCTGCGTGAGCGCGTCCTCGAAAAACTGGAGCGCATGGGGCTGACGGATCTGCGAAAACGCATTATTGTGGAACACTTTTGGACACCGGTTGACATCGAGCGCATGTACCGTTCAAACCGCGGCGCGATCTACGGCGTCGTGACCGACAAAAAGAAGAACCTGGGCTTCAAGGGTCCCAAAAAAAGTCGCCTCTGGCAGGGCCTGTACTTTGTCGGGGGCTCGGTCAACCCCGGCGGCGGCATGCCCATGGTGATCCTCTCCGGCACCAACGCAGCCGGGCGAGTTCTGGATGACCTCGGGCCACAAGCCTGATACCGCGTCTTTGGCCCTGCTGAGGGCCATGCAACCCGCCACATTGACTGCTATATCACAGATTTGTCATGTTAGTCCGGGCGCAGATCCCGCACAGGGATAGTATCAACCACTGTATTGTAATAACTATGGCGATACTCCCGGAGTGCTGCAGTACGGCGGCTGTTCCCCACTCACTGGTTTTTCCAGATGACGAGCGCATCAATGGTAACATTATAGCTTGAGTGCTTGAGATACCAGACCCGGATGTGCTTTGTTCCGGCGGGCACAGCGTACGGTCCAGCCTGCGCGTAGGTCGCCGTAGCGTGCGACTCTTTTCCGATTTGTGTATACACCGACCCGTCAGTGGAAACCTCTGTCCTGAGCCCAAGATCGCTCCCGCTATAGTACGCCCCGCCGCGATACCAGAACGTAACCGCCACGGCACCGAGAGCGCTGATATCGGTGTCGCAATCCAGCTTGTATCATCGGCCGACCCGCTCAACTTGCACCCATAGACACCGGCCGCCTGACCATTTGTCCCGCAACTGTAGCCAGCCTGGCTTTCGCTGTACACGCCCAGCTTGGTCCAGCCCGCAGGCGGGACCCCGTCCTCAAACAACTCGACCAGCGCCGCTTGAAGCGGTCCAAACGAAACACTCGATGCCGACGAAACGGTCTGCGACTGGCTGCTGGCGCTGGCGACCGAGGACGAGCCTGCACCCTGACTTGAAGGTACACTGCTTGCCGAGCCGGCACTCACCGCTGACTGGCTCAGCACTGTCCCGCCATCATCGGCCGCATCATCCCCGCAACCGGCAACCAGGACAAACGCT
>DAIREN010000267.1:0-2612 GCA_036795535.1 Spirochaetota bacterium
TGAGAGTACTTCAAGTTGCATACATTTTCCTCAAAACGACCAGACTTTCCTTGACCTTGAACCCGAAACCGGCAATTTCCAGATTCATTATTGCCAGATTTCGGGCTGATACGGCAGTCACACCCCGTTTGATGCCTGCCGCCAGCAGGGTTGAAAATTCAAGGTGCTCAAGCAACGGGGCCAAGCCGCTGCCTTTGCAATCATCGCGCAAACCACCCAAAAGGAGCTGAACACTCCCGTCTGGCAGATAACGGTGAGACTTGAATCCAACAATATCACCATTTTGCCCATTTTTCAGGGCATAGAGGTGTTGGTCCGGAGATTCCATGGATCTGGCAAGGTATGCTCCATACCGCTTGCCGGCATAAAGGGGGCCAAGAAGGGGGTCGTTCGCGATTCTGTCATCAATTATTGAGGATGTTGCGATATCTATTACGCGCGACAGGGTTTCGTGGTCACAAACCTCCTCAAAAATGTATTGAGGAAACGGGTTTGAAGGGTAGAGTGATTTGACTCTGAATGAAAGAACAAGCTGAGTCTCGACATAGCGGAAGCCGGCCGATTCGAGCAGGTGGATACCGGCACAGTCACTGGAGGGTATTTTGCAGCAGACATACCACGGCTGAAGGGGTAGGATGGAACCGGCTTCAAGGGCTGCAATGTCGGTTGATGAATCAAAATTCCGGATGTCGAGTACACGCTTTCCGAAGATGCTGCTGTCGATTTCGTTGACGGTTACGTGTGCGTTGCAGGGCGGCTTCATGATCAGAGTGCCACCATTGAATGCGGGATGAAGGTTGTGTCCTTGTTTGAGGGGTTGTAGGGATGTGCAAGGAGACAATCGGGGTTGGCAGACAAACAATCTACTGCCGCCGAAAATCCGTCCTCTTCCCGTATGGTTGTTATCCATCCATCCCCGCAGGCAATTTTTTGAGCGAGATTTTTGCCAAGAACATACTCTTCAAAATAGTCTGTTTGGGTTGGTTCGACACCCTGATATCGGACAAACAAAGAAAATGTTTCAGTGCGGGCCTGGCCGTTCTCGATCAGGGTCCCGGAAAAATCCCTGGGATAGCGGTATGGCATGCCAAGCTGTGCCTCGACATAGTGGGTATACGTGAAACAGAGATAGAGGCGAACTCCGAAAAACAGGAAGCGGACATTCGGGGTATTGTGCAGGATGTCAAATGTTGAGCCAATCCCGATGGATGCGGTTCCGATGTTTTTGACCGGGTCAAGATTGCTGCCTATCGCGACCGAGGACATCAGGGGGTCGCTGGATCGTACAGCCTGAGGGAGTTTTCGTGCGTATTCATTGAGCGCACCCATGCGGGAGCGGGTGTTTTCCCTGTCAAAGATTTCGTTATTGCAAAAACTGAAAGTAAATGTGGGGAACATGATGGTTTTGACACCCAGTTGGCCGATGGCTTCCATCAGGCGGGCCAGGAGTTCGCTTCGTTTCAGGCCAGGATTGGGGGTTCCAAAGGAGAGGTCCGAATGTATATAGAGAATGTCGCATTCGTCTGCCTTCGCCGATCGAAGAGTGGATAAAAGGATGGAAGCCGTGATGGGCTTTCCATTGCTGGAGATGAAGAGAGGTGTTTGGTCCATTTTGTTATTAATTCCTCGGTTGTCATGGAGTGGATCAGGCGCGACAGAGCCGTCCGCCGTCAACAGTCAAGGCTGTTCCGGTTATCCAGCGCGCCTCTTCAGAGAGCAGCCAGTCAGTGGCGGCGGCAATATCCTCCGGTTCCCCTACGCCCAATGGGTATTCAGCAGCCAGCCGGGCCGCGATTGCCGGATCGGTCAGGGCATGCTTGCTCATCGGAGTCCGGACCCCACCTGCAAGGATTGAGTTGAATCGGGCCGGGGCGAGTTCACAGGCAAGAGCCCTCATGTAACTGTCGAGAGCGGCTTTGCTTGCACAGTATGCGGCATGGCCTGATGCAGCGGCGTTGGCATAGATACTTGATATGCAGACAGTCGATGCCAGACGCTTTTCGTTGGCTTTTTTAGAACAGAGGATGCGACAGAGCTCCACTGCTGAAAAAAAGTTGGTTGCAAACACCTCTGCAAGGCAGTCGATCTTGTCCATTCGTGAGGGCTGGACCTTGACAATGCCTGCAGCGTGTACAAACCCCGTGATGCGCAACCCCTGTTCCGTAAGCAGTGACGTAACGACTGGTTCGAGCGCAGCGAGGTCTGTCAGATCAAGCTGAAGGAGGAACGTCTTGCCACTACACGCGGCGACAGTCTCCTGCAACCGGGATGCATTCCTTCCCGAAACGATGACAGGGGTGCGACGGGAAAGGCGAAGCGCGATGGCCCGGCCGATTCCTGACGAAGCCCCCGTTACGAGGATGGCCTCGGTCATGTATTGCCTGTTTTTTGTGCAACGATGAGCACAAGGTCTCCAATAGTGACGATGCGTTCCATCTCCTCGGTCGAAATGGTTACGTCATATTCAGTATTGATATGGGCAAGAATGGAAAAAACACTGAGCGAGTCCCAGTTTTCGAGATCATCAACTTTGTCTGAATCAACAACTTCGTCCAATTCGAGTATTTCAGCGATCTTTTCGTATAATGCATGCATCAGATAACCCCATCGAA
>DAIREN010000268.1:0-2586 GCA_036795535.1 Spirochaetota bacterium
CCATCGCCACCCTCCGCGGAAACGTTCAATGCCCTCTCCTGCCACTCTACCCGGCGCGGCGTGTTCTGTCAATCCACTCTCGTGGATACTGCGGGAGTATTTATCATTGTATTGTAATTGTTATATAAACAATCCCGGAGTCGCATACGGAGTCGCATAACAAAATCATGTTTTAGTTATACGAACGCACCTAAAAAATCTGCATCGGAATGTCACAACCTGGGCAAATGTACAATCCCGGCGAAGAACCCGAGGGATATTGTACATATTGCCTAATTGTTAAGCAACGCATATATACCCATCTCGCCAAAAAGCCCCGGGGAATTCGTGAGTATTGTACCCGATACCGGACAAGACCGGCGGGTCTGCCCCGTCGGTCTTGTCTGTCAAACCTGTCAAGTATTCACAACACGATTATTTGAGGGCTGCCTGCACCCGTGCCACGACCTTGTCCACCGTAAATCCGAAGTGGTCGGCGACCTTTTCGGCTGGGGCCGACAGACCGAACTCGCGGATATCGATCAGGATCACGTTTGCTCCATAAAACGAGGAGACACCTCGGTGCGAGGCCGCTTCAACCATAACAACCGGCGTCTTGCCATCCCCGAGGAGCTTCTTTTTGTGGTCCGGGTTGGCTTCAAGGAGTTCCAGCGCACTGATCGACACAGCGCGGACTTTTTTCCCGGCTGCCGCCAATTTTTTGGCCGCATCAATCGCCAGGCCGGTCTCGGAACCGCTCCCGGCCAGGATCACCTCGGGAGCGTCGCCATTGCTCCAGGCCACATATCCGCCCTTTTTGAACTCGCCATAGAGGGCTGCCCGCTCACCGGCGACCTCATAGGCCGAGGCCGGCATGTTCTGCCGTGATCCCAGAATCACGACCGGCCCCTTGGACTCGAGGAAGTAGAGATAGGAGAAGGCCGTCTCAAAATCGTTCCCCGGCCGGAAGGTCACGAGATCCGGTACCAGGCGCAGGCTGTTCAAGTGCTCGATCGGCTGGTGCGTCGGCCCGTCCTCACCGACGTAGATCGAGTCATGGGTGAACACAAAGAGGTGTTTGATCTTCATCAGGGCCGCCAGACGGACAGCGGGCTTCATGTAATCGAGGAAAGTAAAGAAGGTCGACGTAAAGGGCATAAAGACCCCATTGAGTGCCAAGCCGTTTCCGATCGAGCCCATCCCGTGCTCGCGGATACCGAAGGCGATATTCCGGCCCCTGAAATCGTCCCGATTGATGTACTGCGATCCCTTGACCGTGGCCTTGGTTGAACCGACCAGATCGGCCGAGCCACCAATGATCTGCGGCATCTCCTCGCAGCAGAGCGCCAGCACGTTTCCGGAGATATTGCGTGTCGCATCGGGTTTGGCCTCTTTGTAAGCGATCAGTTTTTCCCTGAGACTGGCCGGAACCGTGCTCGTCGTAAGTTTTGTCAGTCTCTCGTAATCGGCCGGGAACTTGACCTTGTAGTCTTCGAGCATCTTCTTCCATTTTTTGTAGATCTCGCTGTTCCACTGCCAGGCTTCGCGAACGAACATCGTGGCGTCCGGATGGGCAAAGGGAGCCTCTTTGGCAGCAATTCGTCCGGACTCGGCTTCCTTGAGCCTGGCCGGATCGTCCACCACCTCGGCACCATAGGCCAGTTCGGCCACGGGGCGCATGGTTGAGTGCTGAAGGAAATAGATGATCTCGTCCAACCCGGCCGGCGACCCGTGAATCTTGTGGGTTCCCTTCATTTTGTCGAGTCCATCACCGATCGTGGTGCGCACGATCAGGAGTTTGGGCTTTCCCTTGGCCTGGACAAGCTGCTTGAGCTGGTCATAAAAACCCTGAAGATCGCTGGCCTTGTCGCAATGCGCCACCTGCCACCCCATGGCCTCGTAGCGCTTGGCCACATCTTCGGAAAGCGTAATCGAGGTATTCCCGTCGATGGTAATGTCGTTGGAATCGTAGATCGCAATCAAATTGTCCAAGCCAAGATGACCGGCTACGGAGGCGGCTTCGTACGCCACGCCCTCCATGGTGCAGCCGTCACCCATGATCGTATAAACGTTGTAGTCAAACAGGGGAAACCCGTCACGGTTAAAGCGGGCGGCCATCATCTTGCCTTCGATCGCCACACCGACGGCATTGGCAAATCCCTGTCCGAGCGGACCGGTCGTCGTCTCTATCCCGATTTCGAGCTCGTGCTCGGGATGCCCCGGGGTGCGGCTCTTGTACTGACGGAAAGCCGCGAGATCCTCAAGGGAAAGCTTGTACCCGGCGGAATGCACCAATCCGTATAAAAACATCGAACCGTGGCCCGCCGAGAGAATAAACCGGTCACGGTTGAGCCAGTGCCCGTCCTCGGGATTGTAGCGAAGCATGTAGCGATAGAGGATTGCACCCAGATCGGCACAGCCCAGGGGGAGGCCCGGGTGTCCGGACTGCGAGCGCTCGATGCACTCGATAGCGAGATAGCGAATGTAATCGCCGGCAATTTTTACCTTGTTGACATCAATATCGACCATAGAGGGATGCCGCTCCTTGCGTAGAATGTACTTTTTCTTTCCATATATACTGCCCATGGGAGCGCGCACTTGTCAAGA
>DAIREN010000269.1:0-2544 GCA_036795535.1 Spirochaetota bacterium
GAGCGGGGCAGCAGGATATCGGCATGAATGCGATTGCCATTGCTCCGGCCAATGCGGGCTTCTTTGCCCTGGGCCTGGGCTTGCTCCAGGGGGTTGTGGATCTTCGTACGGTCGAAGGAGATTTTCCCGTATCAACGATCGTGTACACGGCCCCACCATTCCGCCATACTCATTTTAACGGAAAGCAGATCGTCGTCCATAACCGCAGCGAGAAGATGCACGAAATCTTCAGCTATAACCTCTATCCGGGCCCCAGTGCCAAGAAGGGTATCTATGGGGCGCTGATCGAACGCGGCGAACGCGAAGGCTGGATCACCGCCCATGCATCCTGTGTCCAGGTCGTGACGCCCTATGACCTCAAATTGACCATCATGCATGAGGGAGCTTCCGGCGGCGGGAAAAGTGAGATGCTGGAACACGTCCATCGCGAATTTGACGGAAGCATTCTCTTTGGTGAAAACACCCAAACCGGTGAAAAGGATTACATCACCTTCCCCCGGGGTTGCGACCTCAAGCCTGTCACCGACGACATGGCACTCTGCCATCCTTCAATACAGAAAAACGACGGCAAGCTGGCAGTCTGCGATGCCGAAGCCGCCTGGTTCATCCGGGTCGACCATATAAAAAACTATGGAACGGACCCCGACATCGAGGCGAGGGCTGTCCATCCCGCCGCGCCCCTCTTGTTCCTCAATATTGATGCCCAACCCGGCAGCACGGCGCTTCTCTGGGAACATATCGAGGACGAACCGGGAAAAGTTTGCCCCAATCCGCGCTTTGTCCTCCCCAGACAGATCGTACCGGACGTGACCAACAAGCCCGTCTCGGTAGACGTCCGCAGCTTTGGTGTGCGCATGCCTCCGAATACCGCCCAGAATCCGACCTATGGCATCCTCGGTCTCTTTCACGTCCTTCCGCCGGCACTGGCCTGGCTCTGGCGGCTTGTCTCACCGCGGGGACATGCCAATCCCAGTGTAACATCGACCGATGCCATGGGTTCAGAGGGAATCGGTTCGTGGTGGCCCTTCGCGACCGGCTTGCGGGCCACTGAGGCCAATCTCCTCCTCAAGCAGATCATCGGCACGCCCAGAGTCCGCTACGTTCTCTGTCCCAATCAGCATATCGGGGCATGGAAGGTCGGATTCATGCCACAATGGCTGATGCGCGAGTACCTGGCCAGACGCGGGGGTGTCCGTTTTTCGCGGCGAGAACTGGTTCCGGCACGGTCACCACTGGCCGGCTTTGCCCTCTCGCGGTTTGTCTATGAAGGCCGGGCCTTCAATCCGGGGCTGTTGCGGGTGGAACAACAATCCGAAGTTGGCGTGGAAGCCTATGATGCCGGTGCAAAGATTCTCCAAACCTTTTTTGAAAAGGAGCTCGGCCCGTACATCAAGAGCGGCTCGATCGATCCCCTTGGCAAAAGTATTATGGATTGCTGTCTGCAGGGCGGGAGCGTGGATGACTACCTCGACCTGATGCCGGTTCCTGATTTCTTCCTTGAGGATTGAACCCGGACCCGATCAATACCAAAGGAGAGGCCTGCGCCTCTCCTTTTTTTGTATTCTCTCGATTATGCCATGCCCGCTTGAGCACGTCCGGGCCTGCTCTTTTTTCAGAAATTCATCTGCAGGGTCAGCATGCCACGAATGGCATCGGCATCACCCAGTGTCTTATAGCTCGAGACGTGGTAGGCTCCCTCAAGGGCAACCATGGTGGATTTGGTGATCTGGTATTTGACACCAAGCAAAATCGCCATGTTTTTCTCGATGGCTCCGTTGGCCAAGCCTTCGATTGTTGAATCGTTGAACATGTCCATCAAAGCGCCCGTCCAGAGCATGATCTGTTGTGAGGCATCAAATTCGAACGAACTCCAGAATCCACCACCTTCTCCCGTGGCCTTGCCGATATTGGCGCTGTAGACACCGGCATTTTTTGCCAGATTCATCTCCCCCTTCCACCTGAACACGGGCAGAATCGGAATCTGATATTCAAAGCTCAGGAGATAGGTTTCGTCATCGCCGGCGATTTTCCCGTACAGGCCTGACAGACCAACAACGAGAGGCGCAAATTTTTCTCCATGCACAGCCTCAGTGGCCGAGATGCGGGCCTGCCAAGCAGGAAACACTTCGCTTTCGGAGCCTTCCTGACGAATAGCTCCAGCCTGAAAAAGGAAACTTCCGGCCTTCTGTGAAAGCTGGATCTGCTGATGACGGAGCCCGGGACTCCCATACGCGCCACCGGTCTGGGGATTGAGTGTCATGGGCGCCAGTGGTGAAACAAGATCCCAGCATTGACCGGCCTTGATGGAAAAGCCGCTGTCAAACCCAAGGTCGATATTGGCGAGACGGACACGCAATGGAGCCGAAGTTTCACTGGCCCCTGCCATGAAGTCCATCTCGAACTGACCTTTGACGGAAATACCATCAATTTTGGGGGCGGTCACAATCAGGCCAAGGCGCGAAAAGCGCGTGGTCAATGACGAATTGTCGTCCCTGTTGGTGATGGAATCCGGTTTGACAATGCTCGGCGAGTGGTAGTTGTCGA
>DAIREN010000270.1:0-2530 GCA_036795535.1 Spirochaetota bacterium
CCCAGCCTGGTGTGAACTCGACTTCGTGGCGGATGACATCACTCTTTTCGGCGCCGGGGATGACAAAGGGAACCCCATCATTCAAACCGGCCCAGGTATCCAGCATGAGTCGGGCCCCAAATGAATTGGTAACTTTGCTCATGTTTTTTATGGTCAGTTCAATCCGGATATTGGCTTGTGCGTTGTGTGAAAACGGGATCAGTCTCTGGATAATCAGGGCCGATCGGTCGGGGAGCCAGGCTTCACAGCGCAGGGCTCCACTGGCTTCGCGGGTGACAGATTTTTGGAAGAGTTGATCAATCCGGTAAACTGTTTCACCGGCACGGATACTGGTAAAGGAGGACCAGATGCCGTTCGCTCCGACAGCGTTGGGGTGGCCGTACATCAGGTCATAGACGGTATTTCCAAATCGGCCACCAATCGTGAAGAGTCCACGCTGGTCAATGGCTGTAGCGGCCTGAAGTCCATTGGTCATGGGTGTTGCAGTGATAAAACTGGCTCCGTATCCATGGGTAGTTTCATAGAGACTGTTTCCACCGGCGGTCCGTGCGATGATCCGGTATTCCTCAAGGCTGGGCACAAGTCCGAACTGTGCCGAGGGGAAGGCTTTGCGGACAGCCGCGACCAGGCGGCGTGCCGGATACTCAAGCACAAAGTTGAGGCGGTTGCGCCAGACCTGATCGCTGGCCGAGGTGACGCGAAGGGAAGTGCGCACAGTCGCATTGGTCGTAAAGCCGAGGGGGATCGTGTTGGAGGGGTGTGCCAGACGCAGCCCATCAGGCGACACCAGACTCAGATGCGGCCTGTAGAGGCTCAGGAGGTTGGTCGGACTGAGGGCAAGACTGATCGCAAGCGGGGAAGCGAAGCCCGTACTTGTGTAGAGCGTTTCTTCCGGTTCGGTTATTTGTATGGAACAGACTCCGGCCGGAAAATATGCGGCGAGTCCTGCGATGCGCTGTGCGTTGGCGGCAACACGTGTCAAATCGGGGCAGGCCTCGACAAGGCGTGTGAGGGATGAGGCCAGCCCGTCAAGGGCTGCGCGGTCATCCCTGCGAGTATTGCGGATGCGGGCGACAAGCGTTTCGAATTCGGTTTGCGCACGGGGGATGGCCTGCAGCTGCCAGGTCGGGCGGGACAGGGTAAGGACAGGGCTTGGCCGGGATTGATCAAAGTGGCGGGACAGGCTTGCCAAAAATGGCTGGGCCTGGCATTCGATGGAAAGCGATGCCGTGTTTTTATGCGGGTCGACCGAGGCGGCCGTGATGCGAACCTGTCCGCGCTTGCCAGTTCCATGGATGCGTGTCTCGGCAGTACCGCTGTCAAACCTGAGCCCGGCTGGTGCGTTCAGAACAAGGGTCCAGGCGGGGATGACGGCATTGGTGTCAGGGGTGGTCAAGCGGATGACAAGAGGCTCGGTAAATCCACTGTCATGCTGCAGGGTGGATGCAGGTTCATCAATGACGGGGTCGAGACGGAGGGCCTGAAAACGTCCGAGGAACTCGCTGGCAGCCCGTTTGGGATTGGGCATGGACAGCAGGATGCGTTGCCCGGCAACGAGGGTATCCAGATCCTGCTTGAGGCGGACCCATTCCTCGCGTTGATCCTGCCTGTCCGAGGCCGTCAGCTCCCGAGCCTGATGCATGATGGCCAGAAAGCGGTTTTCGAGGGCGTTTTCCCTGAGTGTGGAAAGCAGGGGCAGGAGCCGGTCGAGTTCGCCGGGCTGCATTGTGCTGAGGGCCTGTGACAGGCCCCGAATCCGTTGATCGGTTGTTTCGGGGAGCGTCACCGTTTCACGAACCGGCGCTGACTGGCAGGCGGAGAGCAGGACAAGTGCTGCAATTATAGGAAGAAATCCTCTCATGAGTGGATACTCCGACGGAATTTTCTCAAGTATTGACCGGTTTAATCAGAAACGCAACAAAATAAATTTAAGCGCAATAATTTGTGAAAGTCAGACGTATATTCTCTGTGCCGGACATCGTCCGGTCCAATACCCTCTGGAGGTACGTATGAAATTGGTTGTTTCTCTGCTCGTTCTTTTTTCGTTTGTGTTTGTGTCCTGCGGTGGTGGTCCCAATGTCAGCGTGTACCATCGCGCTGACGTGGATACGGCCAACAGCCGGATCGTGGTGTTCCCGATGCTGCTCTGCCAGGGGGGCGCGCTTTCCTCAGCCAATGGTCAGTATTCCAATCCGATCGCCGATGCCCTCTTGACCAAAAGCTGGGCCGAGGCACTGGGTGCCGACAACGCCATCTCCATCCCCAAGCTGGCCTTCGACAAGATTCCCAAGGCCAACGAATTCGTGACCCTGATTGTTCAGTCGGCGGACAAGATTTCCGCCCTCGAGCAGTCTGGCGCTTCGACGGAATTTCTGGCCGGTGTTAAAAAGCAGTTCGGTGACGGGGCACTGGCCTTCGCCCTCGTCTTTGAGGACAAGGCTCAGTATGACAATGGAAAAAAGGTCCACCTCAATATGGGGCTCTTTGATGTCAAAATGATGACCTGGAAGTGGATCACCAAGACCGTCTA
>DAIREN010000271.1:0-2524 GCA_036795535.1 Spirochaetota bacterium
TCCTGCGTGCCGGGGTGTTGTGCACGGAGAATGAAATTGGTATGGCGTCCTTCGGGACGCGTGGAAGGGATTGTCTCGAGTGGCCCACAGGATTGCTGTCCTTGTGTCCAATGATTCGGAGCGCCGTGCTCTGGAGTCTCTGATCGTGTCCTACGGTTTTTTGGCCCACAAGTTTTCAACGGTCGATGCCGCTTTTGCCTCCCGTCTCCGCTTTGACCTGATCCTGATCGATTATGCTCTTGGGCATTCCGCCCTGATTGACCTGATTGCCCGGCTGGACCGGGGCTCCGGGAACCATTACGTGCCGGTTCTTGTCCTGATCGACAGTTGGCAGGTCACGAGTGCGGTTCCCTGGATCAATGATGGCGTGGACGAGTTTGTCTTCCGGCCGATCCAGGAGGCCATTCTCCATGCCCGTCTGCGGGCCCTCCTCAGGCTGGGTGAGTTCCACGAAAGGGTCCGGCGGCAGAACGTGGTCTTGCGGCGGGAGATGGAGATGGCCCGCTCGATCCAGCAGAACCTGATGGTGAACCGGTTTCCCCAGGTTGGTCGCTACAGCATTGCCTCCAGATATATCCCGGCGACCGACCTCGGGGGCGATTTCTTTGACGTCTACTCGGTGTCGGGGAGCCTGTTTGGCGTGTTCATCGCCGATGTGGCTGGGCATGGGGTGCAGGCAGCCCTCCTCTCGATGATTGTCAAGGGGGCACTGGATGCCATCAAGAAGCAGCACTACAGTCCGGCGGCCCTGCTCGGGGAACTGAATACCCGGCTTGTCCCCCTCTTTGAACCCCTCAATACCTTCATCACGGCCTTCAGCGCGATCATCGATGTCTGGACGGGGCGCCTCCTCTACAGCAGTGCCGGCCATCCGGCGCAGTTCCTGTTCCACGGGAGCGGGGTCGAGTCGCTCAAGACCCGGGGCGGGATTCTCGGACTCTCCTCCAGCCGCCAGTTTACGGAACACATGGCGGATCTGGTGCAGGGGGACGTGCTCCTGTTGTATACGGATGGTCTGGTCGAAGCTTCGTCAGAGGATGGTGAGGCTTTTGGGGAACAGCGTCTCGTTGATTGCGCCCGGTCGAATCTCTCAAACGAGCCGGAGGTGATTGTCGGGGCGCTCATCGAGCGGCTGGACGAGTTTGCCGCGCCGGCCTCCGAGGAATCAGCCCTGCATGATGATGATGTGAACGTGATCGTGGTGAAGGCCGAATACTGAACCGCACCTTCCGCGCCCCGGACCGTTTGTTGTGTGTCTGAGGGTGTTCAGCAAAAAAAAGAATCAGTGTGCCCGCATCCGGATCTTTGTGACAATCAGCATGATGATGTAATACACGTTGAAAGGCACGACGGCGAGCCAGAGGGCAAAGACGAGATCCCCGGCGAGGGCGGCCAGGACGATGAAGAGCATGTGGCTATTGGGCCCCAAAAAAGACCAGAGCCGCAGGAAGCCCCGCTCGCGCTCGATGATCGCCTCACGTTCGGAGGGACTGTAGCTGAGCCGGGAGTAGGCTCCGACCGAGAGAAGGGAGTTCTGCAGTCCGTTATAGGTCAGGTAGATCCGGAGCATGATCCGTTTCCCGGCCGGGAGGCTCGTGTATTCCCGGCGGTAGCGCGCTTCGAGGTCGCGTTGTTCTTTGACGGTCTGGTCGACCCCGGTCTTGACGATGCTCGTGAATTTGGTCTTGATCAGATCGTAGGCGATGGAGTGGACGGTGATCGAGACAAACCCGAGGATGGCGAGGGGCAGGACGAGATCCTGGCTGACGGGGAGGATCATGTACCCCGAGAGACTCCCGTACGAGGTGAGCAAGGCGTAGAGGGCGCCACCCAGGATCGAGAGACCGACGATGTAGTCCGAGATCCCGTCCAGAATCCGTCCGAACTCGGAACTCGTTCCTTTGAGCCGGGCCAGTTGTCCGTCGGCACAGTCGAGGACGATCGAGAGCTGGTAGGCGAGGGCGCCCAAAAACAGCATGGCATAGCTGCCGGTTGTAAAGAGGATGCCCGCTGCGACGCCGAAGACGATGGCCAGCATGGTGACCTGGTTGGCCGAGACGGATGTGTGCCGGTAGAAAAAAGCCACAAAGAGCGAGGCGAGGGGACGGTTGAGCCAGGTGTTGACCGGTTCTTCGGTGATGGTGGTGATGCGGGCGGCTGCGGTTGTGTCATTGGCCATACGTTCGGATCCTGTCTCCTTTGATAAAGTGCAACGACATCAAGTGTAGCATGGAAGCCGGTCCGGATGGAAGAATTCCGCGGAGCGAGGGTCTCTTGGTCTGCGGAAGCGGCAGCCGGATGGTGCGAATCCGGAGCATGATCTGGCCGGATTGTGACAGGAGGGCACCGGTTGGGACCGGATTTCTTTTGCCCCGAGCGTTCTTGACATGGTCTTTCCGCGGGGTGTACTTTTGAAAAGCAGTCGGATTGACCGCGGTTTGGAATACGCACGAAACGGATTGTACACCCTATGGCAGGCAAGAGTCGCTATCTCCGCGGCATACTCATTTTTTTCGTCATTTCT
>DAIREN010000272.1:0-2508 GCA_036795535.1 Spirochaetota bacterium
CCCGGGGGCGGGAACTTGCGGCAGAGGGTGGCCACCTCGGCGGCGATGGTTTCGTGGAGGGCGGCGTCCTCAGGGGCCGCCACCACACGCTCGATCCAGCCGGCGATCATTTCCATTTCGGTTTCGCCAAACCCGCGTGAGGTGACCGCGGCTGTGCCGATGCGGATCCCGCTCGGATCAAAGGGCTTGCGCGTATCAAAGGGGACGGCGTTGCAGTTGAGGACGATCCCCGCGGCATCGAGGGCACGCGCGGCGGTCCGGCCCGAGACATTTTTGTTGGTGAGATCGATCAGCATCAGGTGATTGTCGGTCCCTCCGGTGACAAGCGCAAAGCCGCGCGCCACGAGGGCCTGCGCCAGCGCCTGCGCGTTTTTGACGATCCGTTGGGCGTAGACCTGAAAGTCCGGCTGCAGGGCCTCAAGGAAGGCAACGGCCATGGCCGCGGTGGTGTGGTTGTGCGGGCCACCCTGCATCCCGGGGAAGACGGCCTTGTCGATAGCCGCGGCATGCTCGGCCTTGCAGAGAATCATGCCTCCGCGCGGGCCGCGCAGGGTTTTATGGGTGGTCGTGGTGACCACATCGGCGTACGGAATCGGGGAGGGGTGCGCCTTGCCCGCGACCAGGCCCGCAAAGTGTGCCATGTCCACCATCAAAATGGCGCCGACCTCGTCTGCAATCTGGCGAAAACGGGCAAAGTCCAGGATACGCGGGTAGGCCGAGTGGCCGGCGATGATCATTTTTGGTTTGTGCTCAAGGGCCAGCTTGCGGATGTTGTCATAGTCAAGCTGGTGCGTGCCTTCATCAAGACCGTAGGAGACTGAGTTGAAATATTTACCCGTGATGCTCACTTTTGCACCATGGGTCAGGTGGCCGCCATGGGGGAGGGCCATCCCAAGAATGGTATCCCCGGGACTGAGGAAGGCCAGATAGACGGCCAGGTTGGCCGGTGAGCCAGAGTAGGGCTGAACATTGGCGTGATCAGCCCCGAAGAGCTCTTTTGCCCGGTCAATTGCGAGTTGTTCAATAGGGTCAATGCACTGTTGGCCCTCATAATACCGTTTTCCCGGGTAGCCTTCAGAATATTTGTTTGTGAGAATAGTCCCGCTGGCTTCGAGAACGGCGCGACTGACGTAGTTTTCGGAAGCAATCAGGCGAACCTTGTCAAACTGGCGCCGCTCCTCTGCTCGAATCAGTTTATAAATTTCAGGGTCCCGTTGTGAAAGATGATCCATGGGCAGGTCTCCTTTTTTTTGGGAACAGTGTACAAGTTCCCGGTCGTGTTCGTATTTCCCGAAAAGGGGGCGCTCAGGTGACGTATCCATTGGGATGACGGCAGAGGGCGGACAGCCTTCGGATGCCTGAATAATAGTCAATCTCCCGGGTTTTTGTCCCGCATTCTGTTGTATCCATATAGTTATGTGATACTATAAATATGTGCTAAGCAGGATTGGTATTGGGGGGAGTGATGCAATCCGGAAAAAAATTTTTGATCTTTGGAATATGTTTTTCCAGTTTCGTGTTCGCCTGCGGTGAGGATTCGCAGCCTGCCGGTATTGTTCAGAGCGGAAACTCACTCGTACGAAACGGATATTCACTCACGGATTATACGATCCCTCCTGGGACGAGCGAGGTTGTTGTGACTAACCTCCGTCAGCAAGAGAGGGTCGTGATTATCCCGTTGGACAGCGAGTACGCGGAAGGGCCGGCCAAACTGCGCCAGGTCGGGACCATGCGGGTGGACTACGCGGGCCCTGCCCCGCGCGAGCTCGCGCCGCGTCACCGGCGTGAGGCTGTTCAGCAAAACCGCAGTTCAGCCAAAGAGACTCTCACACCGTTTTCGGGCACGGCCGAACTCGAGAGGGCTCAGCGCCTGCCGGCCAGCCACCCTGAGCCAGCGACGCGCGCGACGGAATTCAGTCTCGGGCAAACCCATGATTTTTTTGTGATTTATGACTTCAATGATATTGCAAAAGGTGGCGTTGTGGCCCCGTCCCGGCTGCTGTACAAAGGGACGCATTGTTACGTCTGGCTGACGGCGGGGATCGCCACCCATGCCAATGCCGGGCCCGTTGCCACCAATGCCGGCCAGGCCTTTGATGCCACGATCTACCAGAAGGTGACCGGCCTTTTTGGTTCCGAATGGGGCGGGGAAAGAGATGACGGAAGTGGCGGGATTGACGGAGACAAGCGGGTGCACATCCTCTTTCAGGACGTGACCAAAAATCCTCCGGGCGGGTACTTCAGCGGACGTGACCAGTATTACAATACCCAGTTTTCGAAACCCGAGGACAAATACAGCAACGAAAAGGAAATGTTTTACGTTTGCCAGTCGTCGGCCTACATGGATACGATCCCCAACCGCAATGATGTTCTGGCACACGAGTTCCAGCATTGTGTGCTGAACAATCAGGTGCGGCGGAAACTGGGCGCCAGTCCGCTTTCGTACATCAATGAGGGCTTCTCCCAGCTTGCCGAGACTTGGTGCGGGTATGGTCCGATGGTGCCCCG
>DAIREN010000273.1:0-2426 GCA_036795535.1 Spirochaetota bacterium
GGAATTGTCGATTTTGGCCGAGTCGAGATACAGACCCTCAAATCCGATCCCCCAATTGCTCCCGGAAAAGAAAATCCGCATACTGAAGCCGCCAAACCAGATCACATCGTTGACGTCGGGCTCCCACTCGACGGTATCACCAAAAGGATTGGTATAGGAATACCCGACCCGCTTTGCCAATTCGCCTCCCAAAGAGAAGGTCCTGGCAAACATTGCCGGGGTCCAGGGGACGGACGGCCTGCGAGGCGGCTCCCGTTCATCGTCCCTGTCGACCTGGCGAATGACAGCATTCCCGTCATCACCCTCGATAATCTCCTCCTCGGCGACAAGAGGACCAGCGGCCGTCAGGGCTATAAAAAGCACCACTGTAACTGTTTTCAGTCCGGGCATATTCCCATCCTTTAAGAATTTTATGTCCTAAATATACACATGAAAAACCATTTTTCTGCTTCTTCGCCTTCCAAAAATCACTACACAGACAATCCGACCAAAAAGCCACCCCGATCGGGGCGGCTTGAAGTGAAAGAGAAATCAAAACCTCAGAAGCTCAGGTGGACACCGGCAATGATGGAATGAATCGTATAGGTTTCCTCGCCGATCCCGGAGGCCCATGTCTGCCACTTCCAGTCAAGAGTCACAGACCAGACTTCGTCGAGGAAGTACTCGCCACCAACCTTGAAGTTGAAGCCCATGTTCCCGACTTCGGAACCGCTGTTGAGCTCGTTGCCACCGGAGTCTTTTTGCGTCCAGGTGACCATGTCGAAGGTCAGGCCTGCACCGCCATTGACCAGGAGCTTGGGGGTAACCGGGAAGCGGAAGAGCACATCCAGGTCGATCAACCACTTGATGATGGTGGTTTCGGTACTGGCCTGATAGATGTAGGTGTAATATCCGTAGCCGTCATACCCGCTGAAGGTCGACACATCGGTGCTTGTCAATGTATCCATGTCCAGCACCAGGGCTTCCATGCCGACGCCCCAATAGCTCTTGGCAAAGAAGTAGCGGAAATTGAATCCACCAAACCAGGTGATTTCGTTGATCCCAGGCTTCCATTCCGTCTCATTCCCGGCCGGGTCGGTATAGCTGTACCCCAACCGATGGGCCAGCTCAAGACCGATTGAGAGCTGCCGGGACAACATCTTGTCCTTCCAGGACCCGCCACCCGAGCTGCGACCGGGGGCATCGACATCATCTTCATCAAACGCAGCGCCAGCAGTGCTGAAAGCGAGCAACAGGGCAAAGGCTGCTGCCGTCAAAGTAGTAAACCGTTTCACAGGGAAACCCTCCTTGTAGGTATGTGTACAGATTTTGCCGTACGTTGGCAAACTCATTTCAAAAAAGCGCACGTACATCTTAGTGTAACACTATTTTCGGAGATTTCTCACCAATAATCACCAAGAGAAAGCCCGGATGGATATCCCCGCCTGATGCATCCAAACACCCTTTGCAACCCGGATTGTTCACGAAAAACTCCCCATCACTCGCCTCTCCCGGTTTCAACCCTTTTCTGGTCAGGACAGGTTTTGGCCCGGGACCGGCCAAAATTGACGGCATTCCTGGCCAGTTCACGGCGAGATCAAACCCAAGCCTCATCGCACCGCGACAGCATAGTTCCGTGAGTATTCAACCAGCTCATAGAGATTGGTATCGAAGCTGACCAACGAGGGGACCCGGTCCTTCCAGAGACAGGGAACCCAGGTGCCGCTGATCTTGACACACCCGCCCACAAGCTCCTGTCCCCCATCCATGGAGATGGTCTGGCTAAACCCGCTCTCGGCACCTGCCGGTAATGGCAGGGCATTGCGTCCTCCGTTGACCCAGACGCAGGGCTCGGCAAGCGCCGAGGCTTCGGTCCAGCCCACCACGCGGGCCACACCGGCGACAACCACAATCCCGCCCGCATAGCCCTCGTGTCCGGCCGGCCTTGAAAGGACATGCGCACCCGAGGCATCCCAGAGACAGGCATACTTGCCCGAATTGGTGGCCACCGTCCCCACAGCAAGCGTCTGGGCACCGGAAAAGGCGAGCCCGCCCATCTCGTAGAGCGAGTGACCGGCGGGCAGCGGCAACAGTGTGCGCACCCCTTCGCGCCAGAGACAGGGAAGCCATGTATAATTGGTCGAATAGATATTCCCCACGGTGACGGCTTTTCCTGTTTCATCGATGGCAATATCCGCCACAAGCCCGCTGGAGGTATCGAGGTCCGTCCTGACACCGTTGTGCCAGAGTGCCGGCTTGCTGCTGGCTGTCCCCACCATGATCACATCGTTGCCGGATACCGCCATCCCGCTGGCATGATTGTTCGAAAACGCAAGTGTTCCGGCTGCGTTGTTTTTCCACCATATCCCGCCGTTATTGGCTGCCCCGATATACAGGGAACCATCAGCCTCTCCCGGACCTCTCCTATACATGATGCTGTCCGCATC
>DAIREN010000274.1:0-2411 GCA_036795535.1 Spirochaetota bacterium
GGTTTGGGTGGTACATCGGAGCAAAAAACTGGGCCCAACAAGGAGCGTATATCATGCTGAACACCGAAATGCCTGCAAGGCAGTGCCTGGCTGGAGGGAGGAAAAAAGGAAAACTCAGCCCAAGGTGTATAAATATTACACACTTTGGCGGGAAAATGGCAGAGAAGATACCTGATAGGCAAAAGCTTCCGGCCCCTTGTCTTCTCTCTTCTGGTATGGCCTCTTTCTCTTTCTGGCTTGGTTCCTTCTTTCCTTCTTCTGTTCTTGTCTCTGTTCTCCTCCTGTCTTGTCCTTCTCCTCTTGGTGTTGTTGTTGGAGGTCTGTCATGCTGATGCGAAACCGTTCCGGTAACCCACGCGATGAGCTTCCTGGCGAAGAGCAAGATCTTCTCAAAGCCATCCTCCAGCTTTTAATTGTTCCAAAAACTTTGTCCAAGCTCTGTGGCGACAAAGAAAATGTTTCAATACTCACCTCTGGTTATTTCAAACCCGAGGAAATCCGATGGTTCCTTCTTGTGTTTAAGACTCTTCTCTCACGATTTTTCAAGGCAGGTGTGACATTGGGCTCTGATTCCTCAGCTATGGTGTTGCTTCCTGCCGACCGGCATTCCTACGAAGAGCACAGATTAACGCTCCCGGAATATATGCACCTCCGACCCATCTTTGGAAAGGGCCGTATCACCTACAGACTTTCTCGGAAGATCATCAAGGCCTTGTGTTTAGTTTCTTCATATAAGAAACGAGGACCTCGGAGAACCCACGCACTGGTGCTTCAGGATCCCAGATCCTGGTATCTTCGAAAATTTGAAGAAGATCCATCTATCACGAAGAATAGACTTTTTGTACTCTTGGCCAGGTTTGCACGTGCATCCGGTTTTCAATGGTCTGCCGGTGGCTGTGTTGCTTTTAAAGAACATGACGTCAAAATCACTGTCGAAGACTTTGATATCCAACCTCTCCAGAATGAGCTTGACCGGATAAATGACTTCTATCCAAAAGACATGAAGTCGATTTTTCGTCTCGACTGGATCTGGGGCAAGAACCCGATGGATCATAATCGTCTATATTCACGGTTTTGCAATTCGAAAAAGTGGCTCCGGGAGTATATTCTCCTGGAATTGGATTTCGCGGAGTCTGACATCACGGCTGCGTACTGGAGAATCCTCTATCTCATCTATACCGGATCACCATTTTCTCATAGTGAGTTCGGAGAAGATCTCTATGCATTTCTCGCGAGCAAGATATGGCCGGAGTATCCGCATCCCGAACACTACCGCTACATTGTCAAACACATTCTTTCCATTTCGATTGGGGCGACGAGGAATCAAAAGACCAACTCCATGCTGAACAAGGTTTCCGAGGAATTGGCAAAGATAGGTGTCGGGATTGGAAAATCAGTACACAAAGAGTATACCCAATGGACAGACGAAACGCGGGGTAAATACCGGACAGTTCGTCTGGATCCAGGCCTTCTTGATAGGAGATGGCATCAATTTTGTACTGATGCGATGAGCAAGGTTGTCGGTCATGCTACCATCCCTCGGCCAGACATCAAACCCCAGGCGTTTCTGGATGCTCTCTTCTCGGAAACCGTTATCCGGGATAATGCCTTCATCGGAGTATTCAGGGTCGGGATGTGGGCCGAGACGCTCTGCAATATCCAACTCCTTGAGTGGGGACGTTCGCAGGGGATTGTGATCGCCACCATTCATGACGGCTGCTATGCCCCGCGTCAGCACATCGAAAAAGTCAGTGAAATGCAGGAATACTTCCTTCGGGTTGCTGCCGGTGTATACAGGAAGATTCTTGCCTACCAGAAAGAGTATCATAACCGCTGGGAACTCAAGCGACTTACCGAAGACCAGCGTCGGAGCATTGCCCGTGACTGTCTGGCAGAATGTTCTGAATCGATCCGGCAGGTCTACGAACATGTGGTGATGTACTTCTTTACTCCGATGAAGATACAGAAGAAAAAAGCAACACGATGCTTGAAGCAGCAAGAAAATGAGGAGACGCTGTTCATGGAAGCAGAAGATAGCAACATCTCCGCAGATTGTATGGCTCCAAGTCATTGATCTGGCGAATGGCATCAGGTCTGCTCCATTCCTGATGCCATTCCAGATTTCGTCGCACGGGTTGAAAGTCACGTCCAATTACACGAAACCGACCCGTGAACTCATCGAGGATACTGGGATTCGGCATCCAAGCCTGGTTTGACTTTTTTGTCTCAGTATGCAATAATTGGTCACCGGATTCAGTATCATAGATAATAGCCTGCTTGAGTGTGGTGGAGTCCGCGACCCGCAGGCAAACAACGCATGATCAAGGTGAACACCCCATGTCCAAGCTCAGTCTCCAGGAACTCGAAGCCCACCTTTGGGGGGCGGCCATTCTCCTCCGCGGGAAGATCGA
>DAIREN010000275.1:0-2385 GCA_036795535.1 Spirochaetota bacterium
ATAGGCGACCGGCGAGACGAAGTAGGATCGCATCTCGCGGCGATAGATGGCTGACATGGCGTGCATGGCCTTCCCCCTCAGTTCACGCCGGCGGAAGCATCCGCCGTGAGTTTTATAAAGATGTCTTCGAGGGCAACGCGCCTCGTCTCCAGCGCGACCAGACCGCAACCGGACTCGATGATCCGCTTTGCCATCTCTTCGCGTTGGCCGGGTTGGGCCGAAACCGTCAACCGGTTCCCGTCACGTCCGAGGATGGCTGCGCCCATTCCTTCGAGGAGTCCACCGGCGCGTTCGCCCTCACGGGCCACCTCGACTGTGATCTCCGCCTTGTCACCCGCACCGGCCAGGAGATTGGCCTTGGTGTCGATGGCGGCGATCTTCCCTTTGTTGATGATGATGACGCGTTCGCAGGTCTGCTCGACCTCGGCCAGAATATGGGTGGAGATGATCAGTGTCCGGTCAGCTGCCTTGAGGTCGGAGATCAGATGGCGGATCTCGACGATCTGGTTGGGATCGAGCCCGACCGTCGGTTCGTCAAGGATCAGGATCGGGGGACGATGCACAAGGGCCCCGGCCAGTCCAACACGCTGCTTGTATCCCTTGGAGAGTGAGCGGATGATCTGATCCGCGCGGTCAGAGATCTTGACGGACTGCATGGCCTCGTCCACACTGTCGGTCACTTCTTTTTTGGGAACACCCTTCAACCCGGCAACAAAGGTCAGGTACTCGCGAACCCGCAATTCGGGATAGAGTGGCGGCTGTTCGGGTAAATACCCGACCTTGGCCTTGACGGCCACCGGATCATCGGCAACATCCACCCCGTCCAGGGTGACCCTGCCCTCTCCGGCCGACAAAAATCCGGCGATGATGCGCATGGCAGTTGTCTTGCCGGCACCATTCGGCCCGAGAAACCCGACGATCTCGCCCTTGCCAACGGAAAAGGAGATGCCGTCAAGGGCGCGCACCGGGCCAAAGCTCTTGCGCAGATTCTCGACGTGAAGCATACGTACCTCTCTCAACAGGAATGTGCAAGCGTACCTGCTTGTGTGGTTTGCGAATAATATACACGTCCGTTTAGGTATGGACAAGAAGCATGCACCGGAAGCGGAGTCTCGAGTCGTGCAGTCTCATTTTTGAGGAAGCGCGCCCTGAATTCAATCCGGGACTGATTTTTTCTCAAATTTGAGAATCCACTCCTGAATTGTAATCCGGGATTGCAAAGTGGGTAATTTTTACACACTTCAACCGCCACGTTTCCGCAAGGCACCCGCTTCGCACCATGGCTGAACCGTCCATTCATCGATTGAACCTTCGACACATCGGCTGAGGGTGTTCCTGAAAAATTCGATCTGATTGTGCTGACGCAGTCGTCCCGTCACCCCACATCCAGAGCGCACATCCCGACGCGTCAACGATACAATACCCGGGATTGCTCAATCGTGATTCTTCCTGTATATTGTCATCATTCATGTGACCCGGAGGTTTTCCATGGCGACACAAACACTGCACGAACTCGACGAAAAGTACATCGGAAACACCTATCACCGCTTCCCCTTTGATGTGGCACGCGCCAAGGGGGCCTGGATCCAGGACAGCAAGGGGAAAAAATATCTCGATCTGGTGACCGGGATCGCCGTTCTCCCTCTCGGGCATTCCCACCCGGATATCGTCAAGGCCGTCCAGACCCAGAGTGCGAAATACATGCATCTCTCCAACTATTTCGCGGACGAAAACCAGATCGCATTGGCCAGGCTCCTCACCGAAAACACCTTCGCCGACAAAGTTCTCTACGCCAACAGCGGCGCGGAAGCCACAGAAGTCGCCATCAAGCTCGCCCGGCGCTGGGCCATCAAGAACCGCGGCAAAAAGGCCCATGAAATCATCTGTATGGAAAATTCCTTCCATGGCCGGACGATGGGCGCACTCTCGGTGACCGGTCAGGCCCGCTTCCATGCCGGGATCACCCCGATGATGGGCGGGGTCAAGGTCGTCCCCTACAACAATATCGCCGCCGTCAAGGCGGCCATCAGCCGGAAGACAGCGGCCGTGATTGCCGAACCGGTCCAATGCGAGGGTGGCGTCAATATCCCGCAGATCGACTACATGACCCAGCTTAAAAATCTCTGCAAGAAGTACGACATCCTCCTGATCGCTGACGAGATCCAGACCGGCCTCGGCCGCACCGGCCGCTTTTTGGCCTGCGAACATTCCTTGATCACCCCTGACATCGCCCTCCTCGGCAAATCCCTAGGTGGCGGGCTCCCCCTGTCAGCCGTTCTGACCACGGATGCCGTCGCCGGCGCCTTCGGATACGGCGATCATGGAACCACGATGGGCGGCAATCCGGTTTCCTGCGCGGCCGGCCTGGCCTGTCTGACGCATATT
>DAIREN010000276.1:0-2381 GCA_036795535.1 Spirochaetota bacterium
TGTTCGATCACGTGCGCCGCTCAGACTTGGTCTGGCCGGTGGCGGAACAGATGTCAGCCCGTATTGCGATATTCATGGCGGGATGATTTTGAACGCCACGATTGACAGGTATGCCTATGCGGTGATCCGCGAGCTGGACGGGCCAGAAGTCCGGTTCGTTGCAACAGATAAATTTGACAGTCAGGTCCTCCCGCTTTCGGACAGGTACGAGCTTGACGGTCACCTCAATCTGCACAAGGCTGTCTATAATGAGATGGTCAACAAGTACAATGGGGGCAACCCCCTCTCGATCGAGATTTCCACCTTTTGCGATGCCCCTGTCGGCTCTGGTCTGGGCGCGTCTTCGACGGTTGTCGTTGTCATGATCCGGGCCTTTGTCGAATTTTTGAACCTGCCTTTGGATGATTATGATGTAGCGCATCTGGCATTCAGGATCGAGAGGGTCGACTGTGGGCTCCAGGGGGGGCGGCAGGACCAGTATGCAGCCACCTTTGGCGGGTTCAATTTTATGGAGTTTTATGCGGATGAGCGGGTGCTGGTCAATCCCCTGCGCATCAAAAACTGGATCGTCTGCGAACTCGAAGCATCTCTTCTGCTGTTTTACACCGGTGTTTCCCGTGAATCGGCCAAGGTCATCTCCGATCAGAGTGACAATGTTCGCAGCGGACAAGGGAAGACGATCGAAGCGATGCATGGCATCAAGGAGGAGGCCATTCGCATGAAAGAGTGTCTTTTGCGGGGTGACTTTGCCGGGATTGTCGATTCGATGCGTGAAGGTTGGGAAAACAAGAAACGGACATCCTCGTCGGTTTCTACAGGGCATATTGAAGAGATCTACAATGCAGCGATTGAAGCTGGTGCTTTGGCCGGCAAGGTGTCGGGCGCTGGTGGTGGTGGGTTCATGATGTTTTTTGTGCCACCGGAACGACGGATGGATGTGATTCAGACTTTATCCGGCTTTCAGGGGCAGGTGAGCAACTGCCATTTTACAAGTCATGGTACGCAGGCGTGGAGAATTTAAGGACTGTCATGAGTGCTCAAAAAAGGTGGTAGCTTTGGGGGAATATATGAAAAGACTTGAAATGATCACGAGAGAGCCAAGGGGGCTTGCGCTTCTTGTGGTTCTGCCGTTACTCCTTGTTATGATCATTGCAAATTTTCAGCCTTTTTTTACCGGGGATGAGTTCATTCCGTTTGGCGCTCAGCTCGAATCCCCAGGTTTTTTTCATGGGTTTGCCAAAATGAATGAGTACAAGCCGCGGTTGATGCATCATGGTATACTGTCTGCCCTGGTTTCTGTTTCTGCTCCACGCTGGGTTTGGGCTGCTCTTGTGTATATAGTCCTGGCGGCAATTGCTTATTTGATAATCGATATAGTTGGCAAGCTCTATCGAGGATCGCATCGTTTGCTTGTGTTGTTTTTGTCTGCGTTTGCTTTCTTTTCGAGTAGATATGCACTTGTGGCATATCATGAGTATGCTAATTCACTGATTGATATTGTTGCTTTGTTCTTTTTTCTATTGGGGATGCGGGTGTTTGTGGTAAAAAGATTGCTCGCGGGAATAGGAAGCTTTTTTGTAATTGCGATCATGTTTGTTTTGGCTGGACTTAATCATGAACGGTATGCAATTATAGGGTCTGCAATAATAGGGGTTTGGGCTTTATTTTGTATGGTTCGGAATGGCTTTTTGTATGGTCTTCCAAGGATTGCTATTGCTTTGATTCCTGTGGGTTTGATTATTGCCTTGACTCTGCTTGTATCAAAAAGTGGACTCACGATGGGTACCGGTGGGCAAACTGTATCGATGTCGGGACATGTTGTAATCAATGCAATGAAGTATGTATCAAATATTTTTTTGGGGACTGGATTTGGGCCAGAATTGTTTTGGGGAAAGTTACAAGGTATCGGATTGGTGTTGAGTGTTTTCGGGACGATTGTTGCCATCATCATGGTCTTCCTGGGCTGGTTGTCCAGAAAGGGGATACAATCAAAGGATTGTTTTGCCTGGGTGCTGATTGCAGGTGTTTTCGTTGCGATTGGAGTGATGTCTCTTCCTGCCATTGAAAGAATGGAGATGCGGTGGGTTACGGTTGTTTTTGTCATGCTTTTGTTTATATTCGTCATGCTTTCTGGGAAAAGAGCTCTGCCTGTTCTGTCATTCCTTGTTATTGCCAATTTTGCTTTTCACGCAACTGCATACAGGAATAATGAAATATTGGTCGTGATGGCGCCAAAAAGTGCTGAGCGATTTGGTGGGTTGTTGAAGGTTTTTGATTTCAATTCCATCTCACTTAAGGTGAGAGCAAATCTGGATGCAGGATGGTTGTTTTTAGGAAGCAATCCGGATCAATACATGATGGCAAATCGGAAGTCTGTGAAT
>DAIREN010000277.1:0-2331 GCA_036795535.1 Spirochaetota bacterium
TATCGGCGGCGAACAGCAGCCTTTGGCGCCCGTCGAAGAATTTGCCATGAAGATCCGGGCCGGAAAAGACATCCAGACCGATCCCGACTTCGTGATCGTGGCCCGGACCGAAGCCTTCATCGCCGGCTGGGGACTGGAAGAGGCCCTGCGCCGCGCCAATGCCTACGCCGATGCCGGAGCGGATGCCGTCCTGATCCACTCCAAGGCCAAAGGCCCCGAAGAGATCTTCGCCTTCCTCGAGCACTGGAAGCGCGAGACCCCGGTGATCGTCGTCCCCACGATGTATCCCGGCGTCACCCTCCAGGAGCTCCAGGAACGCGGTGTCTCGCTCGCGATCTGGGCCAACCAGACCTGCCGGACCGTGGTGACCGCTGTGCAGCAGAATCTGAAGACCCTGCGGGAAAGCGGAACCCTGCTCTCCCTTGAAGACAAGATCGTTCCCGTCAAGGAACTCTTCCGGCTCCAGGGCATGGCCGAGCTCAAAGAAAAAGAAAAGCTCTACCTCCCGGCAACCGGCGAGACAACCAGCGTCGTGATCCTCGGCGCGACCCAGGGCAAGGGCTTTGGCAAGATGACCGAAAACCGGCCCAAGACCATGATCCCGATCGGTGGCAAGCCGATCCTCGCCAAGCTGGTCGCCTCTTTCAACGACTGCGGACTCAAGCAGATCGCCACCGTGCGCGGCTACAAAAAGGAATCCGTCAACCTCCCCAACATCAAGTACTTCGACAACGACAAGTACGAGAGCACCGAGGAGGCCGCATCCCTCTACGCCGCCAAGAGCTTCATCAACGGCAACCTTGTTTTCTCCTTCGGTGACATCCTCTTCGAAAAATTCGTTCTCCTCAACCTGCTGGACAGCCAGGAAGATTTCACGATCGTGGTCGATTCAAGCTGGTCCAAACACCCCGAAAAGCACAGCCGGACAACGGATCTGGTCATCGCGGACCGCGAACACACCCGCGAATACCGCGAAGACAATATCTACGTCCGCTCGATCGGAAACGAGATCGACAAGGCCGGCGCGCATGGCGAGTGGATCGGCCTGGCCATGTTCTCGGCCCGTGGTGCCGGAATCCTCGTCGAGACCCTGGACGAGCTGGCCGCAGCCGGTCGGCTCGAGACCATGCCCATGGTCGGAGTCTTTGCCGAACTGATGAAAAAGGGCCAACGGATCAAGGTCGAGTATGTCCACGGCCATTGGCTGGATATCGACAATCTCGATGATGTTTCGGACGCTTACAACTTCGAGGAACGGCACTGATCCCTCGAACATCTGCCATTCGTCCCACAAACCGCGCGTTTTTTGCGCGGTTTTTTCTTTTTGCTGAACATCCTCGGGCCCGCGACGGGGGATCTTGTCGCAATGGGGTATGCAGGCGACATGAATGGAACAGCATTGCGTTTTGTCCACACGCCTGCGCCGGGAGTGCGCATGCCAATATCGCACCTCGGAGACGCGATCAATCGCGTCTCTACAAAAGGCCATACCATCCGCCAATGCACGCGAATCAACACGAATGGCTCTTGGGCGCTGGATTGGTGTACATGTGCGTCCATTCGCGGTTTCTCTACGCACAAAAAGCCATTTTCCGAATTTTCGGTCCTCAACCATGCCCGGCAGAATGCCGATACTGAAGAAGGTATGGATATCAGAAAACATGTGCGGCTCCTCCTCCCGTTGACACTCTCCGGGGGAATAGCCCTGATGGCCTTTCAGTTTTTCTTCGGAAAACTGGGGGTGGTTGAGTCTTGGGAAAAACAGCGCACCATCGCCGCCTTGCAGCAGGATATCGCCGCCATCAAGACGGCATCCGCAGAACGACAGACACAGATCAGCCTGCTCTCGACGGACAAAGGAACGATCCGCGGCTTGGCCCTTCTCTATGGAATGATAGGAAGGGACGGGATCCCGGCACGACCGCTCCCGCAGGCAACGAAACTGAAGCGGGAGAGTCTGCGGGAAGACCAGCAAGAACAACCCTTTTTGTTGCGGCACCCGGTGTTGATCATCATCCCGGGGGTGATCCTGGCACTCCTGACCGGCTTCATGCTGTCCCGTCGCCTGCGCAAACAGGATGCAGATCCGCAAAGAACCCGCTACATCAAGCCCTCGTGGACGGCCTGATCAGACGAAATCCTCAAGCATGACTTCAAGGATCCCCTGACGAACCAGCTTGGGTGAACCGACCAGCGAAACGATTGTTGAAGGTGCATCGGACCCGGAAGTACCGCCATCGATATAGAGATCCACCGCATCCTCGAACATCTCTTGTGCCTGTCCCACATCAAGAGCGGGCGCCATCCCCTGCGGATTGGCACTGGGCGCAT
>DAIREN010000278.1:0-2323 GCA_036795535.1 Spirochaetota bacterium
CGGATACGACGGACGGATTTGCCCGAATATCCCATTCAGGCAGTGCGTGTGGCCATCATCAATGCGGTGGTTCATGCGGACTACGCCTTGGGTGGGATGGACATCAAAATAGCCATTTTCGACGACCGCTTGGAGATCACCAATCCCGGTTTTCTCCCCTTCGGATTGACTCTCGAAGCGGCCTTGTCCGGAGTCTCCCGGCTCCGCAACAGGATCATCGGCCGGGTGTTTCGGGAACTGAAGTTGATTGAGCAATGGGGATCGGGCATAGGGCGCATCATAGCGGCATGCAAGGCTCATGGTATCCAACGCCCCCGCTTCGAGGAAATCGGGGCGAGCTTTCGGGTGACGCTGTTTTCCGGGGCCATTTCCGAACGGACAGCCCCGGATTGGCTTGATCCGTTGATGGACCACTTCACCGGTTGCCGGGAAATCACAACAAAGGACGCCGCAACATTGTGGAAGACGTCCGACAGAACGGCACGGACAAGGCTGCGCAGCCTTGTCGAGAAAGGGATCCTGGCCGAGGTGGGAACGAGCCGGAAAGATCCGAAAAAAAACTATGTCTTGAAAAAACCTCTATGATTTTCCTTTGGGAAGGATGGCGATGAAAGAAGACCTCTTCACACAGCGCAAGGGACTCGCCGATATCTGTACGGTCCCGGATCAGATCATCTCCGTATACTCGCTGGAAAAGCATGTTTGGGCCGACTCGAACGCCGAGGCCAGCCGCAAGTCACGAAAGCCGGAGTTGCAGACGATCGAGGAATTCCAGATCGATCCGGTCCGGCCATTCCTCACGGACATTTTGCGGAACATGGCCGCCCCGTGGAAACGGGAACGCAGAGACAATCCCGTCGGCCAAGGATATTGGATTCAAGCCGAGTTCGGCTCCGGCAAGTCGCATCTGCTCTGCTGCCTGGCCTCCCTGGCTCTGGGACGTAAGGAAGCCTGGGATATCGTCAAAAGGAAAGAAGAGGCCTCCGGTCGCGGCAAACGCGAATCCCTTTATCGTTTCTGGGAAGAAGGAATCGAGGCGAAAAGCGGCAAGGGCACCAAGGGCATTTTTGTCATCGTCAAGACGCTGGTAGGCGCGGGTAGCGGAACCGTGGGTCTTGCCGACAAAGGCCGACGACTGGCCGAGTATATCCTCGATGCAGCCAAGGAACAGATCCTCGTTGAGCTCGGCAAGAATATTTCCCTGTATCCGGTGGAGCTGCTGGCCGATCGGTTCATCACCGAAGATCTGGAACGCTATCGAAAAGACCTGTCCAAGTTCCTGCGCGATCCGAGATTCTTTGACGAGGATGAATTCGAAAACGTTGACGACTTCATCCGCACCATCCAGCAGAACAAAACCCCGGAGTACAAGCGGAGCTGCGGCAACAAGCTCTGGCGCTTCTACGATGAATACCTCAAGGTTCAGCCCCAGATCGCCGCCGAGACCGAAGATATCCTCAAGCACATGATGGAAACCATTCTGGCGGAGGGATACAGCGGCATCCTGTTGGTGTTGGACGAAGTGTCCCTGTTCATGAAGAACCGGGAGGAAGACCAACGGACGGAAGACGAAAAGACCCTGGTGGTGCTGTCGAATCGCCTGGCGAAGATCCACAATCTCCCCGTCTGGACGGTCTGCGCGGCACAGCAGGCCATCGAAAGCAAGATGGGCGTCAAGAACATCATCGCCGATGATCGGCTGAAGCTGGTAAAACTGCTTGAAGAAGACAAGGATTACTATGACATCGTCCTGGCGCGCGTCCGGGAGATCAAAGAACCTGCAGCCATCAGCAACTATTATCTCCATTACAAGCGGGGGTTCACCTGGCCCAACAGCATCGGCGAGCAGGATTTCCGCCACTTCTTTCCGTTCCACAAACCCGCCGTCGAGGTCATGCGAGCGATTACCTATGAGCTGACCACGACCCGCTCCGCGATTCACTTCATGCACCAGACCCTCAAGCACCAGATCAAGCAGCAAGGCCGCGAGCTCATCCGCCTCTGGGAGCTGTTCGACGAAACCGTGCGTTACGAAGAGGATCCGAGCGGGGTCCACGCCGGACTTGTGGCTATCAAGACGAAACGGGAGACGGATTATCGGGCGTACGAAGCCTGCAAACGCCAGATCGACGGTCTGACCAAGGGCTACCTGAAGGTGCACCGCGATAAGGGCGTCAAGGTCATCCAGACCCTCTTCCTCTACCATATCGCCCGTACCCGCCAGCAGGGCATCACGCCGGAGGATATCGCTAACTCGGTGCTCATCGAGAGGGATGCCGACGCCAACCCGGATGAGAACAATCAGCATTACGAAACCATCGCT
>DAIREN010000279.1:0-2314 GCA_036795535.1 Spirochaetota bacterium
ACATCAAGCGCGGACGGATCAGCGAGTACGCCAAAAAGTTCTCCGGGAGCACCTATCATGAGGGCAAGACCCCCTGGGGTGTTCCCTGTGATGCGGCTTTCCCCTGTGCCACGCAAAACGAGCTGGGTGGCAAGGATGCTGAAGCTCTTGTCAAAAACGGTTGCCGGCTTGTGGCCGAGGGTGCCAACATGCCCACGACTCCGGATGGGGTGCACGTCTTTTTGGCCAACAAGGTTCTCTATGGACCGGGCAAGGCAGCCAATGCGGGTGGTGTTGCCACCTCCGGTCTCGAGATGTCCCAGAACTCCATGCGCATCGCCTGGACACGGGACGAAGTGGATGCCCGCCTCAAGGCGATCATGCAGGCCATCCATGGTTCCGCATCCCGTGCGGCCCGCGAATACGGGCACGAAGGGAATTACGTGTTTGGCGCCAATATCGCCGGCTTTGTCAAGGTGGCCGATGCCATGATCGATCAGGGGATCGTCTGATGGTACTGCAGCGTGACAGGTGGAGACAGTACCGCCTGAGGGGCGGATGTCATTCAGGCGGCGCTTGAAAGAACGGGGCACAGCAGTACGCCCCGTTCTTTTTTTTTACTATACTTGTACACGCAATCCCTGGCAAACCTTGGGTGGTTCTGACTGCCTGGGGGATTTCGCCCAACCGAGGACGTCTCAATGTACAAGATCATTGCCAAAAAGCAGTTGAACTCTGCGGTCGAAGAGATGGTGGTGCATGCCCCCTACGTCGCCCGCAAGTGTGAGCCCGGCCAGTTTATCATCCTCCGTGTTGATGAAGCCGGTGAGCGGATTCCCCTGACTATTGCCGAGTATGACAGGGTCAATGGAACCGTGACCATCATTTATCAGGTGGTCGGCCATACGACACGGCTTCTTTCGGCCCTCAAACCGGGGGACTCGATTGTCGATTTTGTCGGGCCGCTCGGACAACCCACCCATCTTGCGCAGCATTCGCGCGTACTCGGGATCGGCGGTGGGGTGGGCGCTGCACCTCTCTATCCCCAGATCAAGGCTC
This sequence comes from Spirochaetota bacterium, assembly GCA_036795535.1. GTDB lineage: Bacteria > Spirochaetota > JAGLSM01 > JAGLSM01 > JAKPMW01 > JAKPMW01. Next base: position 1,039 of record DAIREN010000279.1, read on the forward strand.
TGCATGACATGGGTGTCGCCTGCGATGTCATTCTGGGTGGTCGCAGCCGCGAGTTTGTCATTCTTGAAGAAAAATTCACCCCGGTCGTCGAGAATCTCTATGTCACAACGGATGACGGGAGCTACGGTGACAAGGGTGTGGTGACGGACAAGCTCAAGAGTCTGGTGGCCAGCGGGGTCAAGTACGACGAGATCATCGCCATTGGACCGCTTGTCATGATGAAGTTCGCGGTTCTCACGGCCAAGGAACTCGGGATCCCGACCATGGTCTCACTCAACCCGATCATGATCGACGGGACGGGGATGTGCGGCGGGTGTCGCGTGACCGTTGGGGGCGAGACCAAATTTGCCTGCGTGGACGGCCCGGATTTTGACGGATACCTTGTCGATTTTGATGAGTTGATGCGTCGTCAGGGGATGTACAAGGAAGAAGAAAACCACATCTGCAAGATCGGCAGGGGGTAAGACAGCATGGCCAATATGAGTCCCAAAAAGGTTCCCATCCCGGAGCAGGAGCCCCAGGTCCGCAACCGGAATTTCCAGGAGGTCGCGCTGGGCTATACCGCTGAGCAGGCGATGGAGGAGGCGACGCGTTGTCTCCAATGCAAAACCAGGCCGTGCGTTGCCGGTTGTCCCGTCAATGTCCCGATTCCGGAGTTCATCAAGGAAGTTGCCGAAGGGAATTTTGATGAGGCGTACCGCATCATCACCCGTGAGAACAGACTCCCGGCCGTCTGTGGCCGGGTTTGCCCCCAGGAATCACAGTGCGAACAGGTCTGTGTGCGCGGCAAGAAGGGCGAGGCCGTTGCCATCGGACGGCTTGAGCGCTTTGTGGCTGATACCTGGATGGCCAAGCATCAACCCGAGGCTCCTGAGATCGTCAAAAAGGGGATCAAGGTCGCGGTGGTGGGGAGCGGTCCTGCCGGAATCACCTGCGCGGGCGAACTGGCCCAGCTCGGGTACGATGTCACCATTTTTGAAGCCCTGCATGCGCCGGGCGGGGTATTGATGTACGGGATTCCCGAGTTTCGTCTGCCCAAGGCACTGGTGCAGCGCGAGATCGATTCCATCCGAAAACTCGGTGTCGAGATCATCTGCAACGTCATCGTCGGACGCTCGATCACGATTGACGAGCTCTTCGAGGAAGAGGGCTTTGCAGCAGTCTTTGTGGGGAGTGGCGCCGGTCTGCCGTCCTTCCTGCGGATCGAGGGCGAAAATCTCAACGGGGTTTATTCGGCCAACGAATTTTTGACACGCTCCAACCTGATGAAGGCCTA
>DAIREN010000280.1:0-2264 GCA_036795535.1 Spirochaetota bacterium
TGGCGTAGGTAGCCGAAAGCCCCATGGTAAAGAGCGGTGAATAGACCGTCTGCATCTTGCCGCCACCGAGGGTCGGCGGCAAGGTCGTGATACTGTCATCGACCATGGCCGGATCAAGGACTGTGACCGCTGTCTTGAAGGCCACCGAGGGGAAAAAATTGGCATACATGGCATCGGCCGCGGCTTCCTTGATCTTGACATCCTGTTTGGCCATCAGATAGTCCCGGTTTTTGTCGAGGGCCATGGCCACGCATTCCTGGACAGTCAGAGGCAAAGCCGCGTTGGTCGCATTCTGCAGCGTATGATTGGTTGCTGCCAGATTGGTGACGCCGGCATTTGTCGCAGGAACCTGGGCCGCAAGACCCGAGGTCAGGAAAACAAAACCGGCAATCAAAACAAGAGAGGTGTAAGTTGTGTGTTTCATGGTACGCCCCGGAATAACCCTTCAAAGAGGATATGTACAAACAGTGTATTGCGCTCGATAATCTGGCTTCTGTCAATCTGCGTCTCGTCACCGGTCACAAAGATCTCGGCGAGAATGGCCCTGAGCATCCCTGTCAGAATGGATGTCACCATCTCGACATTGGTGTCCGGAGGCAGCTGTCCGCCTTCGATCGCTTTGCCGACCATCCGTCTCCAGAATGTCGTCTGGAGACGATGCATGGACCGGACGAGTTCCTTGAGTTCTTCCTTTGCAATCCCCTCAAGAACCTTGCTGTACTCATGCATCGCCAGCTTGAGAAGATCGACGTTTTCAACGATGTAGTCGACCGCGGCATTGAGGTGCTCCTCGATCAATTGCCGAAGGGGGTGACTGTCGTCGAAATGCTCCATTCGTTTGAGGAGCTCGCGCTGGTCAGCCTGGATGGTCACAAAAAAGAGGATCTGCTTGCTGATAAAGCGCCGGTAGAGTGTGCCCTTCCCAAGACCGGCCGCCAGGGCAATCCTGTCCATATTGGCATTGTAAAACCCGTATTTGGCAAATTCGGAACGGGCACAGAGGATGATCTTGCGGTCCTTGTCATCCAACCCTTCGAGAATCCGCTCAATCTCCTGAACCACGGTCCGCTCCTTGTACGTATGTCCTTTCAAGGTACTGCGGACGGACTGGTCAGTCCACTTTTTTGGTGTCTTTTTGCCGAATTTCCCGGCCTGTGTCCCCAGCAGGCTGGATTTTCGCTCAATTCATGTGTTCTTTCTATATTATTAAGAACTTCCTCTGCGCTTCAAACACCATGGTGCAACAGTTTCCTCGAACAACACGCTCACGATCGCCAGTCTTCAGGGTTCGGCGTTCCCTGCCTCCACCTTCTCTGTCACTGGTCCGACGGATGCACACACCTCCCGGGTCACCCCGTTCTTGCAATGGCTGCCCTTGGCCCCGATCGCAACCCGTCCGGTCCCGGACTCTCCGTCAAGAGGGGTGCAGGCCTGCATCCCCTGCACGATCCCGCCTAGTCCCCGATGGCCTGAGGCTGTTCATCAAAAAAAAACCGCCCGCCTGCAAACAGCGCAGAACGGACGGGGAAGGGGCACCGTATGGGGGAATATCGGATACAGCAAAAACTCCCGCATGAACCCGGTCGGCAAACAACACCAACCCGGTCTCCGCCATGCGGTACTGCTTCACCATCGATATGAAGCTGTACCCTGCACCACCCATACCATGAGATACGCACCAAACCGTTTTTTTATGCAGAAAAGAAATTTTTTCTGCCGCAAAAAAACCTTTTTTTCGACCGTATCTCTCTCTGAAGCCTGTCAGGAGGAAGCCATGCGATCCAATACCACGTCAGTCAGTACCGGGACAGTGACCCACGAAGGCGCCAGGGTGGTACCTGCCTCGGCCATCGAACGGCTCCGCCGCCTGACCATGACCTGCCTGTTGTGGGAGGACGGGTTTTACGTCGACGGACAAACAAGCGCCCAAGCCATCAAAAAACTCGTGTCCTATCTGGTCAGGCATGGCCGGGCAAACGAGGTCTACCGCGTAGCCCACGAGGCCAAGCATCGCTCGCACCTGCGGCACGTTCCGCTCTATCTTGCCCGTCTCCTGGCCAAGAAGGGCGGGATAACCGGCGACCAGTTGGCAGCCCTGATCAACCGCGTCGACGACATCCCCGAATTTTTGGCCCTGTACCGCGGGACGCGCTCACCCGGGCGGGAGCCACTTTCCCGTCAGGTCAAAAAAGGGCTGCGCAAGGCCTTTCTCTCCTTCACTCCCTGGCAATTGGCCCGATACCGGAAAAACAAAGCTGCCTTCA
>DAIREN010000281.1:0-2258 GCA_036795535.1 Spirochaetota bacterium
TGCTTCCCCCTATCTTTGGAGTCTGGAAACGTGTCGCGGCGTGCGCGCACAGTACTTTTAATAACTCGAAGAGCAGGACATGAAGACCTTTACGCTTAAAGAGAAGGACATCAACAAGAAGTGGTACATCGTGGATGCTGAGGGCGTGATCCTCGGCCGTCTGGCAACAAACGTCGCGTCCGTCCTGCGCGGCAAAAATCGGCCCGACTTTACCCCCTATATGGATTGCGGCGACAATGTGATTGTCATCAACGCCGGGAAAATCGCCTTTACCGGTGACAGACTGGCGAAGAAATATCATCACTACAGCGGGTACCCGGGCGGGATGAAAACGACAGATCTGGACAAGCTCCTCGTGAGCGATCCGGAGCGGATCATCACCAACGCTGTCAAGGGGATGCTCCCCAAGGGGCCGCTCGGGCGCAAGATCATGCGCAACCTGCGCGTCTATCGTGGTGCGGAGCATGAGCATGCTGCGCAGAAGCCCCAAAAACTCGAGATCAAGGCCTGAGCAGGAGGATTCCCGTGGCAGAAAAAACCTTTACCTGGGCGACCGGTCGCAGAAAGTGCTCTGTGGCCCGTGTGCGCATTGTTGCCGGTTCCGGCAAAATCGAAGTCAATGGACGCAAGATGGAAACCTATTTTACGGTTCCTTCCCACCGCGTCATGGTCATGCAGCCCATGACTGTGACCGGGACACAGGCCAGCTTCGACGTCTTCGTCAACGTTGACGGTGGCGGAATCAGCGGACAGGCTGGTGCTGTCCGGCACGGTATCGCACGCGCCCTGAATGCAGTCGACAACAACAACCGCATGTCTCTCAAGACAAACGGATACCTGACACGCGACCCGCGTATGGTCGAGCGCAAGAAGTACGGTCATCCTGGTGCACGCAAGCGCTTCCAGTTCTCCAAGCGCTGACGCTGTACGCGTTGTGTTGCGAAACGGCACTGCATTGCGATGCAGTGCCGTTTTTGCACGAGGGGGGAGGGCAAGAGCATGACGCGTCATTCCTGCGAAGTCTCGGTTGTGATTCCGGCCTATAACGAGAGCGAGCGTATCGAACGGACCCTCCAGGTGACTGTCGCCTGCCTCAAGCGTGAGATCGACTCTTTTGAGCTGATTGTTGTGGATGACGGTTCCCGGGATGCCACCGGAGAAGCGGCCCTTCAAGCGGTTCAGCGCCACAGGCTGGGTAAACTGGTGCGTGTGATCGGCTATACCCCCAACCAGGGCAAGGGTTGGGCCTTGAGACAGGGTGCCGAGGCCGCCCAAGGCCGGTACGTGGCTTTTTTTGACGCCGATCTGGATATTGCACCCACCCATATCCCGGCCTATCTCGAGGTTTTGCGCCGGGAAAAAGCCGATGCCGTGATCGCCTCCAAGCGGCACCCCGAATCCCGCCTCGAGTACGCGAAGTCCCGTGTCTGGATTTCCAATCTGTATTACTGGTTCAACAGGATCTTCTTCCGGCTGGATATCAAGGATACCCAGAGCGGGATGAAGGTCTTCCGGCGTGAGGTCCTCGACCGGGCCATGCCCCGTCTCCTGGGGAAGCGCTTTGCCTTTGACCTTGAACTCCTGGTGACCATCAGACGGGATGGCGGGAAGATCATCGAACAGCCCGTGACCATCGAGAATCATGACAAATTCGGGCGGATCGGGGTTCTCTCGCTCTGGCACGCCTTTGTGGATACTTTGGCGATTTTCTACCGGGCCCACATCCAGCGCTTTTACAACCGGCTGGTGATCCCGACGTCGGCCGGTCAGCGCAAGGGGCGGGTTCCTTCGATTGCCGTCTGCGTCTTTTCGGCGGGCTACGGGAAACGGATCGAGGCATTTTGCCGGCATATTGAGGACACTCTGGGCGGGGTGGCGGAGCTCTGCATTCTCACGCCCAAGGCCGATTTCCGTATCCCCGGGGCCCAAGTCCTGGCGTGCGATGGCTTGCCCATGGGCGATGCCGCCCTGTTGGCCGCCCGGTCGGTCCGGTCGGATGCCCTGCTCTTCCTCGATGAGGATTGCAGACCGGGCCGGGGGGTGCTCGATCGTCTGGCCGGGTATCTGGCCGAACAATCGATTGGCGCCATCACCGGCCCGTACGAGATTGTCCAAAACCAGGCATGGTCAGAGCGGCTCGGGATGCGCGTCCTGCGGCACCCCTTGATGACGATCCATCCTTATTCACGGTACAACCTCTCCCGGCAAAAGATGATTGACCGGGCCGGAGTCATCAACCTCTGTGTGCTCAAATCCGT
>DAIREN010000282.1:0-2170 GCA_036795535.1 Spirochaetota bacterium
GGAGAGTTTTTATTCCCAGCATCCAGGTGCTGTTCTTTCCACTTCCATCAATAAATACATTTATATCTCGTCTCACAATTTTTTTGATGAAAACCAGATCCGCCTCAAGTATTCACAAACCGAAACAGTGAAAAGCGTGGATGAGATAGAGCATCGGATCATGAAACAGGTGCTCAAAAAATTTGATATTCATGGCGCTATCGAGATTAGTTCAAATGGCGATGTTCCCTCCGGGACCGGCTTGGGTTCATCCTCGTCCTTTACTGTCGGGTTGTTGCACAATCTCTACGCCAGATCCGGAAAGTTTGTCAGCAAGCAGGTTCTGGCCGAGGATGCCTGTGATATCGAGATAATCAGATTACAGGAGCCGATCGGGAAACAGGATCAGTATGCGGCGGCCTATGGCGGGTTGAATATCTTCCGGTTTTTGTCAAACGGGAGTGTCGAGGTTGAGCCACTTTATCTCAGGCGCGAGGTGTTCGAGACTCTTGAAGAGAATTTGTTGATGTTTTACTATGGACAGCAGCGGGCAACATCATCGATTCTTTCAGAGCAAAAAGGCAATATGGAAAAGAAAGACAAGATCGCGACTCTCAAAGAAATGGTGAGTCTTGTTCCCGATCTCCGTGATGCCTTGTATTCCGGGAGATTGAACGATTTTGGGAAGATCTTGCATGAAAACTGGCTTTTAAAGACGAGCCTTGCATCGCGGATTACCGATGATGGTATCGATCAGGTGTACCAGGCAGCACTGACCGCCGGTGCTATCGGGGGAAAACTCCTTGGCGCGGGTGGTGGAGGATTCTTCCTGTTTTACTGCGAAAAACAAAACCATTCACGGCTGCGTGAGGCACTCAAGCAATTACGGGAGATGCCTTTTCGCTTCGACAATGAGGGGACCAAGGTGATATACTACGGTTCCGAAGAATAAATAAATTTGATACTTCCAAGGAGACGACATGAGAGACTTCAGTCCGGAAATAGATTTTTATTTTGATTCGGTCAAGGCGACCCTTGATGCATTGGATAGGTCAAGCATCAACCGGTTTGTTGAAGAACTCCTGGCCCTGCGTGAACGGGGTGGGACTGTATACGTGTTTGGGAATGGCGGAAGTGCTGCAACGGCGGTGCATTTTTACAGCGACCTTCTCAAAGGTGTTTCCTATGGATTGAAAAAGCGTTTCAGGATTCAGTGTTTTAACGATAATGTCTCGGCAATCACCTGCATTGCAAACGACTTGTCCTACACGGATGTTTTCTCAGAGCCGTTGAAAAATTTTGCAAAGCCTGGCGACATGGTAGTGGGAATATCCTGCAGTGGAAATTCGCCCAATGTCATCAAGGCTGTTGAGTATGCCAAGGCACAGGGCTTGGTAACGGTTGGCCTCGGTGCGTACACGGGCGGAAAGCTTCAAGCCTTGTCGGATGTTTTTATTCATGCCAAGGTTGACAGTTTTGAGGTTTCCGAGGACGTTCACATGGTGATCATCCATCTTGTCAAATCCCTGCTGATGGATGCGCTGAAAAGTGAGTATCGTGATGAAGCTCATCCATAAGGAAGTCTTGAAAATTCTTGCAACACATTGTGCAGCCCTTGTTCTTGCCGGAATCGTCTTTGTCGGGTTTTTCCATGTTGGTGTGTTCGATGGCGTGAGTGTGTTGTTTTACAAAGGGATTGTCATCATCGTGGTCACGTCAGCTCTGTTGGCTACAGGCATGTTCTTATTGGTCAAAAAAAAGATCCTGAAGCTGCTTTCGGTACGTGATGTCATTCTCTCTGTCGTGCTTTTTTCAAGCATTGCCATGGTCGGGTTTACGCATCTTCCGGTGACGGCTGACCGTTCGATCTCCGTCTTTATTCTTGGGTATATGAATTCAAGGCAGAATCAGCCGATTACTGCTGATGAGATGGAGCGAGTCTTCATTGAGCGTTATGTGAAACAGTACAAGGCAATGCAGAGGCGTTTTGAGGAACAGGTTGTCAGCGGGAATATCAAACAGGTTCTGGGTGGCTTTGTTCTGACATCTCAAGGAGAGCGAATCGTTTGTTTGTATAATTTGTTTTGTGAATTATTTTTGGTTGATCCAAAATTTGTGAGACAACACAGGCTGTGAAGGTGGAGTGGATGAGTTCCGTGGTAATTGATATGGTTAGTGAAAAAATTAGAAA
>DAIREN010000283.1:0-2169 GCA_036795535.1 Spirochaetota bacterium
GCGTGCAATCCCCCGTCCGTCTCCTGGCCAAGCCCGTCCTCCCGAACCGGCTTGTACGGGAGGTTCGGGAGTGCTTGGGTTTGGCGGCGCGACCGTGACGGGAACACCGAAGGCGGTGTTGGCCGGTCTGGCTTTTATCTTGATGGGGACCGGAATTCTTGCCGGCCAGTCCGCTCCTCCCCGGATTGAGCGGATCCGGGTGGGAATATACGAAAATGCTCCAAAAGTCTTTACCGATGAACAGGGCAATCCTGCCGGGATCTTTGTCGACATCATCCAGCATGTCAGGCGGATGGAGGGATGGCAGATCGAGTTTGTGCCCGGTTCCTGGGCGGAGGGTCTCGAACGTCTGGAACGGGGCGAGATTGATCTGATGACGGACCTGGCGAGAACCCCTGAGCGGGAGAAACGGTTTGGTCTGAATCGTGTCCCGGTTCTTTCGTCCTGGTTCCAGGTCTATGCCCGCAAGGGAAGCGGGATCCAGTCCATCCTCGATCTTCGCGGAAAACGGATCGCGGTCCTGGACAAGTCTGTCCAACAGACGGCGTTCGAGCATCTGGCGGGGAGCTTCGGGATCACGAACGCCATTGTCGGGGTGGCCGACTACGCCGGGGTTTTTGCCATGACGGCTGAGGGTCGGGTTGATGCAGCGATTGTCAACCACTTTTTCGGAAACCTGCATGCCAGGAAGTTTGGCCTGGTGGATACCTCGGTTGTTTTTTATCCTTCGACACTGCATTTCGGGGCACCCATCGGGAAAAACCATCATATCCTGGATGCGATTGACCGGCATCTCTACGAACTGAAGAGGGATACTCGTTCCGTCTACTATCATTCACTCGCCCGATGGACATCCGAGGAGGTTCCGGTCAAAGTCCCAGCCTGGCTGATCATCGGGGCTCTGGCGGTCGCCGGAGGGCTTCTCCTGGCTTCGGCGGTGGGACTCATGTTCAAGCGGAAATTGGATGAACGGACCTACGAGCTGCGCCGGACGAATACCATGATGGAAGAAAAGATCGGGGAGCGGACCAGGGATTTGGCCAATGCGCTCGAACGGGCCCGCGATGCGGACCGGATCAAATCGGCATTTTTGGCGACCATGTCCCATGAGCTCAGGACGCCGCTCAACTCGATCATCGGATTTACCGGAATCCTGCTCCAGGGGTTGGCCGGTCCTCTGAATGAAGAGCAACGGAAGCAGATGGGAATGGTCCAGTCCAGTTCGAGACATCTCCTCTCGTTGATCAACGATGTTCTCGATATTTCAAAGATCGAGGCGGGCCAGTTGACGCTCGCGAATGGAGAGTTCGAGGTTCGGCCAGTCGTCGAAAAGATTATCCGGATGATGCACCCCATGGCGGAGATGAAGGGACTCGGTCTTGAACTGGAGATTGGCCCTGGTGTTGACAGGATGGACGGGGACCAGCGCCGGGTAGAGCAGATCATCATCAATCTGCTCAATAATGCTGTCAAGTTTACTGAAAATGGCAGTGTCGGGCTCACCGTCCGTTCGGATCAGCGGCGGATCTGTTTGTGCGTGCGGGACAGCGGGATCGGAATGAAGCCCGAGGGGATGATCAATCTCTTTTCGCCCTTCCACCAGATCGACAGCGGTTTGGCACGCAAGCACGAGGGCACCGGGCTCGGTCTTTCGATTTGCAAGCGGCTTGTCGAGATGATGGGCGGCACGATCGACGTCGTCAGTGAATACGGGAAGGGCAGCCAGTTTACAGTCTGTCTCCCCCTGAGGAGGAACGCGGATGGCTGAACGGCTTCTCATTATTGAGGACAACGAACAGAACCACTATCTGATGCGGTTTTTGCTCGAGAAACACGGATTTGAGGTTGAGGTTGCCGAGACGGGCCGGGCCGGAGTCGATGCCGCACTTCTCCATCCGCCCGGAGCCATCCTCCTCGATATCCAGCTCCCCGAGATGGACGGCTATGCGGTGGCCGAGGCGCTTCTTTCGGAGGAGAGTCTCAAGCGGATCCCGATCATCGCGGTCACATCCTATGCCATGGCCGGAGACCGGGAGCGGATCCTGGCAGCGGGAGCGACGGGATATATCGAGAAACCGATCAATCCGGATACCTTTGTGACCCAGATCCGGGGCTATCTGGATGGTGCCCGGGACGCCTGATTTGGGGTCAGGTTTTCTGGCATGGGTT
>DAIREN010000284.1:0-2160 GCA_036795535.1 Spirochaetota bacterium
ATGATGGCCAGCCATTCCTCGAATGCCAGCGGCTCTGTGCGGAAGACCTTGCCGCCCCATTGCACGATACCAACCTGCCCGACAACAATCCCCAGCGTCACGAGCCAAAACGCCCGGTTTGAAAATGCCGCCTTGATGAAAGACTGGCCGGCCCCGAAGAGTCGTGCATTGAACATGTTCCAGACCTGCATGAAAATGAAGGCGGTAAAAAAGATGGTCAATTTGTGGACGCTGTCGTCCAGCCAGCCGACGATCATTGCCGCGAACTCGTTTGGTGGGAGTAGTCTTTCAATGATGTCCTTCTTGTCATCCAGCCAGCCGACGATCATCGCCACAAGGACCGCCACAAAAAAGAGTCCGGTCCCGAAGATCCAGGCCGCCATCGGACCCGAGATGATGAAGGCCTTTTGGTTGCGCGGTTTGTTTTTCATCAATTTGGGATTGGGTGGTTCGGTTGCCAGCGCGAGAGCGGCCAGGGTATCCATGATCAGGTTGACCCAGAGCATCTGCATTACCGTCAACGGAAGCTGGATCCCGACAAAGGGTCCGGCCAGCGCGATCATGATCGCTGTCAAGTTAATGGTTAATTGAAATATCAAAAAATGCTGGATGTTGAGGTAGATCGAACGACCCCAGAGGATGGCCCGGGCAATACTGGTAAATGAGTCATCGAGCAGGACGATGTCACTGGCCTCTTTGGCGATCGCTGTCCCCGTCATCCCCATCGAGAGGCCGACATCGGCGTGGTTGAGAGCCGGTGCATCGTTGGTCCCGTCCCCGGTGACTGCCACCACCTCTCCTAATCGCTGCAGGCACTTGACGAGACGAAGCTTGTCGGCGGGCCGGGCTCTGGCCAGGACCTTGAGTCCGCGCGCACGCGCTTCGAGTTCCTCTTCGGTCCAGCGCCCGAATTCGTCGCCGGTCGTGATCACGTGTTCATGGTTTTCATCCTCGGGTTTCCAGAGTCCGATCTGGCGTGCGATCTCGCGCGCAGTCTCGGGAGTATCCCCCGTCACCACCTTGACGCCCACTCCGGCATCAAGGCATTCGGCGATGGCGTCCGGCACATCCGGGCGGACCGGGTCCTCAATGGCCGCTGTTCCGAGCCAGTCGAGTCCCTGGGCAAGGTCTTCGAGTTCACGCCCGGCATCTTCGCTCTCGCCAAACTGGCGCAGGGCCAGTCCGATCGTGCGCATCCCGCGACGCTGGAATCCATGCGCCGTTTCGATATGTGCAGTCTCATTGGCCTGCTTCGTTCGGGAGAGCACGTACTCGGGCGCCCCCTTGACGAGGAGCAGGCGTCCGAGGGAGGCATGGCGTACAATGGTGGCCATGAATTTGCGTTCGGTCGTAAAAGTCCACTGACGCTCGATATGGCAGGCCGAGCGGATCTCCTGATAGTCCACCCCGAGACTGTCCAGCCATTTGAGGAGGGCACCCTCGGTGGGATTCCCCAGCGTCACCAGACTGCCATCAGGTTTGCGTTCAAGCAGGGCCGTACTGTTGGCGGCCATCACAAGGGCCACCGGATGCAGGCCACTCTCAGTCCTGCCGGCTTGGGGCAAGCCCGCCGGTGCCACCACTTCACGCACCGCCATCCGGTTCATCGTCAGGGTCCCGGTCTTGTCCGAGCAAATCACGGTGGCCGCGCCGATCGTCTCGCAGGCGTGCATCCGCCGCACGAGGTTATTGCTGGCGATCATCTTGCGCATGCTGTAGGCCAGGGCCAGCGTAACGGACAGCGCCAAGCCCTCGGGGACGGCCACCACGATCAGGGTCACGGCAACCATAAAATAGGCCAGGATTTCGTTGAGGGCTGCAAGCGGCATCCAGGCAGTGCTGTCCGCTGGCAGCACACCGGCGGTCACAAGTCCCCAGGTTCCACCGACCGCGATCAGGCCACCCAGCACCAGGCCCACGATCCATCCCTTGAGCGAGCCGCTTTCCACCCAAGCCGGCGTCGTGGGCTCGCGCCCCCAGAGAAGAGGAACGTCAAACACCACGGGGAGCCAGATCCGGTTGAGCATCACCAGGAGGGCCACAAGCGCCACCCCGGCGAAGGCCCACTGTTCACCAGACAAGACCAGCTTGCCACCGATCGCACCCTGGGCCATCAGGGCACCAAAGAGGAGGGCGGCCACACCAAAGGCCACCACCCCG
>DAIREN010000285.1:0-2125 GCA_036795535.1 Spirochaetota bacterium
AATCGCAGTTCGGGAACCTCGCATACATGGGGTACCGCCCCAGGTGCATAGATCCCCTTGAGTTGTTTTTTGACATCCAGCTTTCCGTCTGCCATCGTCTCCCCACTGTCCGATTTGCCGGCCTGCTGCATGGATCCGGGAGGGGGCATGACAACCTGGCCGGAAAGGATTCCGACACCTTGAACGAATTTGTATCCCATACGGACCCGGTCCGCAACAAAAACAATCCCTGTACCGCCAGCATCGCACATCCTGCAACTTGACTCGTCCGGATATTGCGCTTTGGTCCTGCAAGTCGTATCTTGAATGCGGGACATTTCCCGGGGAGAGACACCCATGAGCCTGCCACGGACCCGTGACATTCATGACGGTCACCTCGCCATGCGGCTTCGCCCGCCCTTCAAACGGGTTGACTGGAACAACGACTGCCGCGACAAGACCATCTTCCTCTTTGGCAAACAGACCTGGGTCGACCTTTTGACGGCCCGCATCAGAAAAAGTCTCGAGGAGCATCGCCCATGACCGACCGGCTGACCGTCATCACCCGTCTGGCCTCGTCCGGGATTCCTCTGGTCCTGATCGGCGCCCAGGCCCTCCGTGTCCTGGGCAGCGCCCGCGAATCCCTCGATATCGATTTTGCCATACGCGAGGTTGACGTCGATCCCGTTCTCGATATCCTCTACGAGCAGGGGTACCGCATGCCGGTATCGGTCTCGTCCGATGGATCCCGTGTCGTCTGGGCCAACGATGTCCAGTCCGCCAGTGACACCATCCTCGCCGACAGACGGGGCGCCCTCAATATGTACCTCCTCGACGAAGACGGAGATCCGATCGACCAGATGGATTTTGTCTTCGACAACTCGATCCCCTTTGCCCGTCTCTTCAAGGCGGCCCGCATCATCCGTACCGATCCGGAAATCCGCAGCGCTTCGGCCAAACACCTGATCATCATGAAAGAGACACGTCTGGCCAATGGCGAGGGCGGCCCGAATGACGAGGTTGACCTGGCCTTTTTGCGCGGACTCGAGAAGTCCTGAACCCGCACACGTATCAGGAAACCGTCTCCTCCATAGAGACCCAGCCTGACAATATCGGTACGCATTCCTGTCGTGTCCCCTGTCCGTGCTGAATTGAGGATACCGTCCGGCAGCGTTTCAACCAACCAATACACATCCCGTCCATTTCATGACAGGCAAGGCCGACAAAAAACCCGGCCAGCAGGCCGGGTCTGACGGACACAAAACCGCCGATGGTCAGTCCTTGATCTCGCCCATCTTCTTGAATGCTGCCTGTACCCTTTCATCCGCAAGAATTGTGGCATCGATGGCCTGAAGCGCAGCCTGAAAATCGGTCTGGGCCTTCAAAAACCGCTCCTGGGCAGGCCTGATCAGTTCGAAGGCCTTGGTCTCGCTGCCTCGGGCATTTTTGTACTTCTCGCTGATCACTTTGGCATCCTTGACCATCGCTCCGATCGCGGACGATGCGATGTCGATGGCGGCAGCAACAGACGTGGTGTCCTTGGCGGACTTGAGAGCTTCCGTTGCCCTGACCACTTCGGCTGTTGCCTTGTCAAAAACGGCAATGGTGGCGGCACTGGCTTCATCCAATGAAGTTTTCTTTCTGCTCCATGTGTTTCCAGCAGGATATATCGCAACCAGTTTGTCCTTGTCGGAAGAGGCCATCCAGACAGACTTGCCGGCATCAAACCAAGTCACACGCAGATAGACCCCATCCTCAGTGAATTCGAAATAGCAGACGCTGTTTCCTTTATAATACCTTCCCAGAGTACTGGTCAGGATCTCTATCCTGGAACCATCTGCACCGACAAACTCGTACAGAGGATCGGGTGCTTGAGTGTATGCATACCCTGCAACGAGAACAAACATAACACATCCAACCAATATTTTCATATCGACCTCCGATTTGGCCAACTTGACAGCCGCCTTACTTGCGTATCCATCATATCACGACAGAAAACCATTATATAGATGAGAATTTGTCTCTTTCTGCATAATGCGAACAAATGCGATTGCTGAAATGAATCATGAAGGCACCCGAATCCTCACTCGGGCTCTGTACAGACAAAAAACCCCGGCGCACATGGCCGGGGTTCATGTTACGGACA
>DAIREN010000286.1:0-2106 GCA_036795535.1 Spirochaetota bacterium
ATCTCGATGGATCGGTCAAAGGTGTTCTGACAGATCTGGAGGATGTGTCTCAACGAGACGGCCATATCGATCGGGCTCATCGAGGCTTCCTGGCGTCTTGCAAGGGAGAGAATCTGCTGGACCATGTCAACCGCCCGTTGCGATGCGGTCTCGAGGGTGTCGAGCCGTTCGAGATAGGTTGAGTCCCGGGTGAATTCTTCGAGCCGCATCAAGGAGAGCGTCCCCACAATTCCGGCAAGAATATTGTTGAAGTTATGGGCGATTCCGCCGGCGAGTGTGCCGATGGTCTCCATTTTTTGGGACTGCCGCAGCCTTGTCTCGCGCCGTTCGTGATCCGTAACATCGTCAATCCGCAGCACGGTGCCCGTGGCGTGGGTTTCTCCGAGGGGAAAGGCGTTGATGGCCAGATACCGGTATTGTCCGTCCCGGAGGAGTTCCCTCCGGATGGAGAGGTTGTTGTTTTCGCTGATGGCGATCACGAGATCGTCGCGGAAGGTCGAGATCAGCGGGAAGGAGTCCCAGATGCTCCGGCCGAGGGCCTCCTGTTCATCCAGTCCGGTCTCGTGGGATGCCGAGGCATTCCACTGCAGGATCCGTCCGTTCTGGTCAAAGGCCACGAGGATTGAAGGCATGGCATCCATGACGCTGTGCAGGCAGTTCTTGAGCAGGGCGATTTCATCAACCGATGTCGAGAGGCTGCGGCGCATCGTCTCCCATGTGTTGACCAGGGGGGTGAGCTCGTCCTCGTAGGGCCAGAGTTCCGGGGCATCCGTCGCGCCCGCCAGCTTTTTTTGGAAGAGTGTCAGTCTGTTGACGAGAATTTTCCGGAAACCGAGGAGGAGCAGGATGTAGCATCCGATGGCAGCAAAGAGCAGGAGCGAGAGGATGCGGCTTCGGGACGAGATCGTGTTGATTTCGGCAGCATGCGTCCGGGAGACATCCACGTAGGCTTCGTTGATTCTCCGGAAGAGGAGCCGGCTGACAAAAAAGGATTCATAGAGCGGTCGCATCTCTTCTGCCCGGGAGCGCGCCGTTTCGAGACGGGAAACGATCTGATGGATTGTGGTGATATGGGTGTGGAGACGGGCCATGGTCTCCTCGTGATCCGAGGGGATTCCGGATGCCTGCAGGGCCCTGATCTCGAGGAGGATCTGGTCCAGTCTGGAGAGGACTTCGCGGGTATCGAGTGAATGGTGGCCAGCCAGGTGTTGGTAGATGGCCAATTCGACTTCGTCGAAATTGAGGAGCATCTGCCTTCTGCGATCAGCCAGGGAATGGTGGATGACCATCCGTTCAGCGGTTGAGGAGAGGGATTCAGTTGATGCGATATTGACGACGAGATAGGTCCCCAAAAGGATGGATCCGGCAGAGAAAAAGAGCATGATCGTACGGGTCAGACTGCCGTGTCGGAAAGAGATCATCATCCTGCCTTCAAGTTACTGTTTTTCAGCCCGTGCTTTCCAGTAGAGGGATTGCATCGGGAGATCTGTCTTGAGAAATCCATATCGACGGGCAAAATATACGGTATTGCTGAGCGACTTTGTATCAATGGTTCCGACAGGCCAGCGGTCGGAACGGATCAGTTTTATGATGTTGACCATCTGGTCGAGTTGCTGTTCCTTGCCGAGGCGGCCCTTTTTGTCGTGGTTAAGGACGATCCGGGTGGCCTCTTCCGGGTAGCGAATGGCGTACTCCCAGCCCCGGATGCTGGCTTCCACAAATTTTTTGCAGGTCTCGGGATTCTTTTCGAAGAAGGAACGGGATGTGAAGATGGAATCACCGGGGAAGGATGCTCCGACAGAAGCCGGATCGATGATCGAAAGCGTGTCAGCCGGATAGCCGGTCTTCTGGAGCTGGAGCACTTCGTTGTAGGACATCGCGGCGATGACATCTACCTCGTCCTTGAGGAACTGGCTGAGGTCGAAGTGTTGGGCAACAATATTGACCAAGTTGCGTGGTACACCGGCATTGTCCAGCATGGCAAAAAGCTGGTATTCGTTGCCGATGAACCAGACGGAAACCCTGCGCCCGGCAAAATCACGGACGGAACGGATCCCGCTGTTGTTTTTGCTGACGAAGAGGAGTCCGTTGTCCTTCATGATATTC
>DAIREN010000287.1:0-2100 GCA_036795535.1 Spirochaetota bacterium
TCTCACACCAGGGGTATTGCTTGTGATCTGTGGTTTGGCGAGTTGGGCCTTTGCCACCAGTCTCGGGCATCGGGCAGGGGCTGTGCCTGATCTTGTTGTCAACTCCGGGGTGCAGATGCTGACTGCCGGGCTCGTGACCGGGATTGCGACCCTCGTCTTTGGTCCGGCACCTGCCAGCGTTATCCCCACGATCGACCCCGAGGCTTGGTTGTCACTGGCGTACCTGGCTGTCTGCGGCTCTCTGGCCTTTGCCGCCTACACGCATCTGATCCACAACGAACCGGCCATCCGGGTGGTGAGTTACGCCTTTGTCAATCCGCTGATTGCGATGGTTTTCGGGCTGGTGATCAGCAACGAGACCGCAACACCATACCTGGTGCCCGGGGCCCTGATGATATTGGGCGGTCTGGCCCTGATGCTCTGGGGCGAGCGTCTTTTTGGAGTCCGGGCCGATCCTCCTGCCGGGGAATGAGCAGGAATCTCGGAAAATTCCCTTCATGGCGAGGGAAGTATTGACGGAACAAGGGTGGAGTATTCTCTCGTGTTGCACCGTGCTTGCTTCAACATCCTTCTTCATGTATAGTTATGAAAGATTGGTTGACACATCTCTTATGGAGGCGGGAAATGCCGGAATATGACTCTCTGCAAATCGTGATATCCCGTCTTGTGTCTGCCTACAATCCAAGACAGTTATACCTCTATGGCTCCCGCGTTTGGGGTGATCCATCCGAGTGGAGCGATCTTGACATCCTCGTGGTCGTTGAAGAATCAGTACTGGAGATGGATGACCGGATGCGGATCGGGTTGTGTGCCATGAGTGGGTCGGGGTTGGATGTCGATATTCTTGTTCTTACGTCTTCTGAGGTTGAGGCCCGTCGTACATATCCGTCAACCCTGACGTACAGGATTCTTCACGAAGGTAAAAAGTTGTATGAAGCCGCATGAAGAATGGATTTTCAAAGCGGAACAGGATCTCCGCTCGGCTGAGTTACTGTATGCTGCTGCTGACCCTGTGCTGGACGTTGCTATTTATCATGCCCATCAGTGCGCGGAAAAATCGCTCAAATCGTATCTCTCGCTGAAGCAATGTACGATAGACAAGACGCATAATCTTGATCTTCTTGGCAGAAGATGCGAAGAAATGTATTCCTCGTTCATCCAGATCCGGGAAGAACTTGTATTTCTCATGCCATTTGCTACAGCGTACCGGTATCCGGAAGGTGAACTCCTTCCTTCCAGGGAAAAAACCCTCAAAGCCGTATGCAGTGCACGATTGGTATTCGATTTTGTCAGTGCTCTTGTCAGGCAGGAGGATGACTGACACGGTTTGTCCGTCAGGCCATGGCCTCGATGGCCTTGATCCGGTCCCGCAGGAGCTTTTTGGGGATGGCCCCGACAAAGCCGTGGATGTCAAACTCGCCCACATAGACGCCGGGCAGGAGCGCCCACTTGATCCAGGCTTCGAGTTCGAGCCCCGCGGATGTGACAGCAAAGCGGACAAACTGCGGACCGACCATGATCCCGATGCCCTTTTTCCAGACATCGGACCCCTCCTGGAGTTTGAACCCCTCGCGCACGAGGTAGGCTTCGATTTCGGACCGCAAGGCCTCCGGTGCCTTGCCTGATTGTACGGTATTGCGATAGCGTGCCATTATGGTCTCCTCTTGTGATGGGTCAGTATATCACGGACCATTCCAAACTGGAAGAGAGCGTAGCTGTGCCTCGGCCCCGGCACTGAAGGGGATGTCCCAGCGACGCATATGGGGCGCAATGTTTTTTCCGCAGGCCTTCGAAAAGCGGACCAGCCACTGATCACGTTTTTCGGCGTCGTTTTTGGGGCGCGAATTGCCATCAAGTCTCGCATATTCCGCCAGGACCCTGGAGATGGTGTTCCAGCCAAACTCTTTAATGAGATCGACATAAAAGAGGAGGGCGATAAAGGGCTCGCTGCTCCAGCGGTCAAACGGCAGACGCCCATTGTATTTCGTGGCCAGATCGCGTCGTGCCCGGACAACATGGGGATGCGTCGCGGCAGGCGAGATCCCCATTTTTTCCATACTGTGCAGGGTAAAGATGTTGACCGTCACCTCACCGGCGCCC
>DAIREN010000288.1:0-2082 GCA_036795535.1 Spirochaetota bacterium
GATCAAGGGCTGTCATGCACTTCGCCTGAAAATTCATGTCCCCGACCGCCAGTGCTTCATCGACAATCATGATCTCGGGATTTGATTTGATCGCTACCGCAAACGCCAAGCGAACGAACATCCCGCTGGAATAGGTCTTGACGGGCTGCCTGACAAATTCCCCGATATCCGCAAATGCCAGAATCTCGTCCAGCCGGACATCCATCTCTTCACGGGTGTACCCCATCACGGTCCCGCTGAAATAGACGTTTTCGATCCCGGTCAGCTCGGGATTGAAGCCCGTTCCCAGTTCAAGCAGTGCAGAAACCCGTCCATTGACCCGGACCTGGCCGCAACTCGGTGTCAGCACACCGGTAATAATCTTGAGAAGCGTTGATTTTCCGGACCCGTTTTGGCCGATGATCCCGACCGTCTCTCCCTTTTTGACCTCGAAACTGACATCATCCAGGGCATGAAAATCACGATGATATTTTTTGCGCAGGGGATGGAGGGATTCCTTGAGGCGGTCTACCGGCTTGTCATAGAGCCGGTAGACCTTGGAGACGTGCTCGACACTGATGGCAATATCCTGCAACACAAGGCACTCCGTTCTGATTCTCCGGCAGACTCTCCCGCCAAATACCAAGTATAGTGTTCTGCCTGCGCAGTGGCAAGACAGCCTGTCAGCCAGGTCTCAGGCGAGCATGCACCTTGCATCCCTCTACTCGAACGTACTTGTTCTTGCATTTCAGCCTCACATCCGCCATACTGTCTGTATGAGCATCGTGAACCCACATGACAAGATATTCCGCGAGATCGAGAGTATCCGCGAAAACGCTGCCGATTTTATTGCGGGCACCTTTCCACGGGAACTGCTGCAAGGCCTGGATCTGGAGACCCTTGAGCTGGATCCTTCAAGTTACATCAGTGAAGATCTTGAAGAGACCTTTTCCGATCTGGTATATTCCTGTCAGTACAACGCGAAGACACCTATCACCATCGCTCTCCTCTTTGAGCACAAGAGCAGCCCGGTGCGCTATCCCCATTTTCAGCTCCTCAAATACATGCTCAGTATCTGGAAGAAATGCATCCAGGATTCCACCCCCCTGAAAATCGTCGTACCCGTCATCTTCTACCATGGCACCAAACCCTGGCAACTCAAACCAGTTTCTGCATACTTTGAAGGCATCGACGCAACATTGTCACATTTTATCCCCGACTTTTCCTATATCCTCACGGATCTTTCATGCTACGATGACCAGGCTATCCGGGATACACTGTTTCAACGCGACGCCAATCGGATCTTGATGCAGCTTTTGAAATATGTCTTTGATGAACGTCTTGTCGACCAACACTTTACTGAGATCTTTTCGCCGGGCAGGGATGCTTTTACCAAGCCTGAAGGTCAACGATTATTGATGAGCATTTTGGTGTATCTTTACAATACGACAGAGCTTTCTCCCGACAGCGTGATCCAACGCCTGTCCAGGATTTCACCCGAAGGAGGCAAGATCGCCATGACAACAGCCCTGAAACTCAGAGAAGAAGGCATTGCAGAGGGTTTTGAAAAAGGCATCGAAAAAGGCATCAAGGATAATGCCCGCCGGATGCTCAATGATGGGCAGCCAGTCGCCATAATCGCCAAATATACCGGCCTCACACCAAGCGAGATTGAGGCACTGCGCGAAGAAAACGACTAACCCAAAAGACACACGGCTTGCACTCCTGTAAAAAATGATTCCTTCATACAATAGACCGATCGCAACCTCTGTTAGCACGCCAGCCTGTTGTCAGCGTCGCCTCAGGCATTTCCCAAACACACGTCCTCCCGGCTCATGTCAAACATCGGATGGGCCAGCGGTTCAAATTCAGGCATCCGCTTCGACCAGTGTGCATTGAGACGAGCGACCTCGGCCGCAAGGCGCGCCGCTTTTTCGGGCGAATCGTCCTGCCCGCGGGAAACGGACTCATGATGGACCAGCTCGGTCCCGGGTGTCCAGACCACGCGTAACCCGGCCGCATGCACCCGCAAACAGAGGTCGACATCGTTGCAGGTCACGGCCAGGTGCTCATCAAAGCCACCGATCCGGGTAAAGACATCCC
>DAIREN010000289.1:0-2019 GCA_036795535.1 Spirochaetota bacterium
GATCCATGATTTTTATCTCTATACATTATCGAGTGTTATGTTACCGCTTGCATAATCGACCCAAGTCTCCCCATATCCCAGTACAAGGTGTATAATATTTACCCACTTTCCGTAGAAATACAGATACTTTTTTACCCACAGCACAGCGAGAAGATTCTCACTCTGGCAGCCCCGGCCGCCGTCAAGAGGGCACAGCATGCCGTCGTGGTGGCCCCGGTCGTGACGACATCATCGATCAGCAAGATCCTCCGTCCTTCAACGTTGCCCCCCCTGAGCAGAGCAAACGCACCGTCAAGATTGTGCCTTCGTCCCCGTGCTCCCAATCTGGCCTGTGCCTTGGTTCCCCGGATCCTCCGCAAGAGTGGCCAGGCCCGGCTTTGCGTCGATTCTGCATAAGCCCGCGCCAGTCGGGCCGCCTGATTGAATCCACGCAGCATGAATCGTCCCGGCGAAAGCGGGACCCACGTCACCAATTCGTCCTTCTCGGGCGGTCCGAGACAAAGCCCCATCAGCCGTCCCAGATCCTTCAAGAGGGGAGCCTTTTGACCGAATTTGACCGCCTGGATCAAGCCGGGCCAGGGTTCGAGATACCTGGCCAGACTGCGAACTTCATAGACCGGCCCTTCCCCTTCGTGACAAACCAGGCATATTCCATCTGCCAACGGCGCCCGGTACTCAAGGCAGGCAGGGCAACGCACCGGGCTGGCACGGGACTCGTCGAGCAGGCGGGAAAAACATGCCTGGCACAGACTTTTCGCTCCTGCTTCGATCGGGCGTCGGCAAAGTTCACAACATCCGGGGATCCATGGTTTCATCTGGTTGCACCTCCATACCATCAAGAACGTACCACCCCTTGTCCGATTTGCAGTTTCAGCAAAATAATTTCAGGATTTGTATTGAATCTCAAAAAAAAATGCTTGATTTTCAGGTATTCTCTGCCGATAATGAAGAGGGTTGGTCTTCATAAATTTTTACCGGATGCACAGGCGGTGCTTCCGACCCGACGGGTCAGGACCAATTCCCGGGGGTTTCCCCGCAGGTAGTATCAAAAAGGAGGTTGATACACCATGAACATCAACTCCGACAACATCATCAAGGATGCGCAACGACTTCGTGGAACAACAGACGAGGTACGGAGCAAGCGGTCGTCAAGCGAGCAGGGAGCAAGCCAGCCTGCTGCCCACCAGATCGAAGTCACCCTGGACCAGATGAACATCAATCTGCGTGCTCACCAGCAGACTGTTGCCAGGCTTCAGCTTGAGAGCATCGGTTTGGAACAGATTCAGCGCAGTCTCGAGTTTATTACCAAAAGCAACCCGGGTGATTTTGAGGATATCCGGCGAGCGATTGGAGAAGTCCAGACCGCCACTGAAGCGACCCGGTTCCAGCAGCAGCACCTGATCCCGCAGACCCTGCGGGAAGCCCTCTATTCCGATCTGACAGCCTCCGGCAAGGCGCAGTCCGCTCTCACTCTCTTGCAAGCACGTCGCGGCGAAATTGAAACCGGACTCAAAGACGAATTTGCCCAGATCAGCAGGATCCAGGTTTCCTTCGAAAACATCCAGTCCGTCAACATGCAGCTCGACGGCAAGGCGCAGTCCGTTGTGGAAGATCTTTCGCGGCAGCTCCTTGCCCAAAAACAACTCGTCCAGTCACCGATGGATCCAGCCACTGTCATGAACCTGCTTCGGGCCTGATGGGCCTGGCGGGAGAGGCAATGCGGGACGGCTTCGCAAGAGGCCGTCTTTTTTTTCCCCCCTCGCGCACTCACCCCCCGAGTTCGTCCCGCAACTCGGCAAGGAGTGCCAAAGCATCCATCGGGGTCATGTGATCCGGTTGCACCGCACGGATCCGCTCGATGACGGCCTCCTCCCGTGCCCCAAAGAGGGAGAGCTGCGGGGATGACTCGCGGACAGCCGTCTGGCCTTCACCGGCAAATGAGACCGGTCGCGTCCCTTCACGGTCTTCCAGTTCATGCAGGATCTGTCTGGCCCGCCGGATCACCGGATGGGGAAGACC
>DAIREN010000290.1:0-2019 GCA_036795535.1 Spirochaetota bacterium
AGGAGGACAACCGTGATCGGTCCTGTGACCTGGATCGCCATCGGGCTCGGTCTGATGGGTCTTGAAGCGCTTGTTCCCGGCTTTGTGATTTTCTGGTTCGGCGCCGGGGCCATGCTGGTGGCGCTCCTGACTGCCTTTGGTGTCTTTGCCGATCAGGCCTGGCAGTGGGCCTCCTTCTTCCTCTCGTCGCTGGTCTTTCTGGGGATCTGGCATGCCATCCTTCGCCCGCGCTTTGGCCGCAAGACGGTTGACGAGACCCGGGATCCTACAGTCAGCGGGCAGACCGGGAGTGTTGTCCGCGAGATCCGGCCGGGGGTCCCCGGGGAGGTCGAGCTTTCCGTCCCGCTGTACGGGATCCGGCGCTGGCAGGCCATGGCTGACGGGATTCTGGCGGAGGGAACCCGTGTGACCGTGATTCAAGCCGAGGGGGTCCGTCTCTCGGTCCGGCCTGTGCGGGATGACCAACCCCCCGGGTGACTGCCGTTTGCATCCTGCCTGAGGTTGTTCAGCAAAAATTGTGATATCCGGAAAAACCGGTATCCCGATAGAAGGAGGAATATATATGGAAGCTGGAATTGTCGCAGCAGTGGCCTTTATCGCCCTGGTCCTGGTCTTGAAGGGTGTCAGGATTGTCCCCCAGGCCGAAAACTGGATTGTCGAACGCTTTGGCCGCTATCTCGTCACCCTCAATCCGGGGCTCAACCTGATCAATCCGCTCTTTTCCCGTGTGGCGCAGAAGGTGGACATCCGCGAAGGGGTGCTTGACCTGCCCAAACAGGGGATCATCACCAAGGACAACGCCTCACTCCAGGTGGACGGGATTGTCTATTTCAAAATCATGGATCCGTACAAGTCATATTACGGTATCACGAACCTGCGCTGGGCCATCCAGAATATCGCCCAGACCACGCTCCGTTCGATCATGGGCCGGATGACCCTGGACGAGTCGCTCTCCTCGCGCGAGAAGATCAATGCCGAACTCCTGATCGTCCTGGACGAGGCGACCGATGCATGGGGGACCAAGATCACCCGTGTCGAGATCAAGGATATCCAGCCGCCCGAGGACATCACCCTGGCGATGACCCTCCAGATGAAGGCCGAGCGCGAGAAGCGCGCCCGGATCCTCGAGGCCGAGGCCAAGCTCGAGGCTGCCCAGCGTGAAGCGGATGCCCGTGAACGCCTGGCCAAGGCCGAGGCCAACGCCATCCAGTTTGTGGCCGAATCCCTCAAGTCAACCGGGGGCGATCCCCTGGTCTATCTCCTCGGGCAGGAATACGTCAAGGGCCTGACCAAGATGAGCGAGTCAACCAACGGCAAGATCGTTGTACTCCCGGCCGATATCCTCGAGACCCTCAAGTCCATGTTCTCGTCAAGAGGCAAGGGCTGACCGGCATCGCTCAGGGATAGTATATTCAATGAGACCGCTTCTATCCGGGGGCGGTCCTTTTTATGGGGTCAGGGAGCTTCCCTTGTCCCCGCCAACGTCAAGCGTGAGGATCTTCATGCGGTACAGACTGCGCGAGATTTCTGCCAATGCCATGCCCTACGACTGGCCCTCCTGGGTCTATTGCCGTATCGGCTCATTTTTGCTCTGGCTGGCCCAGCCACTCGGGCTCTCTCCCAACGCTGTCTCATACCTCGGGCCCCTTGCGGGCGCGCTGGCCGCGCTCTCCCTCGTCCTCTGGGGGGGCGGAGACGCCCTTGTCGGCAAAACCCTCTTTATCCTCCTGGCGGCCCTGGCCTATATGGCCGACGAGATGGACGGGATCTGGGCCCGGACGACGGGGCGGATGAGCCGCTTTGGCGGCTGGCTGGACTGGAAGTGCGGTGAGGCCAAGGACTGGCTTTTGAACGTGGGGATGATCCTGCACTGGGGGCGGGAGTTGTTGGAACGATGGTCACCCGGACGGGAGCCGTTTTTCACGTTCGAGATGGCGGGCCTGCTCCCGCTCTTCGCCCTCGTGGTGCTGGCCTTTTTTGCCGGAAAGGGAATCTTCCTTTCGGTGCGCTGGTTTCCCG
>DAIREN010000291.1:0-2017 GCA_036795535.1 Spirochaetota bacterium
CCGGCCCCGATGCGGAAAATCTCACGGATGGATTCCATTGGGCACCTCTCCCGGAAAAGATACTCCTCCCCCCGCCCCGAGTGATTCCGGAATGACCGGTTCCGCTCACCGTCGCTGCCATCGTCTGTCCCCGGACGTTCCGGAACCTCCAGATACGCCGTAAAAAAAGACCGGCCGCCCCTTCCGGGACGGTCAGTCTGTCTGTCTGCTTGCACCCCTTTGCCCGGGACTTATTTGATCTTCGGAAGTTCCTTGCATTGATCCTGGCTGAACGCGCTTCCGATGATCAGCGCCAGAACCGAGAGTGGCAGCGCGATCACGAGAGGATCAACAAACCCCCAGGTACTGGGAATCATGGCGCCCTGCTCATTCATGACCAGTGTCAACGCCGGCTTCCCAAAAATCGCCTTGCAGACTCCGAGGGCATTGGCCGGCGTCAGGTTGAAAAAAAGCATCCAGACCAGGGAGGCTACCGTGCCAACCCCAAAGGAGAGAATAGCCCCGGTCCGGGTAACACGCTTTGAATACAGCCCGCCAACAAAGAGCGGAAGAAAGGCGGCCGCAGCCAGACCAAAGAAGATCGAGGTTCCCCGTGCGATCACGCCCTCGCCAAGCGAGTATCCGAGAACAACCGTCACCACCAGTCCGGCCACGATCCCGATCTTGGTCCAGAATATGGTTCTGGTCTCGACTTCTTTTTTGCCGATTCCCAGCCGGAGAATATCACGGGAAAAGGCTGTCCCGAGTGCATGGAACTGGGAACTGAGCGTCGACATGGCCGCCGCGAGCAAAGTCAGCATGAAGAGCGTGACAAACCACTTGGGCATCGACGAGTTGATGAAGAGCGGGATGACATCATCCGGATTCCCCATGGCGGCGGCAATCGCACTCGTTCCGAATTCGGGCGCATTGGCAAAATAGACATTGGAAAGCACACCAACCACAAAGCTGCCGCCCGTCATCACGAGGATGAAGAGTCCGCCGATCCCGACGCCCTGATTGAGCGCCTTGTCGCTCTTGACCGTCATGAAGCGCACGATCAACTGGGGTTGGGCCAGTACACCGATGCCCACCCCGAGGACAAAGGTCGAAAAGATCATCCACCAGGCAGGGGACCCGCCCTTGGGCGTCTTGTCCCAGCCCTCGAATCCGAGCGACTCCGAGCGTTTGATATCCCCGGCCTCGAGTGCCGAAAAGACAAGCCGCCGGAGGACCTTGCCCGAAACCGCGACATTGGTCCCCAAAACCGGCACAACCGCTCCGGCAGCGGCGAGGAATTTCTTCTCACGGGCGGGATCCTTGACAATCCCTTTGACAATCCCGTCAAGTTTGGCCAGCCCGGCCGGATCCAGATTGACACCCGCCTCATTGGAAAGAGTCTGGATCAACCAGGCCGTCCGGGCGGCAGGACTGGCATTTCTGGCCTTGATCGCATCATAGGTAGCACCGATTTTGGCATGTGTCGAGAGATCGTCAGCGGGCTGCACAAGAGCCTGCACAGCCCTGCCCGTCGGGCTGGTTCCGGCGGAACTGACAATCACGTACGTGCTGACGATCAAAAAGACCGTCCCGACCAGCATCAAGAGCCCCTGCATGGCATCAGTATACAGGACGCCCTTGAGGCCTCCGGCAATCACATAGGCGGCCACAACAATCGCAAAAATGAAGAGTGCCGCATCAAACCCGATACCAAAGGTGATCTTCATAAAGGCCGCACCACCGATCAGGACGGCCGCGGCATAGACCGGCATGAAGACAAAAATCAGGATGCCGCCCCAGCGCTGCATCCCGACCGAATTGAAGCGTCGGCCGATCAGCTCGGGGAAGGTGTGCGCATCCAGGGCATGCCCGATCCGCCTGACCCGTTTCCCGATAAAGACGAACGCCACAAAGATGCCAACCATGATATTGAAAAAGGTCAGCCAGAGCATGCTCATCCCGAACTGGGAGGCAATCCCGCCAAACCCGACGATGGCCGAAGTACTGATAAAACTCGACCCGTAGGAGAGGGCCATCA
>DAIREN010000292.1:0-2000 GCA_036795535.1 Spirochaetota bacterium
TCGAGCTTGAGCAACGGTAGAGCGGAACAATGATGGAAAGGGTTTGAAGGGACTTCATTTGCTGTCTCCAGTTCGAGAAGCTGTTTCAAGCCGGTAGATGTTTGAGCGCACGGTTGTGGTTATAACTCCGTGGCCGTAGTGCTGGCGACAAAAATTGTCGAGTACCATGAATCGCTTTTTCCATGTTGTGATGACATATGATCGCGGCGAAAAAAGGAGCTCTCTGATATTTGTGAAATTGTTGATACGCAGTTGTTGCTGCTGGACGGGACTGTGTGACAGCCATCCTTGGGCAATGAGTCTTGGTCTGATGGTTTTGTCTGTCATGCTTGTCTTGAATACGCCGAAGTCCTCGATGAAGGCTGGCGGATACAGGATAAATGCACTATCGGGGGGAAAGGCTGTCGAGAGCGTGGATACAAGCTGCTGGAGTTTTTTTTGACGGATTGCATTTTCGGGAGAGAGCTTCAAACAGGCAAGCATGACAGAAAAAGCAGTCACAAACAGCAGGATGACTACCCC
The DNA here is from genome assembly GCA_036795535.1 of Spirochaetota bacterium. Classification (GTDB taxonomy): domain Bacteria; phylum Spirochaetota; class JAGLSM01; order JAGLSM01; family JAKPMW01; genus JAKPMW01. The sequence goes on from DAIREN010000292.1 coordinate 523, forward strand.
GATATTCCGGGTCTTTTGGTTTGTCTGACTGAAAATGCAACGGGCAGAGTCTGAGAGGAAAAACAAAACCGAAATGGAAGACAATCCGGCGGCCAGAAAATTCGGGATACGTCCTGATATGGCAAGATAGAGGATGAGGGAAGTGATTCCGAGGTGGATCAAGCCTGAATAAGTTGAACGAAATCGCTTGCCGAGAAAAAAGCAGCACAAAGGAAGAAACGTGAAAGTTGCGGGGACGATCAGGGTGGAAGCAAAAACAACAAGCAAGAGTGCAAGCCTTGATCTGAAAGAGCGATACGCGAGCAGAATGCTTGCGATAATCACAAGAAATGCTGCCATGTTTGAAGGTTTGAATATCTCTTGACTGATATTGCCTGAAACAGTTTTCGAGAGCCATGCCATTGTGGCGGAATTGATGAAAAATCTCCCCGGAACGAATTTGGTCAGTTTTTGGAAAACTGGCGTTGTGATGATGTTGGTGTCATGGATAACCCAGGCATTGATGGCTTTTATATCGATATCTGTCAGTCCGAGAGCGAGGAGTTCTTCCGGAGGTATCGTGATCTGGTAGTCGATCACTTTACCTCGGGCAAGATTGAAACTGTGGTAGCTCTTCCATGCCGGGTCATCCCGATATGCCTTGTTATTATAATCCAGTAGTAGCCAGAAGATTGAGCAGACAAGTGCGATTGTCAAAATTGATACCAGAATTGATCGTCTGTTGACAATGGTGATGATTAATGCAAGTGGAAGAAAGATATAGAAAACGTCGGAGCGGATAATGAAGGCGATAAAGGAAAAGACAAGCACCAGGAAGGTACGGAGAATGGTATGCAAGTGCGAACTGTTGGAAAGGGAGAGCAGGGCTGCTGTCATTGCTGCAAGTGCTACCTGGGTAAATTCGAGTTTAATCAAAAACTGGGTTAATCCGAAGACCGCAATGAATGCACTTGCAGTCAGGATACTGTACCTTGCAGGCCAAGCCTTGATCAGGTGCCATGTGACAACAGCGAATGACAGGAAGAGGACGAGATACATTGCAACCGGATAAAACGGGAAATCGGGTGCGATTGCATACAACTGTGCCAAAAGCTTGCCAAAGAGGATATTTGAAAAGACAAGGTGCGGTGAGGGTACGCCGGTGAATGTGCCGTTGGCTATACACATCATGGCTGCCGTGTCATCACGACGGAATGCGGGAGTGCAGGCAAGCACAAGCAGGGCGAAAGCGGCAGCACAGAGGATGAATGCAGTTTTCGCCGGATGATGGACCGGTTTTTCAAGCCAGCGCTGCAATGAAAACAGAAAAGAACGAAAAGAATTCATGGCATACTCAATTCTGCAAGTAAGAAGTTGCTTCGGCAGTGATCTGCGTGGTTTCGCTTGCAGTCATTCCATACCAGAGAGGGAGCCGTACCAGGCAGTCGCTGCCCGAGGTTGTGTGTCTGTCTTCTCCCCTGAACTCGCCAAAGCGGAGT
>DAIREN010000293.1:0-1999 GCA_036795535.1 Spirochaetota bacterium
AAGGCAAACTATACGTCCAGTCCAGATAGGCCTGGACGTATTGTTTGCCTTCGTCAATCCGCCCGCTGTGGGCGGCCGCGTGGACGGCATAGAAGAGGGCCCGTTCGCGTGTGGCGGGCGCTAGCGGGGAACAGGCGAGGACAGTCCTGCAAATCACAAAGAGAGATTCCATGGCACGCATCCCGCTCCCTCGTGCAGCAAGAAGTGTCTCGCCAATCCGTTCCAGGCCATCTCCAAGCAGGCCCGTATCATCCTGATTGTTGACCTTGGGGATGATGGTCTGTGCCAGTCCCGTCCACTCCTGAATATCCATCTGATGACAGGTATCCACAAGGATGGCAAAAGACTCGAGCCATTTTTTTTGGCTGACGGCAAGTGACAGGATATCGACTGGCCCCTGCCCGAAAACGATCGAAAAATAGGCCTGGACATTGATGTCCGCGACAGGGACCACCTGCGAGAGGCGGGTATAGACTGTAGTGACAAGTCCGGTGACCATGTCGGCAAAAATCAACTCGGGTTCACGGAAGGCACTCCCGACTGTGACCGTGACCTGTATCGACGAGCGCGATGCTGTCTCCTGGACCTGGGACCGGATTGCTTCGGCAAAGGCGGCGTTAAATTCCGTGCGTGACTCTTCCTGCTTTTCGGTGATGACAACACTGCGCTGTGCAATCGAGACCCGGAGTTCATGCCCCTGTAATTGACCGATGTGCTGATCGATGGTACCAAGGATGAGGGCAACGAGACTGACGGAATAGGCCTGTTGCGGATGAATGGAAAAAAACTTTGCCCCGGTTGTGCGCACCACAGCCCGGGTCCAGTCAGGAAGCCGGTTGAGCAAATCATCGATCAAACCGGTTCGTGCTTTTTCATCACGGATCTCGCAAAAGTGATTATGGCCCGCACCATGCTTGCCGAGGAGAGGCTTGAGATCCTTGCGGATCCGCCCGATCTGGTTTCCGTCACAAAGACATCCCACGATGCGGGACGTGCTGTTTTTTTTGAGCAGAAATTCGAACTCGCCGGTTTCGTCAATGCAGAGGTGCCAGATCATCGGGGTGACTCCATTGGAAGTGGGGAAAGTATGCCACACCGGAAGACCGGGAACAAGCCCAAAAAACGTCCTGACGACGAGTCCGCTGCCCATACCGGGCCCGAGGCTGTTCACCAAAAAAAAGCACAAATAGTACTTCAGTCAGCCAAAAGGAGAATTTCCCCGCCTTCGGAGGCCAGCACGTCGATGGCCACCCCACCCTCATCGACAAGTACACAACTCATAAGATTTCCGGAGGGAAGCCGCAACCTGAGTGATTTTGGCTGCTCCTCGATGATCTCGATGGGCGCCTTGGTCTTGGCTGCGGGGTGCTCAAACTCGAGGAGGATGATCTCGTCGATACTCCCCGCAGTGCCCAGCCCGGTCTTGATGGAGCGCTGGACTGCCGCCGCACTGGCCTGGGTGTAGAGACCCTGAACCACTTTGTGCTGGCCATGGCGGATGGCCTCGCGCAGGGTTGCAACGAGTTCGGCGACGGTCGAACGCTTGACGGGAATGCGCACGACTGGAGCCTTGGATGCGGCATCATCAACATCGCAGGCCGTGACAAGCCCGGCAAACAATAGAATGAGGCCAAAGAGAATGGTACGAGGTGTGCACATACCATAAATATACACACAGAGAGGGAGAGCGGACGTTCTGGTTCTCATGCTGCGCATCCCGGTCTGAGCCGCACATCGTGAGGTTGTACAATTGTGTGAGCTGGATCATAATCCAGCGGATATCCGGAGCGGCACCGGAGAAATCCCCTCAGTCCCGTGCGCCTGTCCCCCGGGAATTTTTGCAGTACCCCGGCAAAAAAAATGAGCTTGCTTGACTTTTCGCGCGAGGTACGATATTTTTTTGTCACAACGCCGGGATGGTGGAATGGTAGACACGCTAGCTTCAGGAGCTAGTAGTCGCAAGGCTGTGCAGGTTCAAGTCCTGTTCCCGGCAGAGATT
>DAIREN010000294.1:0-1938 GCA_036795535.1 Spirochaetota bacterium
GCGGGCGATGATCCTGGATGCCGAGGACACGCAAAACGGGCATGCCACCAGGATGGGGCCCCTGCCTGAGGTCCATTTCGAGACCGGTTGGAACGGATTGCTGGATCATCTTGTCGAGAGGATCAGGATGCTGGCGTTCAGGGAGGATTCGCTCTATGAACCGGGCAGTATCGCGATATTGACGCTCGGACGCCCTGAAGACTATGCCGCCCGGCTGGAGGCCCGGAATATCAAGGTCAGGATCGCCAAGCACGATGATGTCGATTTTTCAAAAACGGATGCCGTGTTTGTCAGCTCGATCCATACCGCCAAGGGTATGGATTTTCCTGTCGTCTTTGTACTTCTTGACGAAATTGATGAGTTGCGCAGGCATTACCTGGATGACGGGGCTGATCCTGCCGCCTGTTCCCCCCGGTTGATGCGCCTGTTGTATGTGGCCAGCACCCGGGGGATGGACATTCTCGAGATCTTTTGTCAACAGTCGGGCGGACGGGAAGTCCCCGAGGTGCGGGCCATCAAGGCGGCTCACCAGGAGATGCTTGCGTTGTATGATGGCGACGGGGTAATACGTCATCCGGGATAAAAAATGAACCAAGCCAGCGCCCATGAGCCATTCGTGTTGATTCGCGTGATTTGGCGGTTGGCATGGTCTTTCGTAGAGACGCGATTGATCGCGTCTTCGAAACACAAATTCACAATACAATCATGCGACTCCCGGAGTGCCATCACAAATTCAGCATTCGTCGCGCCAAGACATCGCGTGGATTGGCCTGAGGTTGTTCACCAAAAATATTTTCCATCAAAAACGCTTCCATTGATTTGTCCGGATCGTGGCGGATTGTGCAACGATTGTGCTGCGTCGAGTGTGTGCACAGCCATACCGGTGTCCCGGCCGTTGTTTGTGCCGCGGCGGATTCATGCGTATCTTTACGGCAGATCTGTTGCAAGGAGTGTTTCGCGAACCATGGAATCCAATCCCCGTCGTACCCGCATCGTCGCCACGCTTGGCCCGGCATCCCGCAACCGTGAGACGCTGGCGGCCATTCTCGAGGCCGGTGTCAATGTCATCCGCCTCAATCTCTCCCACGGTTCGCACGAGGAGCACCGCGAAAACATCACCCTTGTCCGTGAGACGGCCGCCCTCTTGGGACTCTCGGTCGGTATCCTGGCCGACCTGCAGGGGCCCAAGATCCGCACAGGACAGATTGCCGGGGGCGAGGTGCCGCTTGAGATGGGGGATACCATCGTCTTTACTCCTGACCAGGCGGATGGCTCGGACGGGAGGGTCTCGATCAGCTATGCCAGTCTCTGCGAAGACATCAAGCCCGGCAACCGGATCCTGATCGATGACGGGCTGCTTGATGCCGAGGTGGTTGAAGTCCGCGGGCGTGATGTCGTCTGCCGTATCGGGACGGGCGGGCTCCTCAAGCCCAAAAAGGGCGTCAATTTTCCCGGAGCCAAACTCTCCGTCCCGGCCCTGACCGAGAAGGACAGGCAGGATGTGGCGTTCGCGCTTGAAGAGGGAGTCGATTTTATCGCGCTCTCTTTTGTCCGCTCGCACACCGAGGTTGTCGAACTCCGCAAGATGATCCATGCGTCCGGCAAGATCATGCCGGTCATTGCCAAGATCGAAAAAGGTGAGGCCCTGGATGACATCGACCGGATCGTGGATGCCGCGGATGCTCTGATGGTCGCCCGCGGTGACCTTGGTGTCGAGACCTCGCCGGAGGAGGTACCGCTCGCCCAGCGCATGATCGTCGAGAAGGCGGCCATCAGCGGCAAGCCCGTCATCGTGGCCACCCAGATGCTGGACTCGATGATCAGGAATCCCCGCCCGACACGGGCCGAGGCGACCGATGTGGCCAATGCCGTTTTTGAGGGCGCGGATGCCGTCATGCTTTCGGGCGAAACGGCGGCCGGGCAGTATCCGGTCGAGGC
>DAIREN010000295.1:0-1911 GCA_036795535.1 Spirochaetota bacterium
GAAAATTATCCCATGGAGGAGTTATTTTATGAAAAAGTTGAGTCTCATGCTGGCCTTGGTGCTGGCCCTCGGCGTCTTTGCTACTGCCTGTTCGGAAGATGATGATGCGGCGACAGGCACAAAGGTGACCTTCAAAGCTTATCATTCCAGCAGCAACAATGTTCTTCAGACTGCTGTTTTTGTCGATGATGCCGCAAAAGGTTTCGAAATGCTCCAGTATACGGACGCTGTGTCACCTTCGATTGCATTCGGCTGGCGCGGAACCTACGCTGTCAACACAAACGTCAAATCCGCAACTGTGACTGCAACCAACTGGAATGACAACGGCGCTGGCTGGACAAACACCACCACTCTCGGTGGAACATTCAAGACAGGATTTGTATACACCTACGACGGCGCCAGCCTGATCACATCCGGTCAGCTGACTGTTAATTATGGCACGGGTTTGACAACTCTTACCAAGGCCACCAACTGATTTTTTAGTCTTTCTGAAAACCGCCCGCTTGGGCGGTTTTTTTATGCCCGACAGGTTTTTCCCTAACACCATGGTGCCCAAAGCACCAATAAATGACCTGAGGCCATTCACCAGACAAAAACCGGCGGGAGAAGCGCCACGTCCCATGGTGCTCCCCTGCTCTGCCCTGAAAACGCCACAGTGTGAACCTCACGCGATATGTGACCAGCACCCGACCTCTGGCTCCGTGAGATACCCGAAAACGGCTTCGCTGCCATCTACGCGAGAGACAGACCCCGCATACCGTATGATTGCGGGCTCTACAGACAAAAAACCGCCGGTCAGGCAGCACCGGCGGTTGCTCATTCTTTTTTTTGAGAAGAATTATTCGAACGCGATCTCCGAAATCGAGGTATCCGACCATTTTGAGCCACTGTAGGTATCCGCAATCACGAGGCGCACGGTCTTGAAAGCCTTGCCGCCGCTCTTCAACACGGACTGGAGGTCCTTGACCTCGTCCAGGAGATCGACTTCACCCATCTCATTGCCGTCCAGAACAACCTTGACCCGCTTGACGCGGCTGTTGAGGGCATAGAGGTCGCCCAGCTTGGCGTCCGTATGGACAAAGCCGTTGACGAGGGAGATCCCGCGCGCCTTGCTGTCCGGGAACTCGAGCTCGATCCACTCGCCATGGCCATCCCCGTCCTTGCCCTCCTGCCAGGCAGTGCCCATCTTTCCGTCCATGGCCATATTGGGGGTAAAGCTATAGCCCTCGGCATCGGGCAGCATCGACGAGGCCCGCAGGATGACCTTGACCCCGCGCATCGTCACTTCGTAGCCCTTATCCTCGTCCTTTTTGACCTCAACATCGCCAAGCTCAAAAGAACCAGCCTTCACCCAGCCTTCATACTCCAGTCCCAGATTGACCTTGACCCAGCCATCCTGCTCCGAAACGATCAAGGCCTTGGTGCCTTTGGCGATGGGAGTCTGCATCTTGTGACTCTGGGCGTCGGGCTGAAGGTGCCAGTCCGTTTTTACGCTGAAAGTGGCAATCTTTTTTTCGCCAAGATAGAGGTGTTTGGCGAGGATGAAGCCTTTTGTTGTTTTGTCGGCGAGCGTCACCGGATACATCTCGTTGGTCACCTTGTCAGAGGTCACCCAGACTTTTTCCAACCGCTTGGGCCAGCCATTGGCCTTGGCGTTTTTGGCATCTGCAATCGGATAGAGTGCCGTATTGACCAGCACCACCGCCTCGCGTTCGGACGGTCCGGCTTTTTCACCCTTGCCACAGGCGCCCAGCACCAGTGTCAGCATAACCGCAAGGACCAGAGAAACGATTTTCTTCATACTGCCTCCTGAAATAGTGTACTCCCCGGTATCATAGCACACGCGCCGACCGGAAAAAAAGAAAAACCCCGCCAGAATGACGGGGAATGCGCGCCCTGAGGGATTCGAAC
>DAIREN010000296.1:0-1907 GCA_036795535.1 Spirochaetota bacterium
CGGCCACGGATTCAGTGGACGGCCTCTTGGGCGGGAGCGCCCTCCCGTCTGACGAGATTGTATCTGGTGGGACGAGTGCTTCTGCAAACTTTGTCCCCGAGTCGGTCGAACAAGAGGAAAGCGTTTCCGAGATTCCCGTTTTCAATACCAAAGGCCAAGTAGGGTCCTACGTCTACCTGCTTTCCGTCAAGAGCGGGAACCAGCTCTACTTCGGTATCAAGGGAAAACCGCAGTCGACCCCCCTTGATTTTGTTCTCTCGCTCGGTTTCGATAATGGCGAGGTGGGAACGGAGATGGTCACGATCGATGGGCTTGATCAGCGAGGGATGGGCTATACACGGATTGACCTCTCGCGCTACGCCCGGGATCTCGGCAGGACGGCTGTTTCCAAGGCCGATGTGGCACTCGCGTCCTGACGCAAATTTATTGTTGACCTCAAAAACCGGAAGTATACTTCACGCGTCTTGAACAAGACGATTCTACCAAGGGGATAAGGCGTGGAGCATACGATTGAACTCCGCATTCCTTCGATGTTGCGCATTCTGGCGGATCTTGGCAGGCACCAGGTGACCAGATTGGTCGCGCAAACTCTGTTCGATCTACGACAATCGGGGGAGGACGAGAACGACCGCAACTGGTTTGATGCCGAAAAAATCAATAACCAGATGTTCTGGGATGATCTCATGGGAATTGTGACACGGGATGATCCTGAGGGAACCGAAAGGGTTGTTCGACACATTTATTATTACAGGCAGGAACTCTCGAGGGTTGTGGCCATACCGGGAGCACCGCTTGCATCGGCTGTCGTTCTGGTTGAGCCGGAGAAAGGCCAGAAGCTTGTGGCCGGTTCCCGGATCGTGTGTGATGTCGGTCTTGAACTTCGTCCTGTCACGATCAATCTCGGGCTGGAAACAAGCCGGAGCATTCCAGCCCCGGCGGAGTTTCATGCCGCGGCTTTGGATGTGCATTTGACCGGGCTGAGTGATATGGCCTATGATGCCATAGCACCCGAGACCCTCAAGGCAGGATGGGAGCAGTCTCCGGTTCACTATGATGAAATGGATGTCCGGATTCAGAATGGACCGTCAGAAACAGGCAGCGGTGCCCGAAAGATCTTCCTTGAAGCCGGCTCCTGCGGCCCCGGGACCTATCTTGTCCATTTTTCCACGGATATGACCCTGACGACAACGATTCTCCCGGTGCTTGAATATCCCCGGATCGATGACGGCGTGGCACGCACCGAAGAGAGACGGGTGACGAGCAATCACGCAGCACGAATCAGGGTGGTCTAGCAGAGAGTCTCTCTGCTAGAGAATGATTCACGGGAATCCGGTTTCGTACGTGATTTCCCGAATGCTGTGAAAATGGCCATAAAGAAATTGGCGGAGGATTGGCATGGAAAAGGACACATTGCATGCAATCATGGACGCAATCGGACACACATCGATTGCCGAGTGCGAGATTGTTGCAAAAAACGGGAGTATCAGGATTCTCAGAAAACCCGGTTTGCAGGTTCCCCGTCTGCGGGACGATGTCAAACCCGACGGAAACGGTGGTGCTGAATCCGGAACCCCGAATCTTGATGCCGATGATGACGATCTTGTGGATGTGACGTCGTCCTGGGTCGGGTTTTTCTATCGCGGTACGAAAAAGGACGACAAACCCTGTGTCAAGTTGCGGGACACTGTCAAAGAGGGACAGCAAATCGGGTCGGTCGTGACCATGAATGTTGTCCAGAAACTTTCCAGCCCCGTGACCGGGAAGCTGGTGGAAGTCCTCGTTGAGGACGGGCAGCCGGTTGAATACGGCCAGCCCCTCTTGAGAATGCGAATTGAAGCGCAGGATACGCCATGATCAAAAAGGTACTTATCGCAAACAGGGGTGAAATCGCCCTCAGGGTCATTCGG
>DAIREN010000297.1:0-1881 GCA_036795535.1 Spirochaetota bacterium
CCACACAAGGTGATCCTCCTCCTCAACGAATTCTTTACCGAATTGACCGAGACCATTCTCGAACACCACGGGATCATCGACAAGTATTCCGGCGACAACATCATGGCCATCTTCGGGGCTCCCGCCGAACTGCCGTATCACGAACAGGCGGCGGTTTTGGCCGCGATCGGGATGCAGGAAAAATTCGCTCTGCTCAAGGACAGTTGGAAAAGCATCTACCGGGCCGAGGCCGGTCTGGGCATCGGGATCAACTGTGGCCAGGCCATCGTCGGGAATGTCGGGTGCTATCACAAAATCTCCTATACCGCAATCGGGGATGTTGTCAATATCGCCGCCCGGTTTGAGCAGATAGCCCGGGACGGGCAGATCATCATTGGCGAAAATCTCCGGGAGCGGATGAGCGACGACTTCCTCGCGCGGAACGGACTGACGCTTGAGGCACAGGAGCCGGTCACCATCCGCGGGAAAAAAGGTCTGCATACAACCTGGAACATCCGGCAGGAGCGGGTTTGAGCGGGTTTGTGGTCGCGGTTGCGGCCCTGATCACGCGGCCTGTTTCGACCCTGACCAGACCGGAGTGGCCTGCGGACGGCGAGCGGCTTGTGCCCGGGGATGAGGGCTTGCGCGTGCTTTCACTGCGGCGGGCTATGACAAAGGATGCCTCGCCCGGTGTATGGGAGACACTCTCGGGGCGTATTGAGATTGGTGAACAGCCTCAGGCCGCACTGATGCGAGAAATCCTCGAAGAGAGTGGGCTCATTGTAGAAATAGACCAACGCCCGATGGCCGCGTACCACGCCTGGAGAATCGATCAACCAATGATTGTGATTCAGTACAGGGCTTGCTGGATTTCAGGCGAGGTCCGCCTCTCCGATGAACACGATGCTTGGGCCTGGCTGGACGCGCAAGGGTTTGCAGCCCGCTGTCCGATACCGGAGCTGGTGCACGCTGTAGACAGTGTGTTGCGAGAACCTGTGCTGTACTGAAGAAGTGCACTCATGCGACAACACGGTGCCGGGATACTGTTAAGCTATTGCATGCACCTGTGATCTTCAGGTGTCGCGCACCCTGGTAGTGATGGATGTATTCAGTACGACAGATTTGTACTGGAAGCAGGGAGAATCATTTTTGGTAACCCGGATATTCCAATGAGCCATCGATTTGTATTGAAAAAACTTGAAGTGAGATAAATTTACGTGTTTGTAACCAATATGCATTCCACCGGCGTGTCCGGGTTGGATGTTAGCAATGGAGTGAGGTGCAGATATGCGATGGATGGTGGTGCCGGTTGTTGTCTTGATGATTGCAGGTTTTATGGCCACGGGGTGTTCCGAGGATGAAGCAGTCGCCGTGACGACCTGGTCCTGGACGGTCCGTTTTGACAGCCAGGGAGCCGGGATACCGGCTTCTCCGGCCGAAATGACCGTTGCGTCACCGGCGACGACCATTGTGGCCCTGCCGACCGAACCGGTCAAGGACGGGTTTTATTTTGGCGGCTGGTATCGCCAACCCGAGGGTGCCGGTGATCGCTTTTTGGCATCCACGTCAGTGACCAATCACTGCACCGTCTACGCCTTCTGGTCGGCAGTCCCGGTCTACACGGTCAGTTTCGACAGCAAGGGCGGTTCGGCCGTCGAGAGCCTGTTGGTGCGCAAGGACCAGCCCGTCGAGTGACCGACCGACCCTGCCTTGACCAATCACGTCTTTACCGGCTGGTTTGCGGACAGCGCCTGCACACAGGTTTGGGACTTCGCCACCCTGATCACCGCCGATCGAACGTTGTACGCCGGCTGGGAGGAGCTCCCGCGGTACACTGTCAGCTTTGACAGCCAGGGCGGGAGCACGGTCACAAACCGGACCGTCTACAAAGGCAGGCCGGTC
>DAIREN010000298.1:0-1859 GCA_036795535.1 Spirochaetota bacterium
ATGATTGTCTTGAAGCTGCGCATATCGACTCCAGTGCGGTTTGGAAATTGGCAGGATATGTTTTTATCCCGTTGGAAGTCTAGCACCGGCCGTGGGAAGAGTCAAACCTGTCGGCGCAATGCGATCCGGACGGTCCGGAGACAATGCCTCGGAGCATATGATCCGCCTTCGGACGTTTATAAAGAAACTGATCAGTCTTGTGATACAGGGGCTGTGATCCGGGAGTGGCCCCGGCTCATCCTAATGCTGGTGGTGCGTGACCCGGCTGCGTTCACTCTCGATATGATGCCGGAACTCGTGTTGGGCCCGCATGGCGGCGGCCACCCGTGCTCCGAAGGCAGCGGTGTCTTCATCCTCGCTGTGGCCGATGCTGTTGATGAAAAAGCCGGCCTCCTCCCAGTCTGTATCCGATTTGACGATTCCGCGTGCTTCGAGGTATCTGCGAAGATTCTCAAGATCCATGGCCCATCCTCCCTGGAGCACCTGTTTGTCGAGCAATACTCACAAGACAAGTATAGAGCGGGTTGGGAGAATAACAAGGTCTGGAGGGGCGAAAACACTCACACCGTCATCGAGAGACGAATCATCCTTCTACCCTTCGAGACCCTCTCTGATCTATACTTCCGAAATGGATACCATATCTGGAATTCGGGGAACGCGACGGGCAATGTCCGGAGTGCGGGCCCTCGCTTCCTCATTCCGCTTTGTTTTCTATAGAGTGCTGGCTGCTCTCGCGCGCCGGCTGCCGGTGCGTGCGCATGAAGACGGGCGTCAGGTTCTTCTTGTCCTCCGACCGGACGCCATCGGGGATTACCTCCTCTTCAGACCCTGGCTGCGCTGGCTCCGTGAGGCATCGCCCTGGGCGGGCTGGCGGATTGTTCTGGCGGGGAATCAGGTCTGGCGGGACTTGGCCATTGAGTTCGATGCGGACTGCTTCGACGAAGCGCTCTGGATCGAACGTCGCCGACTGATGCGGCGTCCGGTTTTCTTTTTTCGGGTGGCCCGCAGGCTGCGCCGATTTCGGGCCGATCTCCTGCTCTACCCGGTGGTTTCGCGTGAGGTATCGGGAGACCTTCTGGTGCGGGCTAGTGGGGCGCGGCAGGCCATCGCTGCGGAGTGCGACGGAATCAATCTGGATCGACGAATGGCCCGGCTGGCTGACCGCTGGTACACGCGACTCCTTCCGGTTGTCTCACGCGGCTTCGAATTCCACCGGACCCGGAGTTTTTTCAGCGCTCTCGTTGGCGGTGAGTGGGCGGATTTTCCCCGGGATTCCGGTTTCCCTGTTGCAGCGAGGGATGCGGGCGGGAGTCCCGAGCGATATGTGATGCTCTTTCCCGGAGCCGGTGATCCGCGACGTTGCTGGCCGGCGGAATCCTGGAGCCGGGTGGCCGGGGTGTGCCGGGCGCTCGGGTATCGCGTGCTGGTCTGTGGAAGCAGGGACGAGCGCCCACTCTGCGAGCAAATTGCCACGGGCTCAGGATCCGAGGTTCTGGATGCTTCGATTGGCTGGCGGGCGTTGGTTGCCCGGCTCAGCGGAGCGTCTCTTGCCCTCTGTCATGACAGCATGGCCCTCCATCTGGCTGTTGCCTGTCGCGTCCCTGTGGTCTGCATCGGCAACGGGAATCATTACGGGCGTTTTGTTCCCTACCCCGAATCCCTGCACACAAGGCCCCTTGTCCTGCTTGTTCCTTCCGTGGTGCTTGCCCAACCCGATCCGGAATCCGTTTTCGCCCACGGTTCCGCTGTGGATATTTCCGGGGTAGACTTTGAGGTGGTGGCCCGGTCCATCCGGGCCCTCGTGGGGAGTGCGAGATGAGTCTGACCGTCAGCGTGGTCACGATCTGCAAACAGAATCG
>DAIREN010000299.1:0-1846 GCA_036795535.1 Spirochaetota bacterium
GTCTTGTATTCCGCGAACTGGCAGAAGCATCTTTCGCCAAACGAGGCCGCCAAGACAGCGCTTGCGGATCTGGTCAAAACCGCGATCAGCCTCAAGGCCGCGAGCCTGATGATCGTACTGGATGGCCCCGGTGCAGAAAATGTCGAATTGGTCGAAGACCTGGCGCGCGGGCTGGGGATTGCGGCCTGGCGCTTTGACCGCTACCGCGCCAAACCCTCACCAGTTCTAGAAAATCTCGAGTGCGTTTTGGTGACCGGTGCTCCGCCCGCACTTGCTGACCGGATCGCTGCCGGCCTGGATGTGGCTGCCTCGGTGAATCTCGCCCGGGGACTGGTCAACGAGCCGGGGAGCGTGATGACTCCCGAGGTCCTTGCAGAACGCGCCGCCAGCATGGCGCGCGAAGAAGGGCTTGAGGTCGAAATCCTCGACAGGGCCGGGCTGGTCGCTGGCGGGTATAGCGGAATCCTGGCCGTCGGTCAGGGCAGCCGCTACGAACCGAGGATGGTGGTGCTGCGCTACCGTCCGGTCGGTGCAGACCGGCATGTCGCTCTTGTCGGGAAGGGCATCTCCTTTGATACGGGCGGCATCTCGCTCAAGCCCGGCAAGGACATGCACGAGATGAAGAGCGACATGTCCGGTGCGGCTGCCGTGATCGGAGCCATGCGGACGATCGCCCGGAAGAAGCCCGGGGTGGTGGTGACCGGAATCCTGGTCTGCGCCGAAAACATGATCGGATCGGCGGCCCAGCGGCCGGGAGACATCTTTACGCATAAAAACGGAAAATCCATTCAGGTGGACAATACTGACGCCGAGGGCCGCCTCTGTCTGATCGACGGACTGGCGCGTGCGGGCGAAGAGGGTGCGGACACCATCGTGGATATTGCCACCCTGACAGGGGCCTGCATCCGCGCGCTGGGGACTTCCCTGGCCGGCGTGATGGGGAATGACGATGCCCTGACGGCCTCGCTGGTCGTCGCCGGCGAGCGGTCGGGCGAGCGGCTCTGGCCTTTCCCCTTGATAGAGGAATACGCAAAGGAGTTGGAGACTCCCCATGCCGATCTGCGGAATATCGGGACCGGGTATGCCGGACAGATCACAGCGGCCCTTTTTATGCGGCCCTTTGTTCCCCAAAAAGCCAAGTGGGCGCATCTGGATATCGCAGGGCCGGCCTATTTTGAAAAGGGCTGGAAGTATTATGCGGCCGGAGCGACCGGGTTCGGAACGCAGTTGCTCGCCGACTGGGTGTTGGGCCTGTGAGCAACAAAGGAACCATGAAAAAGGTGGCATGATAAAAATGGCGGAGTCGGGAATCGACGCTGGGTCAGGACTTGTTCTTGAGACGGACGGTGGGCACGCGCGCGTGCGGGTTGTTTCAGAGAGCGGGGCCTGCGGTTCGGGGTCCTGTGCGAGCTGTGCGGGCGGGTGTCATGGCGGGCTCTTTGGTGAGACATCGGGGCGGGTCATCCAGGTGACCAACGCCATTGGTGCCGGGGTGGGCGATCTGGTCTTGCTGGAGAGCCGGCCCGGGGTGCGCTTTTCCGCGGTAACCCTTCTCTTTGTCGTGCCACTCGTCTTTTTCCTGGCGGGATTTGTCCTGGGGACGGGAATCGCTCCGGGGAGTGATCCCCTTGCTGTGCTGCTGGCATTCGGCTTGGCCGGACTCTGGTATGGCGGACTGGCCCTGGTTCATCAAAAAAAAACAGGTCGGACGCCTGTCTGGATTGCCAAAGTGATTGCACCCGGACGAGGCGACGATAGGGGGATACAGGATGTGTGAAAAGTACAGCCGTGAGGCACAGGAGACGAGATGATACCCGATTTTCAGACCATCATGCTTCCTCTGCTG
>DAIREN010000300.1:0-1798 GCA_036795535.1 Spirochaetota bacterium
GGTAGAGAAGGTTGAAGGGGCGCGGGTTTTTATCCACTGGACACAAAAAGAGAACACTTCGGTGCTGCAGCAGGTTGTTGTGAATATTGCGCAGGACTGGAACAAAAAGAACACTGGGCGTTTGGGGACAGTGATGCTCCTGGGGCGATACAGATGTGAAAAAATCGATGTCCATTGTATCAAGGGGAATCATTCCTCCCTGTCCTTTGAGTTCAGTACGATCCATAAAGCCAAAGGGCTGGAGGCAGATTATGTCATCATTTTGGGGATGCGCAGCGGGCTTTTTGGATTTCCGTCCGAGATGGAGAGCGATTCGCTTCTTGATGTGATCCTGGCGGATAAGGAAACATTTCCGTACGCAGAAGAAAGGCGGCTTTTTTATGTGGCTCTCTCCCGCGCCAGGCATGCAGTCCATCTGATTGCAGACCAGACCGCGCCATCATCGTTTGTTTCAGAAATTTCGAAAAAAGAGTACGGGACATCTCTCCTGGGACAGGAGGAGGCGACAATCCTTTGTCCGCAATGTGGCACCGGACAATTGATCAGGCGGACTTCCCGATACGGTGCATTTTACGGATGCACCAATTACCCCTTGTGCGACTATCTCACCACAAACTGTCCGAAGTGCGGAACGGGGTTGATGCGACTGGACATTGCAAAGAATGCCCATATTTGTACCAACCTGCAATGCGGATATGCAGAAATGATCTGTCCCAAGTGTCATCATGGACGATTGATTGAACGCAAGGGAATATATGGCGCTTTTCTCGGTTGCTCGATGTTTCCGAGTACGGGGTGCGACTACACAAGGAATCTCTGAAGTTGGCATTGCCTGTAACAAATGTGACGAGACAGGGTACCGACTGTGTGAGTCGGCACCGGCTATTCCACGGCCACATGCGAGGGGGGAGCCCGAGACCCGGATGGCCGTCTCCATCTGGTCCCGGTCGGTTGTATCCATGGATGCAGGCCATGCGGCTCGGGCGCGGGGGGATACGTCCCCCCGACAAGAGACCCTTGCCGCAGGCAAAAACCAATTCCCCCCGAAAACAAATTCCCCCGTCAAGAGAACTTGCGTTGGAAAACCGATTATCTCCGACAAGAGAACCTTGTCGCGGGCAAATACCAATTCCTCTCGACACCTCAATACCCGCACAGACGGGAAAGCGTAACAGGATCAGATGCGGTATGCGAGCTTACTCGACATCATATTCGAGAATCGTCTTCATGCTCTTGCCGTAGACAGGGGCAGACGTGATGCGGGCATCTATGCGCAGCTTGCCTTTTTGAACCGGAATCCTGAAGTCATAATTTTCGCTGCCCTCGAAGCGCCAGGTTTTTCCTGCATTGCTGACAACAATCAAATCCGTTGATGATGAAAAAAATCTGAATATCAGTTCTCGCCCTGTGGGGAGTATCGCACTCTTTGGGAGAATCACCCTGACTTCGTGGGTCCCCCCATGCGTCGTCGGAACAACGTTCGGCACATGAATTTTTGGCAGATAATAATAGAAAGCGGCGACTGAAAATTTCTTTTCATCGGCCCGCTTGCCAAGCACAATCAGGGAATGTCGTCCGCTTGTTTTGGCCTGCGGAAAAATCTGTACCCGATCCGCATCACGGACGATGCGGGCACTGGCCCGGGAGGAATCTTTGACTGTGACGGCCTTGATCTCGATCCCTGGAGGAACCTGCAGATGCAAGGCTTCGTTTTTTTCCAGCGAAAGATAGCCTGACGGTTTTGAAGCAAACCACAGTTTGTTGATCGAAAACCAGCGGGTTATCCGTGGAAAAAAGA
>DAIREN010000301.1:0-1793 GCA_036795535.1 Spirochaetota bacterium
AATGTGGTGGTTAGCCCGAATAGCGCCCGATTGAACGCGCAATACACAGCATTTTTTCCAAAAAGACTTGCATCCTGCCTTCTTTTTTCCTATAAATATGGTATGAATAGAAAAGGGCAAAGCAGGATGATCTCGCTAAGCATGTGCTTCCTCGCACTTGCGGTCTTTACTGCCGCCCTTCCCTCACCTGTCTGCGCTGGCAGACTGGCCCAGGACTCCCTCCCTTGCGGAGAGACACCTCTCTTTGGCAGCACAACACCCTGCCCCTGCCCGGACTGCGCCACCGACTCGCATTGCCCGGACTGCATGAGTGACGAAACGCATTCCCGTCAGGTCCCCTTTCAGGGTTCTCCGGATGAAATCAGGCCGCTGCGCAGCCTCTCAGCCTTGCTCCCCCTGTCTGCTGTACTCCTTCCATCACACATGAACCTCTCCCGGGATCCGGTCGATCAGCCCTGTCCCGGAGCATCCATCCTCCAGCAATGGTGTACCGTCCGTCTTCTCGTGTGAGTTGTTGCCTTCACCTTGTGCTGCCTCATCCTGTTCTGCCTCATCTGGGCGGGAAAGCCCGCAGCACGACAAGACCGAAGCACTCTCACCCCCGTATCCGGGGAAACACGAAAGGACATCATCATGTCACAATACCAGTATATCTTAAACCTGTCTCGTCTCTCCACGGCGCTCCTGACGGGAGCCCTCCTCCTCCTCGCGGCCTGTTCGTCCGGCGAAGTCATCGGCACCCCTGCCCCGGCGGAGACTGTTCCCACAGCCCTGTCTGATATCCTCGAGCGTCCAGCCGATTTTGAGGGCAAGACCGTCGTCCTGCGTGGCCAGCTCTCGGCCCAATGCAAATCGCTGTGCGATTTTACCTATACCGAAAAGTCACGCTCTGCCACAGTCTTCATGGGAGACCTCAAACCTCCCCGCATCCGCCAGGGACAGCAGTTGCGCGTGACCGCCAAAATTCACAAGGGAAACGAACAGGTCGTACTGACCGCCACCGGACTGGAACTGGTCGAAGGAAAAGCGGAGGGAGACAAGAATGAAACTCGCAAAACTGGCCGGTAACAACCTGCGCCGGACCCCGGCCCGCTCGGTCCTGACTGCTGTCAGTGTCCTGATCGCCACGGCCACCCTGACGGTGGTCCTCTCGGTAGACCGCGGCTACAGCAAGGCGGTCGAACGCGACCTGGTCGAAAAGACCGGCGTGCATCTCTATATCACAAAGGAAGGCTGCCCGATCGAGGCGGCCGCGGTCATCGCCCAGGGCGGACTGAGTCCGCTGTATGTCGAGGAGAACCTGGTTGACAAGGTGCGCGCCATTCCCGAAGTGGCGGCCGTCCTCCCCTTCCAGCTCTTTACCGCAACTACAAAGGACGGGAGCCGGACAGACATCTTCATGGGCATCACTGAGGAAATCCGCGCGATCCGACCGGACTGGATCATCACAAACGGGGGCTGGTTTAGCGCTGAAAACTCGGTCATCCTGGGCTCCCAGATTGCCCAGATCGAAAACGTCGCACCGGGCGACAAACTCTATTCTGAAAAATACGACAAGGAGTTTGTTGTGGCCGGTATCCTGGCCCAAAACTGGGGACAGGATGACGGGACGATCTTTTTGCCCCTCAAGACTGCCCAAAAGATGATCGAACGCAGCGGAAAACTCTCGGCCATCGCCATCAAGCTCAAGGACATCTCGCGCCTGCAGGATGTGACCCTCCGGCTGCGCGGCGATCTTCCCAAGGAGTACTATGTCCTCGGCTCGAAGGAGCTGAGCGACGGCATCCTCGGGT
>DAIREN010000302.1:0-1782 GCA_036795535.1 Spirochaetota bacterium
CAAACTGACCGGCCGGAAAGTGTACCCGGGCTGCCCCGGACACGGGCAGACACAGCACAGCGACAAGAACCGCAGGATAGAGCAGCATCCGCATTCGTCCACTCAAATCAGGCCTCCCGTCATAACAGAAAAGATTTTTTTTGTGGAACATCCTGCCCTCGAGAAGAGACGCAGAAAACCATCCAATTCTTGCAGCGATACCAGATGGACACTCCGATTCAAGTATGGCCCATTGTGTCGTGTTTGCCAAATGTTTTTACCCGAGCATATATGCGAATGTACCGCAGGGGTGAAGTGCATTCGCCCCTGCGGTACGGGGCGTTTGCACAACGGCCCTACGCCCACCTGATATGATGCGGGGGATACCGGATTGGATGATTGGCATGCACAACGCCCCTGCGACCACCGGTGGCCTTTCACGCATCATGCGAGGGGGGAGATGAGAGACCCGGATGGCCGTTCTCCATTTGGTCCCGGTCGGTCCTGTCAATGGATGCAGGCCATGCGGCTCGGGCGCGGGGGATTGAACCTTGCCGCTGGCAAAAACCAATTCCCCCCGTCAAGAGAACCATGCCGCAGGAAAAAAACAATCCCCAAAAAAGAGAATCATGCCGCAGGCAAAAACCATTTCCCCCCGAAAAGAAAACCTTGCCGCAGGTAAAAACCGATTCCCCCCGGACAGAAGTGTAGATGTATGATGACGCCTTGGGACGCTCCGTTGCGGGTTGAGGATCCTGGGTGTGCGTTACCCGTGATGCGATATCTTTGGGAGTCAGCGATGCTCTCGAATGTGGACAACTGTGTGACAATAATGTATACTTGAAGAAAGGGGGGAGCGACATGCAGTTTGTGACCGTACGTGATTTCAGAACCAGACCGGCCCAGATCTGGAAGGAATTGCCGGAGAGCCGCGAGATTGTCATTACGAACAACGGAAAGCCGATTGCCCTTTTGACTCCGATCTCGGATGTCTCGCTTGAAGACACGCTGGCATCGTTTCGCAAGGCCCGTGCCATTCAAGCTGTCAACCGGATGCAGGAAATCTCTGCCGCACAAGGCAATGCCGCACTTTCTGCTGAAGATCTTGAGGCTGAAATAGCTGCCTTGAGACAGAAATCCGGAGACGGACGTTCTCATATCGGGCAGGAAGATGGATGAAGGTTGTTCTTGATACCAATGTTCTGGTCTCGGCGATGTTGACACCGGATGGTCTGCCGGCAAAGGTCGTCAATCTCTTTCTCAACGACAGACTGATCCTGCTCTACGACAACCGCATTCTCGGGGAATACCATGCGGTACTCTCTCGTCCCAAGTTCGGGTTTCCTTCAGACACCGTCGAAGCATTTATCGAGTATATTCATACCCGGGGCGAATTTGTTGTCGCCGAGCTTGTTCGGGATACCATGCCTGATGAGGCTGACCGCAAGTTCCTCGAAGTCGCACGATCGGGCAGAGCACTCGCTCTTGTGACCGGAAACATCGCCCATTTTCCCACTGATTCACTTGTTGTATCACCGAAAGAATTTCTCGACCAGCATTTTTGATGGTATGACGGACGTCTTTGAACCGCTGTCCCGCCGTCGATCCAGGGGACGGCACTCGTTCCTGAGTCGGAGCCGGTGATAGCGGCGATTCCCTCCGGACAAGCGAATCTTGCTACAAGAAAAAGTCAGTCCTTCCCGAATACAACCAATGCGGGGATGCACAAGGCCCCTGCGCCTGCCGGATATGTTATGGGGAAGGACGGCATGGCTTGTGTGATACGGGATGTTTGCGCAACGC
>DAIREN010000303.1:0-1751 GCA_036795535.1 Spirochaetota bacterium
ACGCCAAAGATATTGTTGCGCAGGATGTCGCCGCGCTTGTCAAGCCGGACCTTGAGTTCTCCGTCACTGGTCAGATACCAGTCATTTTTATAGGACTTGTCCTGCTGGTGTTCGGCATACCATGTGCGGTGATATTCAAGCAGACAGGAGTATGCGCCCAGCAAAAAGCTGCCCGAGCCACAGGCCGGGTCAAGAATCTTGATGGCCTTGATCTCGTCCGGTGTCCGGCCCTCGATTTTTTTGCCGACCGTATTGTTGACGATGTATTCGACGATGTACTCTGGTGTGTAATACACACCACCTGCATGACGTACCTCTGGCTTTTCTTTAATAGTTGCTCTGTGCGTCTCTGAAAGTATGATTTTACTTCCCAAAAACTTTTCGTAGACCCGTCCAAGAATCTCAGGCTCGATGATGTCAAACTGGAAGGGCGAGACCGGGTAGCACATATCGCGGATGATCTCCTTGAGCGTCTTGTCATCTATTATGATGTCTTCTGAAAAATGACGCTTAAAGAGAAGACCATTATATGTTTTGTCGAGACTGCGAAACAGAGGTAAAAGCGCTGTCCGGTAGATGTCATCTTTTTTTCGGGCATCAAGCAGGATGTTTTCGGGTTCGATCTCCCTGTCTTCGAGATTGCGGATAAAGATCAAGCGGTCAAGTATGCGCTGTACAGCTTCATTGATTTCCTGAACGTTTAGGTTTTCATTGCGGTTGGCAATATTTCTGGCAAGAGTCTCGCGCCACTTGGTGATGGCTTCCAGAAAATCGGCATCCATCGTCTTTGTATTTTTGTCGATCTTGCCCCGCAGACGGTCAAGGCTGCCACCCTCGACAGCCTCGCGTGAAAATGTATCCCAGAGGATATCCCACTTTTCGAGATAATCCGTGTACTGCATGCAATGTGATTTGAGCAATTCTTTGTCAGTTACGTCATAGGCCGGAGCCTTGATGACATTGAACACCCGAAATTCTTCAAAATCGGTCAAGATAACGATCGGGGCCCGTCCGTTGGACGAATAGGCATAGCGCTTGGCCTGATAGATCGCGTCCTTGTCGGTCTCAAGATTGACACTGGCTTCCTTGGCTTCGATAAACAGTTTGAGCTTGCCCTTGAGTTTGAGGGCGTAATCAACCTTTTTCATACCGGCTGCGGTGGACCGGTCACGTTGCGAATACTCGCGCACGACCTCGTAGACATTGGTCATGTCCCAGCCCAACGCCTCAAAGAGTTTGTCTATATAATTGGATCTAATATTCGTTTCGCCGTGACCTTTTTTGGTCAACACGACCTTGTTGCGTTCAAAATCTTCAACGCGCAGGGCGATGAGCTTCTTTCCGTCTTCTCGTGTCATTGTTTGTTCCTGTCTTTTTATGGTATTCAACTGTATCAAGCCCTTATACGGATGCACTCGTTCGGCACATCCACCTATTGTCATCCATTCGACAGATGGTAGCACAAAACGCAGACCTAGTCAACCACAACAACCGATGGAGTTTTTTGTATTCCTTCTGCCAGGCAATAATTAGCCTCACACCCTGCTACACGTGCAGCGCATCCCATCTCTCGCGCAGGGCAAATCTGTCGAGCAAGGCCTGAAGCATGGCAGGATCATAGGGTTGTTCGGACTTGATCAGCAACAGGTGGGAGAAGTGTTTTTTCATATTTGTCAGCAGCATCGAACAGATCAGGTATTCGACCGGAAAGATCACGAAGCCGCCAGCGATACGGACAGCTTGTACAGCGG
>DAIREN010000304.1:0-1700 GCA_036795535.1 Spirochaetota bacterium
TAAAAAATGTATTCAGCTCTTGTAAAAGATTGATCACGGCTGAAGATTTTGCATGCTTGTTGGATATCGTTAAAGTTGTCTGTCCTGCATGTTTGGTTTGGCGGGCAACACCATAGAGAAGCAGCGGACGACTGGTGATGGCCTCGTGGTGTTTCCCTGATGCAAGACGGACAAAAAGCGACCACCAGTTATAGACCGGAGCAACCATCCGGCTGATCAGACGACAACGCTTAAGGTCTTGTGTCGTATAGCCTCCCCATCCCCATTGATTCTTCAATTCGTCAAAACAGTTTTCCGCGTCGGCACGGTCACGATAAAGTTGCGAGATCGCATAAATGTCATAGGACAAATCGGTAACCAGGACAGCATACTCATAGCGTCTTGCTGTTGTGGCTGTGTCGATAAAAGCGAGGTTGAGCTGTTTGTCGTCTGTCAAAACAATGTTGTCTTTGATCTCGCGCCGGGTAACGATCACCCGGCGGGGACGTGTCCAACCGTCCAGTTTCAGCTCTGACTCGGCCCCCTCATACCCGTGCCCGGCATCGACCCATGTGGCACTGAAAAATAGTCGCTCAATCAGCCGCTTCACATTGGCGGTCAGTCTGAGCTTGGTCAGATAATGCGCAAAACGGGATTCCGCTGCGGCAAGGAAACCTTCATTGCCGAGAAAGATGTCCCCACGAATCAGAGCCGGCCTTCTTTCGGATGAAAGCGAATCGTAGTAGTTCCATAAGGATGGCATCACGTGGTGAGCCGTATGCTCATTGCCTTGGTTCACCTCGATACAAAGGGCCATGCGGGTGTTTGCCATAAAACAAGAATGGTAATTATGCGATGGGCGGCCTCGCTTGGTCGGATTGTAACTGACAACGGCGCCTTCCTGCTTCCCGTAAAGACATTTCACGGTCGTGTCCGTATCCAGTATCCAGGATCCTGCCGCAATGGCTGCTTCGGTGGATAATCGTAATTGATCATCCAGCCACGAAACACCGGCATTCTCTTCTATCGACTTCAGCGCACGTCTTGCCGCATCTTCGCTGACGACTTTCTCCATCCCCAACAATCCCGGATTCACTCCGTCAAATCGTATCGCGCTGATATGCGCATATCGATGATGTCCGGACAATATCGACAGCAAAAGGGTACCCATGACATCCCGTATGCCGGGAGCATTCGGACTTGAATATTGTAATGGACACTTCTCTATGAAATTATCGTATAGACCACTGACCTTCAGATATTCTATGAAAAATGGCAGCTGACCCAACGGACTCACTGCGCCTTCTGGGTCCCATTCCACATGAACTTTACCACTATAGGTATCCAGTGAAATAGGCCCCTGATTGATCATCTCACACCCTTTCTGTACCTCACCCATTTGGTGAATGCCTCCTCGGATATATTCTCGTTACTTCTGTTATTATTTCAAATATCTATCCGATTAGCAAGAAGCTCAACTGCCGTTTTTAGGTTAAACAATCTGCCAACTATGGGTCTGTTTGTGCAGCAGTTGAAGTGGTACAGAGCGCTTATGCTATTATTTGCCATTGGTTTATCATCCTTGCTCAGGGGCGATTTTAATATAAAATTGCTTTCGTTGGAGGCGATTATGCGGTAGCCAAGCTTTTGTGTCAAGTAAAGTTCATAAAGTTCAGGTAAAGAAATTGTAACCACAAAATGCGATGAGTCGTTCCGATGTT
>DAIREN010000305.1:0-1658 GCA_036795535.1 Spirochaetota bacterium
CCGATGGCGCTTGCTCCGACCAGTCCACCATCTTTGAACAGGAGACGGAGAACGATCCGCCCCTTCTCGATGCTCTCGACGGTATCGTGTTCACAGGCATGGTTGCACGACCACGTGAAGCAGTCAAAAATCCGGCATTTGACGCGCTGGGGTTCAACCGAGTACGGGACAAGGGGTGCCCCGGCCAAAAATGCCGCTGCATTGGTGCCGGCATTCTGGCCCTGCGCCTGTGCCTGATGCCAAAGGCTGGTCATGAATCCGTTTCTTGATGAACAATCTCCGGCCGCAAAAATGCCTGGAAGACCCGTGCGGGAATACCTGTCCACAGGGATACCCGGGTCGGGCTCGATCCCGGCCGTGACGGCCAGCGCAGTCGCCGGCGTTGTACCGGCCGCAATGATGGCGCCATCAAATCCGGCAGGCACCCGTTCGAGAAACGGCCGTCCCTCGCTGACACTGATTTCATCGATGTCCACCTCAGGCAGAAACCGGATCCCGTGGTCTGCAAGCAACGCCTCCAGCCATGTCGCGCTTTCTGCATCAAAGTGCCGTGCGAGAATCTGCCGGTTTCGCCCGGCCATGGTGACCGTCGTGCCTGAAGCAGCAGCCTGGCAGGCCAGTTCAACCGCCAGCACCCCGCTCCCGCCGATCAGAACTGTCCGGCTCTCCCGCAGCAGGGTACGAACAGCCAGGGCATCGGCTTGCGTGCGGAAACCGAGGATGCTGCGCCCCCAGCCACAGCGGGGTTGCCGCGGAAGCGAGCCGGTAGCCAGGATGACGGCCCCGGCAGAAATTGTATTTCCGTTTATAGCTGTCATCGTCCGGGTCTGCCCGTCCAGAGAGACAATCTCCGTTCCGCTACGCAGGGTGAACGGGAGAGGCTGACCCGAAGCAAATTGTGGAAGAGTATGGTCCAGGATCTCCGGGTCAGCCAGATGTTTGGAAAGGCTGGTCCGCTTGTAGGGAAGTCCCGGCTCCTCGCCGACCAGGAGCACACGGGCCTGCGGTGCAGCGTTGCGGGCAGCAAACGCCGCCGAAACACCGGAAATTCCCGTGCCAATTATCATAATATCTGCATATTGGCGCATGGCACTATCCTTGCAAAATTGGATGAAAACTTTTTCGCTGAAAATGCATTTTCTCTTGACAGGCGGGCGGCGTCAATGGAGAATGTCCGAAGATCGGCTCGGGATGCTTTTGAGCCGGAAGATTGGTTTGTACAGAGTTGGTATGCCAGTTAAGTTTTTTATGCTTTTTCCCGAAAACTGGTTATACTTGCTGAGAGTACGAGATTGGTGGTTATCTATCTGCATTTTTTGTCACGCACCGGCACACTGCTTCAACCTGCCTCGCCGGTCTCAAACACTACATGGTCACAACCAGGAAATACGCTGTGGCGCGCCGCGTCCGGCCATGCCTGATGTGTATAAAAAAACAGGAGTTGTTTCACAATGAGCAAAGGTACAGTAAAGTGGTTCAATGAGAAAAAGGGTTTCGGTTTCATCTGCGATGAGTCCAACAAGGACGTTTTCGTGCACTACACGAAAATCCTCGGCGAAGGTTTCCGCAACCTCCGCGAGGGCGAGCCGGTGGAGTACGATGTCGAGCAGGGTCCCAAGGGCCCCACGGCCGTCAACGTTCGCCGTCTGCAGGGCTGA
>DAIREN010000306.1:0-1547 GCA_036795535.1 Spirochaetota bacterium
ATGTGCTGATGGATGTTGCGGACAATCGCGGGGGAGAACTGATCGTCCTGGGGACACTCTACACCGATGTCAAAATCAACCTCGGGAAGACTTCGCTTGAAACGCACGAACAGCGCGACCGGCAACATGCCCATGCCGACCCGCAGACTGGCAAGCTGATCATCGAACCCTGGGTGCCGCCACACGACACTTCAAAAAGATAGGCAGGGATCATCAATCCTCGTCATCACCGGCGGCGATACCGGCCTCGATCCGTTTTTTCAGGCGCATCTTCTGGACGAGTCCACCGATCCGTGTACAAAAAAAGATCCAGCGCCGCAGGATCCGCTTGCGCTCCCGGAGAGGGAGCCTCCAGCGCCCGTCACCCTTGGCCTTGACACGCTTCAAGTGCCCGTCGATCACCAGGGCGGCGGCCACGGAGACATTCAGACTCTCGACAAATCCGTACATCGGAAGACTGACAAGACAGTCACAGGCCGCAACCGCCTTTCCGGACAGGCCAAACCGCTCGTTCCCCAGAATCAGGGCCACCGGTCTGTCGAGGGGCAGTGCCTCGGGAGCGATCGCGCTTTCATGAAGAGTTGTACCCGCAATGAGATAGCCCTGGGACCTGAACCAGGCCAGGCAGTCCTCCATGGAGTTCCAGGCCCGCTGTTCGACCCAGTCATGGGCCCCTTTTGAAATCTTGGGATTGAGGGCAAAACTGTTTTCGTACTCGACAAAGTGGACCGCAGCCACCCCGAGGGCGTCGCAGGTCCGGACTACGGCACTGGCATTGTGGGCCTTGCGGATATTCTCCAAAACGGGAACAATCCAGAGGGTCCGCTGATCCAGAACCTCCCTGAAACGTTCCATCCTTCGCCCGAGAACAAAACGGTCGGCAAGGCGTTCGAACATGGTCACAGGCAGACTCCGGGCGGGAATGGCATCCTGAAAAGATAGTCATCCATTCCATTCGTAAGTAGTGCAGAACACGGGTTTTTTTACTATTATTCACATGGCCTCCAGCAATTCTGGCGGCCCCAAACCGTATCGACGGAGTTCTCCATGAAAAAAACTACCCAGTTGAAGAAGCTGCTGATGGACAAGCAGGTCAGCGTCATGATGGAGGCCCATAACGGCCTGACTGCAAAACTCGTCGAGGAAGCCGGCTTCTCCTCGATCTGGGGCAGCGGTCTCTCCATTTCGGCCGCCCTCGGTGTCCGCGACAACAACGAGGCATCCTGGACACAGGTCCTCGAGGTGCTCGAGTTCATGTCCGACGCCACCAATATCCCCATCCTCCTGGACGGTGATACCGGCTACGGCAACTTCAACAACCTCCAGCGCCTGGTCCAGAAGCTCGAGCAGCGCAACATCGCCGGCGTCTGCATCGAGGACAAGCTCTTCCCCAAGACCAATTCTTTTATCGGCGGTGAGCAGCAGCCCCTGGCCCCGGTCGAAGAGTTCTCCATGAAGATCCGGGCCGGAAAAGACATCCAGACGGACCCCGACTTCGTGATCGTGGCCCGGACCGAGGCCTTCATCGCCGGCTGGGGTCTGGAAGA
>DAIREN010000307.1:0-1538 GCA_036795535.1 Spirochaetota bacterium
CCCCCTCCTTGCGACTGACATCGATGTTGTACAGGCCGGGAACCTTTTCCATGATCGTCTTGAGCTGTTTGGAGATCTCGGCGCCCTTTTTGAGGTCATACCCACGGACAAGAATGTCTATCGGAGCCCCGCCACCAAACCCGGGGCCGACCTGGCCGGAGATATTGACCGCTGCGACACCCAGTGGAGCCGGAGCTTTTTGCACGAGATCCTTGAGAGTCTTGATGTACTCCGTTGTCGTCTTATCACGCTCACTCTTGGAAACAAGCCGTGCCCGCAAGGTGGAAACATGCGAACCGGACGCATTGAAGATGGCCGAGAATCCGCCCGGGCTCCCGCTGACAAAAAACACATTTCTGATATACTTTTCAGGGACGGCCTTTTTGAGGAGTCCGATCATCTGCTCGACCGCTTCATTGGTCGTTTCAAGCCTGGTCCCGACCGGCATGGTCACGGTCACCTTGATGGAGGCCTGGTCCGACTCGGGGAAGAACTCCGAATCCACGCCTCGCATGACAACCATCATGGTAAAAAGAAAGATACCGACGACTGCAATGATAAGCATTTTCCGGTTGGCGAGAGCCCAGCGGATTCCTTCTTTGTACTTCGATTCCAGGAATTCAAGAATCCGTTCGCCAAAGCTGACGATTTTATAGAGCCGTGGTTCAAGCTTTTTCAATTCTTTTTCGTCATGGTAACGCAAATACTTGGCTGACAACATGGGCACCAGAGTGACTGCCACAAAAATGGATGCCATCAACGAAAAGGAAACCGTCAGCGCCATGTCCTTGAAGATCTCTTTGGCCATCCCGTCCGTAAAAACGATAGGGAGAAACACGCAGACCGTCGTCAGGGTCGAAGCAAAAATGGCCCCCGCAATTTCCTGGGCCCCGAGACGGGCCGCCTTCGCCGGTTTGGCACCACGACTCATATAATTGAACGTGTTTTCCAATACGATAATGGCGTTGTCCACCAGCATTCCGATACCGAGTGTCAGACCTCCCAGTGAAATCATGTTGAGGTTGACCTTGAAAAAATACATCCCGATAAAGGTCGCGATAATCGATGTCGGTATCGCCAGTCCGATGATCATGGATGCCCTGATGTTGCGCAGAAAGATCAGCACGATGATCACAGCAAGGATACCACCCAAAATCGCCGAACTGGCCGTGTTCCCGATCGAGTTTCTAGTGAAGTCGGCCGAACTGAAGGCTTCGAGCAATTGCACCCCGGCCGGAAGCTCGGCCCGGATCCGTTCGAGCTTGGCCCGAAGACTGTCCACAGCCTGGACCGTGTTGGCACCGGACTGCTTGTAGACGACGAGTCGCAGTCCGGGTTTGTTGTTGAACCTGGATGTCGAGACCTCCTCGGAGATCCCCCAGTTGACATCGGCAACATAGCGCAGATAAACAGGAATCCCTCTCTGGTATGTGACTATGATGTTCCGGACATCGTCGACGTTCTTGAACTCACCCTCGGTTCTGATGGTAAACTGGCTATACCCGCTCTTGATGGTCCCGCCCGAAGCATTGATGTTC
>DAIREN010000308.1:0-1529 GCA_036795535.1 Spirochaetota bacterium
GTAGAAATACTCCGGGAGTATCGATAAAACTATTGCAATACAATGGTGGGTGCTACCCCTGCGCGGGGTCAACGCACGGAGTCGCATGACAAAATCATAGTGGGCCTGAAAAGCGGGTGACAGCTTCGACAGATCGGGCTTGCGAAGGGTGTCGTCAGCCGTTTTTGTTGTGTAACGCTTCGATTTCGGCTTGAGAGAGGCCGGTAACTTCGGCGATAAAAGAGACATCACTGCCCTTTTCGAGCATCCGGCGAGCTGTCTCAAGTTTGGCTTCGATCTTGCCTTCTTCGCGTAATCTGGTTGCGGTTGTCATGATGGCCTCTCCTCCCTTTGGGTCGATGGTCGAAATAATTTGCGTAATTCTGGCGATATCCAGCTCACTGATTTTGAGCAGATAGTATATGAGGCTGCTTGCTTCAGCCGGAATCGTCTCATGCGAAAAACGTTGTTTGACAGGAATGAATATTTTGGTCAGCTTTGGTTGTCTTGCAACGCCATAATTTCGGACAAAGACAGGCCGGTGTATTTTGCTATCAGTTCAATCGATTGACCATCCCCAAGCATCCGGCGAGCTGTCTCGATCTTGCCCTCAATCTTGCCTTCCTCGCGTAATTTGGTTGCGGTTGTCATGATGGCTTCTCCTCCCTTTGGGTCGATGGTCGAAATAATTTGCGTAATTCTGGCGATATCCAGCTCACTGATTTTGAGCAGATAGTATATGAGGCTGCTTACTTCAGCCGGTATCGTCTCATGCGAAAAACGTTGTTTGACAGGAATGAATATTTCAGCCAACTTGTCCGGCAGCAGTGTGCTGTTGCGGATATATTTCATCAAGAGGGCCATCGTCGCATTGATGTCGCGATGAAACAGTGTGCGTTTGATGGCTTCGTCATCGTAGCGCTGCAGGTCAGTCAGCAGGTACGGGATTTCTGGGATAAATCGCAACAGTGCCGGGGCATAGTTTGCAAATCTCTCCGTGAAAAGCCGTGCTTCCCAGGTGCTGTCGCCGTGATAAAAAATGATCGGAATGATCAATGAGAGCGGCTGGTGGTTTTTTGTCTCGTGTGACCAGATGTTGATGAGATAGCGCA
Organism: Spirochaetota bacterium; assembly: GCA_036795535.1. Classification (GTDB taxonomy): domain Bacteria; phylum Spirochaetota; class JAGLSM01; order JAGLSM01; family JAKPMW01; genus JAKPMW01. The sequence continues at coordinate 1,092 of DAIREN010000308.1, forward strand.
GGAGTTGTAGGTGTTCGTTGGCCGGCTTCTGGCTTTTGTGCTCCAAAAGGAGCGTGATCTTGAGCTTGTGCTGATGAGCCGTCTGACAGCTATAGATCAGGTCCGAAAAGTGTTCCCCCAGATCCGGATCAATAAAGCTGTCCTTCTCAAGACTGAGCGTATCCAGGTTCAAGAGGCAAAGCAGTTCCTCAGGAACCGTCCCCCGGATGAAATCCAGCGCGTTATCCTTGACGGACTGTATTTCCTTGAAAACCTTGTCATGCTCGTTCATATAGATATTGTACGGGCCGGAACAGGGAAAAACAACCGTTCAAAGCACTCCGGGAGTATCGCCATGGTTATTGCAATACATTGGTGGATACTACCCCTGTGCGGGGTCTGCGCCCGGAGTCGCATGACAAATCTGTGATATGGCAGTCAACATAGCGGGTTGTATGG
>DAIREN010000309.1:0-1487 GCA_036795535.1 Spirochaetota bacterium
CCGGCCGCTGCGCCCTGATTATCGAAGAAGAGTTGCCCATGCTGTTCGCGAAATGGTCCATCGGGAAAATGCTCGCGGAACTCGGGACCGACCTCGTAGCAGCAAGGCTGGATCGAGGGGGCAAAAACCACCCGGAGATCCGCCATCCGTGTTCCCCGGGACTCAAGCAGACGGAGTGCCTTGAGCGGAAGTCCGGCCTGCGTCCCGCGCCAACCGGAATGGACCAAAACAAATTCGCGGCGTCTCCGGTCAAGGAGGCAGATGGCCAGGCAATCAGCCGTAAACACCCCGGCCGCGACAGACACCCCCTGCGGAACGAGACAGCCGTCCGTTCCTTCAAAGATGGCGCGCTTTGTTTCAGTCAGAATTTCAATCCGGTTCCCATGGATCTGGTTTCCACAGACAAGGGGCAAGCCCATCCCGTAGGTACGGACGAAGGACTCACGGGCGGCACGACCGCTGTCCCCGGTGGCAATATGCATGTCACCCGCAGCCACCGTCGAGACGGCAAAGACAAAACCGTCGGACCTCAGCCCGGGGAGAAGAATGGCGTCCGGGAGAACCTCCCACACGGTTCCGTTCATCAGGTTGTCCTATTTGAGAATGCGCTGAATCCGCCCGTCACCCATCTCGTAGACATTGGTCGCGGCCTTGGCAAAATTCTTGTTGTGCGTCACAAAAACGATGGTCGTCCCGCTGGCGTTGACCGCGGCAAAGAGCGAGATGATCCGACGTGATGTCTCGTCATCCAGATCCCCCGTCGGCTCATCCGCCAGAAGGAGCCGTGGCCGGTTGATCAGGGACCGGGCGATGGCCACCCGCTGCCGTTCTCCACCGGAGAGTGCCTGGACCCGGGCATTGATGCAATATCCGAGACCCAGCTTTTCGAGAAGCTGGACAGCGTATTTTTTCTTTTCATCAACCATTCCGTCATGGAAGAGAATGGGGACAAGGACGTTTTCGAGGACGGTCAGATTCGAGAGCAGGTCGGTAAACTGGAAAACGAAGCCGATCTCCCTTCCCCGAAGAACCGAGAGTTCAATGTCCGAGATATCACTGACCCGCCGCTTGTCGAAATAGACCTCTCCCTCGGTCGGATGAATCAGGCATCCGATGATCGAGAGGAGTGTCGTCTTTCCGCTGCCCGAAGGCCCGACGATGGCGATGTAATCGCCTGCATTGATATCGAGCGAAACGCCCTTCAAGGCCTCGGCCCGGGCACTCCCGCTTCCATACGATTTTGTCACATTGAGAATCTTGGTTATCATCCCGGATTGTCCCTCTCGTCGTCTTACTCGCGGTTTCGGATGGCTGTGTAGGGTTCGACACTGCAGATCACGATCGCCGGATAGAGTGCGGCGAGTGTGGCCGCAACCAGCGTCGAGCCGAGTGCCGCCCCGACGGATGCGATTAGCGAGCCGAACCCGGCCGTGGCGAAGAACGGGGCCAGAACCTCACCCCGGGCTTGAACGACGATGAACCCCAGA
>DAIREN010000310.1:0-1358 GCA_036795535.1 Spirochaetota bacterium
TCAACGGCTCAGGGATTCAGGGCTTCAAGGACGAAAACAGCACTTTCCGTTTCACTTTGCGCCCTCCAACCGATTCGCTTGATTCCTTCAAGCTCATGCCCGGTGGTGCCATCTTCCTGCCTGTGACCGAAGCGAATCTGGATGGATTTGTTGCCAGTGGCAATGGATCCCAGATCAGTTTTATCAAGCATAAACCATAATCCGGTCCCGCCTGCCCTCATCCGGCAGGCGGTTTGATTTCCTTGTACCCTCTTTGGAGAACCCATGCAAACATTATTCAAACTGATGCTGTGCACCATGCTTGTGTTTCTTGTTGCGTGCCACAGTGAAAAGCCGGACACCAGCTGTCCGGTCGATATCGAACAGGCTGCGCGCAAGGCCGGCATCACTCTTACGAACACTCCTGCGGCCTCCGTCACGCCCGAAGATCTCAAGAATGGCGAGCGGATGACCATCATCGGGATGCTTCGTGAAGTCGGGACGGCCCGCTTTTCGAGACTGGTGATCACACCGCTGGCCAATTATGATATCCATCTCTCCATCAAAAAGAACCAGATGGAGGACTATCCGAGATTGCAGCATACATTCATCGAAGTCACGGGCGTCGTGACGGTCCAAAAAGTCCAATTCGGGACAAACGAGCGGAACTGGTATTCGATGACCGTCGAATCTGCGCGACGTGTCGGAAAATAACCCGGTATTTCCAGGGAGTGTCTGGACGGTTGATACTTCTGCCCGAATCCCTGTGGGTGGTGCGTACCAATGCAATGAAGCCGGGGTCTCACGCCGGCTTCATGATGCCAGGAGTCGTTCCAGCATTGGCTGATTGAAACCGATGACCGGTCGGCCATCAACGAGGGTGACTGGGACGCCCATTTGTCCGGTTTTTCGCACCAATTCCTCGGCAGCCCGGGCGTCCTTTGAGACATCAACCTCGACAAAGCGGATCCGTTTTTCCCGCAGCCAGGATTTGAGCTTGGTGCACCAACTGCACGTGGGTGTCGAATAGACAATCACTTTGTGTTCTCGTGGCATAGATTGGCTCCTTCTGTATATATAAAAATATACATGCACCAACAGCAAAATCAAGAGGTTTCCTGCCCGACAGGGCTGTGTCCACCATTGTACTCCTGGTGACAAGGCCACAGCGCAAGACGGGATACGACGTGAATACCAGTTCGGGAATTCTTCACAGGAAAGATTTTTCATGATCTTTTTTGGCAAGAGGCGCTTTTTGATCTCATTGTGTCGGGGAACTGCTTCAATGGTTCCGCTCTTGGGTTGTATCCAAAGGGAAAGTGAAGCGCCCCACATGCCTTATAGAGAGCTTCACCCCATCTTCCCGCTAAACCGTTTTT
>DAIREN010000311.1:0-1313 GCA_036795535.1 Spirochaetota bacterium
GGCAGGGCAGAAGCCGGAAGAGTTCGTGAGAGGGAAAAGGAATGTGCAGAAAAAACCCGATGCGTGCTTCAGGCCATTTTTCCCTGATCATCCCCGGGACAAGCATGAGCTGGTAATCGTGGATCCAGATCACATCCTGTGGCTTGGCGTGTTTGAGAATCGCATCAGCAAATTTCCGGTTGACCTTGCAATACCCGTCCCATGTTTCGCGACTATAGCTCGTATAGACCTGGAAATAATGAAAGAGTGGCCAGAGTGTGTTGTTGCTGAACCCGTTGTAGTACAGGTTGAAATCCTGCCCAGTCAGGGGAACATTGACACAGCCATGCTCCCGGTCCAGCATCTCGTCCAACTGACGCGCCTGCTGACGGGAGAGGCCGTCCGCGGCAATACCGGCATACCCGATCCAGAGTGAAGACTTTGACATTTCGAGTGACGAAATCCCTGTTGCCAGCCCTCCGGTACTCCTGACAGCCGAAAAACCCCGCGCCGTTTTTTCGATGGTGACCGGAAGTTTGTGCGAGACCAGGACCAGCCGCCCCTTTGATAACCTCTTTTTCTTTTCAGTTTTCATATATTCATGGTATCATATCCTTCATCCAATCGCAAGCCCTTGCTTGTTTTTTCCCGTATCGGACCTATACTTGGAGCGAGAGGGCTGTGACACAGCAGGAGGGACACTCATGGATCATGAAAATCTTCGCAGGTACCTCGAAGCTCGCGGGATCGTCAAATCGGATGAAGACTGGGAAGAAGCCGGCTTTTTCATCAACAGCATCGGCCACAGCGAGGATGAAGATACTGCCGCCTTCGGCGCACGGGTGGCCGCGGCTATGCGGGCCCAACGCGAGTTCCAGCATCACATCCAGAGTGAACGCAGCCGGGTCACACATCACCAGCAGTAGGGAAAGCCGGCACCCTTCCCGGATCAGTGCACCTGGTTCACGAGACTGACGGATCTCCCTCAAGACGACCGATGGCGCATCAACCTGTCCGGGATTCCGGTGCAGGTTGTGCCGACAGGTTTGACTCTGCCTCCTGCCGGTGCTAGACTTTCTTCGGGATGGCAATGTAATCTCCCAATTCCCAAACCACACTGGAGTCGATATGCGCAGCTTCAAGACAATCATGGTGACCGGTGGCGCCGGTTTTATCGGAGGGAACTTCATCCGCCACGTTCTCAACAAAAAGGAGTTTTCCGGACGGATCATCAATGTCGATACCCTGACCTATGCCGGCAACCCCCTCTCGCTCCGTGACGTCGAAGAGGCCCACGGAACCAAGCGCTACATCTTCCAGCGTGCCGACATCCG
>DAIREN010000312.1:0-1257 GCA_036795535.1 Spirochaetota bacterium
GCCCGGGCAAAGTGGGTATGGAATTCGACCCCGCATTCCTTGAGGACATCCATCAGTTCTTCGTCCAAAGAGTGGTTATAGACCACCATGATCATCTTCATCGTTTTTTCTCCCGGAATATGATGGATACGAGCTTGTTTCCGATCCGCCGGATCAGCGGCGTCCTGCCTGCACGTTTTTTCCGCCTCTTTTCGGAGATGTGGTCAAAGCTCAGATAAATGACAGGAACCACAAAGAGCGAAAGGAATGTCGATGCAGAGAGTCCCCCGATGACGGTACGGGCCAGCGGAATATTGGCTTCATCACCCTCTCCCATCCCGATAGCACCCGGGACAAGGGCAATCACGGTCGTCAGAGTCGTCATCAAAATCGGACGGAGACGGCGCCGGCCTCCTTCCATGATGGCCTCTTCCAGTTTGACCCCGCGCGCACGGAGAATATTGATATAGTCCACAAGCACAATACCATTGTTCACCACAACACCCGCCAGAACCAGAATACCGATCATCGAATTGACATTGAGTGAAGTCCCTGTCAGGAAGAGCATCCAGATCACGCCTATCAGGGAAAGCGGAATCGTGATGAAGATGATGAGCGGATCGATGTAGGATTCGAAAATCGATGCCATCACTGCGTAGACCAGGGCACTCGCAACAATCACGGCCAGGATCAGATCGCCAAATGTGTCCTGCATGTCCTTGAAATTCCCCTTGTATTCGAGGGTAAATCCGGCCGGCAGGACAATTTGCTTTTTGACCTCGGCCTGGATGTCGTCCACGGACTGCTGCAGCCCCCTGAAGGAAGAACAGGTAACATGGATCACGCGTTCCTGGTCATCGCGTTCGATATTGATCGGACCGACATCGCGAACAACCTGGGCAATATTCCCGATCCGGACCGGTCTCCTGGTGTATCCGGAAAGTACCTGGATATTTTCGATATCCTCTATGCTCTTGCGGTCCTTCTCGTCAAGCCGGACAAGAACATCATACTCACGTCCCCCCTCCCGCAAGTATGTCGCTGTCCGGCCAAGCACGCTCTGCTGAATGGTCGTGGCAATCGACGCCATATTGATACCAAGACTGGCGGCCTTGACCCGGTTGACCCGGATCGACATTTCGGGAGCACCTTCCTTGCGACTGACATCGATGTTATACAGGCCGGGCACTTTTTCCATGATCGTCTTGAGCTGCTTGGCGATCTCGGCACCTTTTTTGAGGTCGTACCCTCGGACAAGAATGTCTATCGGCGAACCGC
>DAIREN010000313.1:0-1102 GCA_036795535.1 Spirochaetota bacterium
TACAAAAACGGTCATCAGGGTGACCGCTTTGTCCAAAAAGCTCCGGCTGCGACCATCGAGACCCTGGCCAAAGCCCTGATCGAGTTGTTCGGCAGCAAAACCGAAATCCGCACGATCGGCACGCGGCATGGCGAAAAGTTGCACGAAACCCTGCTTACGCGCGAAGAAAAGGCCATCGCCCAGGATTGCGGCCAGTACTTTCGCGTGCCTGCCGATACCCGGGATCTGAATTACAACAAGTATTTTGTCGAAGGAGAGGTCACCATCAGCCGGGCGGACGACTATAATTCCAGCAACACCTACCGGCTCAATGTGGAAGAGACCAAAGAGCTGCTGCTCAAGCTGGATTTTGTTCAGGAAGCGCTGAAACCGTGACGTATGCCCCGCAAATGCCGGACAGGCCGGTTTTCATCCAGGGCGGCCGGCACAGTGACGATCGCGGCGCCATCGCCTTTGCCAATGATGTTCGCCTCGATCCGGTCCGCCGGTTTTATTTCATTACAAATCATACAACCGATATTATTCGCGCCTGGCAGGGACACAAACGCGAGACCAAGTATTTTTGCGCCGTGGAGGGAGAGTTTGTTGTCGCGGCGGTGCGGCTGGATGATTTTGCAGACCCCTCGCCGGATCTGCGGCCGGAGAGCTTTATTCTCAAGGCCGCTGAGCCGGGTGTCTTGATTGTGCCGCCGGGCCATGCCAACGGCATGCGGGCATTGACTGTGCCGAACAAGCTGCTCGTGCTATCGGATCTGCTGCTGGAAGAAAGCAATGAGGACATCTATCGCTATCCCGCCCATCTCTGGTTCGACTGGGACTTGCTGAAAGAAAACAACCATGGGCGATAAGATCCGGGTGGGCATCACCGGGCAGGCCGGATTTATCGGCTCCCATCTCTATAATTATCTGGGACTCTTTGATACCATCGAGCGTATCCCTTTTCAGGACGAATATTTTCAGGATGATTCAAGGCTGAGACAATTCGCTGCCTCCTGTGACGCGATCGTTCACCTGGCCGCGGTCAACCGCCACGCCGATCCTGAAAACCTGGCCGAGGCCAACATCGCCGCCTACAACCAGCGTCTCGGCGATCTCAAGGCGC
>DAIREN010000314.1:0-1037 GCA_036795535.1 Spirochaetota bacterium
CGGCTGGCCGGCGGGATTGCCCATGACCTCAACAATATCCTGACCGCCATGTACGGTTTGGGGCAACTTCTCGGGGAGAGCCTCGGAAACGAGACGCTGGCCCGGGGGTATCTGCACGAGATGGTTGTCTGCATGGACCGGGCGGCGGCTCTCAGTCGCAGCATTCTCTCCGTCAGTCGGCGACAGGAAATGGAGATGCGCACTTTGGACCTGAACGAGGTGGTCCGCGGTCTCGAAATGATTGTTCGCCAGATTCTGGGGAGGACCATCGAGTATGAGACCAGGCTGGGTGCGGAGCGTTTTCCCGTTCGTGCCGACCGGGGACAGATTGAACAGGTTCTGATGAACCTGGTTGTGAATGCCCGGGATGCCATGCCGGAGGGGGGCCGTCTCGTGATCGGGACCTGGTCTGTGGCAGACGGCCGCGTCCTGCTCGAGGTGCGCGACAGCGGAACGGGAATGGATGAAAGTGTCCGGCAGAGGATTTTTGAACCGTTTTTTACCACAAAGGATGTCGGCAAGGGAACAGGATTGGGGCTTTCCATCGTATTCAGTATTCTTGAGGAACATGGGGCCAGCGTCGAGGTGGAGAGTCTGCCCGGGGCCGGGACCGGGTTTCTCCTGGGATTTCAGCGCCAATCCGAGGCGGATCTGCCCCCGGTCCCGGCTGAAGAGTCTCTCCGGGAACACAAGGACGGACACGGGAAGACGGTGCTTTTGGCTGACGATGATGCTTCGATCCGGAAATCAAGCCGGTTGATCCTCGAACAGGAAGGCTACACCGTGATTGAGGCGGCTGATGGTCCGGCTGCGATGGCTGTCCTGCGGGACTCCGATCTTGTTCTGTCTCTGGCCGTGATCGATCTCTTCATGCCGGGATGTAGCGGGGACAAGGTATTGGCACTGGCCCGCGAGGTGCGACCAGGACTTCCGGTGATTCTGTTGAGTGGCTATTTTGGAAGCAGTGAGCCCGGGATGGATGGCGTGCAATCCCCCGTCCGTCTCCTGGCCAAGCCCGTCCTCCCGAACCGGCTTGT